>JANMKR010000036.1:0-19031 GCA_031372145.1 Actinomycetota bacterium | reverse complement strand
TGGGTGCGGCTCATTCGCGCGAGCGGAGAGAGCGTGGCGGTGGTCTCGCCCGACCGGGCCCGGTTTGTCGAGCCAATCGTGTGGGTCGAGTTGTGTGTCGAGGACGGCGTCGATGGCGGCGTCGTCGGCCTGATCGCCGGTATCGAGCAAGGATTGCGGCTCCCTGGCGCACCCGGGGAGTACTGGCCTTTGCCCTAGCGGACGCTCCCGCTCCACTGGCCTGCGAGGCATCACCGAGGCATCACCGCACCGACGCTTTTCGCACTGTTCGCGCGCGGTGACCTACCGATCTGCAGGAACTTCGCTTAGTCACCGGGGTCCGGATCTTCGATCCCGGTATCCTCCACTTCCTCCACCGAGGGCTCCGAACACCACCCGCGCACGCACGCCAGCGACAAGTTCGGCCGGTTCGTCGAGGATGACGTGGCTGTGATGTCCAGCGAGACCGAGGCCCGGCCTGCCCCGCGACCGTCTGGATGCCGGTGATCGGGAGCCGCCATCACGAGAATCGAGATGAACCGCGCCGAAGATCCTGAGGGGTGTAGTGTCGGCGAACACGCTGACCCGCGCGCCACCCCCCGACGATGAAGAGCACCGATCGAGGGCATTGCGCGTCGGCTCGATAGTGCTTGCGGCGCCGCTGGCGCGAGTTGACTTCTCGAGAACACGCGCGCTGCGGCACGGTCCGGTGCCCAGGGAGGCGTTGGAGAGGAGTCACGATGCAAGGTCCGAGCGCCGGCACGCCGTCGGGTCCCGAGGACGCGCGAAACGAATCAGGGAAGCCGAACGAACATGATGTTGCCGCACCTGTACGTCGACTGGGGCGTCTCGCCCACTTCGTAGCCCGCTACCGCTGGCCGGTGATCGCCGCGTGGATCGTGCTGACGCTGTTCGGCGGGTTCGCGGCCGGACAGCTCTCGTCACGTTGGTTTCAGAGCCTCGCCGTCCCTGGCAAGCCGGCCTACGAGGGGAGCCAGCGGACGCTCACGGCGTTCGGAGTCGGCGTGCGGCCGCCGAACGTCGTCGTCTTCCACTCGTCGAGCGTCGATGTCTCCACGAGCCCGGCAGTTCGTGCGGCGATGGCGCGGGTAGTCGCGGCAAACCCCGGCGCGCTCACGAGCTCGTACTTCTCAACCGGCAACTCGATGTACGTGTCGCACGATCTGCACACGACGTTCCTGCAGGTGTATCCGCCCGGTCCATCTCGGCTCGATGTCAAGAGCGGCGCAGAGAAGATGCGCGCCGCCGCGGCCGCCGGGCTGCCTGCCGGCATCAGCGTCGATGTGACAGGTCACGACCCGCTTGAGGAGGCAAGCACCGATGGCTCGAGCGCCGGGTCGGGCGTCTTGTTGGAAGCGCTGATCGGCGGGCTCGGCGCACTCGTGATCCTCCTCTTCGTCTTTGGGACGCTGCCCGCAGTGCTGATGCCGCTCGTCGTGGCGATCGCGGCGATCCTCAACACGTTCACGCTCGTCTGGGTGCTGACCTACATCACCGACGTCTCGATCATCGTCCAGTTCTTGATCGCGCTGGTCGGCCTCGGCGTCGCGATCGACTATGCGTTGCTGATGGTCTTTCGTTTCCGCGATGAGCTTCGTGACGGGAACGACGTCGAGTCGGCGCTCGTCGAGACGATGACCCACGCGGGCCACTCGGTGATCGTCTCGGGCACGACTGTGGCCGTCGGGCTCCTGGCGATGGTCGTCTTGCCGCTGCCGTTGCTCCGCTCGATGGGCATCGGCGGCATGTTGATCCCGGTCGTCTCCGTGCTCGCCTCGCTCACCTTGCTGCCGGCGATGCTCGCCGTGCTCGGACAGCGGATCAACCGCGTCCGGGTGATGCCGCGGCGATTCATTGACCGCGGCCATCCCGAAGACGGTGCTTGGGGACGCTGGGCGCGCTTCGTCCTTCGGCGCCCGATCGCGGTCGCGGCTGTCGGAGTGCTGATTGTCGCCGTGCTTGCGGGCTTGGGATCGCAGCTGAATGCGAACGAATCGCAACTGAAGTACTTCCCCGGGAGTGGTACGGCGATCACAGGTCGCGATCAACTCGCCGCGGCGGGGATTAGCCCCGGAGTGATGAAGCCGCTCAACGTCCTCATCGAGCACGGAGGCGACGCCGAGCAGGTCGCGGCGAGGCTACGCGCGGTGCCCGGAGTGCTCGGAGCGACCGCGCCGCCCGATTGGCAGCGCGGGCCGAACGCGTTCGTCGAAGCGTTCGCCGCGATCGACGGCGCCGCCCCCGGCATCCAAACGATCATCGATCGCGCCAACGCGAGCCTGAAGGGAACCAACGGCACGCTGACCGGCGTCGCCGCGATCGATCGCGATTTCCTGCACGCCTTGTTCGGCAGCTTCCCCTACGCCCTTGCCCTTGTCTTGCTGCTGACGTTGATACTGCTGACGCGGGCGTTCCGCTCGATCGTGCTTGCAGTCAAGGCCGTGCTGCTCAACCTCGTCTCGCTCGCCGCGGCCTTCGGAATCGTCGTCTTTGTCTTCCAGCAGGGACATGGCTCCTCGCTCTGGAACATCGAGGCGACCCAGTCCATCACGGCGTACATCCCGGTGATGATCTTTGCCTTCCTGTTCGGGCTCTCGATGGACTACGAGGTGTTCATGCTCGCGCGCATGCGTGAGGCATACGACGAGACCGGCTCCACAGACAAGGCAATCGAACTCGGACTCGCACGAACCGGCAAGCTCGTGACAAGCGCGGCCTTGATCCTCATGTTCGCCTTCCTTGTACTCTCATCGAGCCCCGGCTACGAGGTCAAATCGCTCGCGATCGGCCTCGCAGCAGGGATCATCTTCGACGCCACCGTCATCCGCGCCCTCCTCGTGCCGGCCTTGATGAAACTCCTCGGCGACGCGAACTGGTGGATGCCCAAGTGGGCGAGCATCGTGCTTCGCGTCCCGCACCGGAAGCCGGCACCGGAGATTGCGGCCGAGCGCCCATAGCGCCGAATAACGCGCCGACCCGCAGAGCAGGAAGGCCCCGCCGCTCCGGGGCCTTCCGTATCGGTGGCGCGCCCGTATCGGTCCGAGCCGACGTGTGGCGGCCTCGTCACGGGTTGAGTCGGAAAGGCGGGTACTGGTCTGTGACCAGAATGAATGCGTAGCCGACGACGCGGTTGTTCCAGCGGAGCACACCGACGACGAAGTCGAAGAGTCCGCGCGGGTAGCGGCCGGTGAAGAGGATCGCGAACCAGGCGATCACGATCGACACCACGGCGGCGATCCAGAGGAACACGAGCAGGATGTAGTGGGGGATCGCGAGCAGCCACTTCACGAGTGGCAGCCAGCGGTTCAGTCCCTGCTTGGCGTCCGGGTAGGGGAAGTCGAGCGTGACGGTCTGCTGCTCGTCGGTGGATGGGTAGTGGTCGTCCATGAGGGCGAGATAGACGCCGATCCGGTTGGAGAACCGGAACAGCTCCAGGTTCCAGTCGAACCACCAGCGCGGGTACTTCTGGCGGAACAGGATCATCAGCAGCGGCGCCAGGAACAGCAGCCCGCTGGTCCCGCCGGCGACCTGCCAGCCTTGCTGGCCGGCGGCGTAGCCGCCTTCGTAGCCGCCAATGCTGCCGGCGACGATCAGGATCGGGATCACGACGATCAACCTGAACGCCGTGGTCAGCCGGCTGAGCTCCCGATCCGGGTACTCGACCGAGAACTGCACCGGATAGCCCGGCTCGACGGTCATCTGGCTACTTGACTCCATAACTGCTCCACCTCCAGTTGCACATCCATCGCCCCCCGGTACCGGCATCGGCCGGTACGACGCGCAGGCGCTCACTCCACTTTTGCACGGTTCTCGTCCCGTTCTGTAACCGACCCCCCGCAATGCTCATTGCGGACACTTCCGGCTGAGTGTCGCGGGTCGAGGCCGTTGACCGAGGCCGCCCTTTGTTCGTCCAATGTGGTCATGCCACCGGAGCCAGTGCCCGACTGCGCATACGGCGGTAACTTCCGAGTGCGATCACGATCGCGAGGACGATCACCATCGCCGCGACTGCGAACGTGATGCGCATACCGGTGGCAACGGCCTCAGGACGCGCTGTTGTGATGTCGCTCGTCGCCGACGCGAGCGCGAACACCGCGCCCATCGCGGAGGCGCCTGTGATGAGCCCGAGATTGCGCGAGAGGTTGAGAACGCCGGAAATGACGCCTCGCTGGTCCGGGCAGATATCCGTCATGACGGCGGTGTTGTTGGCCGTCTGGAACAGGGCATAGCCGGCGGTGACGACGACGATGGGGGCGATGTAGCCGGGATGCCGAGCGTCGCCGGGATCATGGAGAGAATGAGGCACCCGGCCGCGATTCCGATGAGCCCAACGATGGTCAGGCGTTGTGCGCCAAAACGGTCCGTGATGCGACCGGCTGGGACAGCGGTCAGCGCGGCGACGAGCGGACCGACCGTCAACACGAGTCCGACACGAGCGGCGTCGAGCCCGAGCGAACGAGAGAGATAGAACGGCCCGACCACCAGCGTCGCCATCATCACCGTCGAGACGAGCGCGCTCATGGCGAGGCTCGCGCTCAGCACCCGATCGCGGAACATCGCCAATCGAATCAACGGTGATGCCGCTCTCGCTTCGGCCAGCACGAAGAGGCCGACTCCGAAGACCGCGGCCACCAGCAGAGCCATGTTGAGCGGACCGAAACTGCCGTGCCCAAGCGTCATTGCGAGGGTATACGCCGCGAGCGTCAGACCGAGCAGCAGCGTGCCCACGTTGTCGAAGCCGGCCGGATCGGTCTCCTGTCCCCGGCGATCAACGGGCAGGTGGCGATGCGCGAGAAGAAACGTCAGGACACCCAGCGGTACGTTGACGAGGAAGATCCCTCGCCAACCGACTCCGGCGATCAGCACGCCGCCGAGCGATGGACCGAGGGCGGTGCCGATCGCGGACATCGTTCCGAGCAGCCCCATCGCGCTCCCCGTCCGTGCCTTCGGGACCGTCTCGCCGACGAACGCGATGGTGAGGGCCAGCATGATGGCCGCTCCCAGGCCCTGCGCCGCCCGGGCGGCGATCAGCAGCCAAAGCGTGGGCGCGAGGCCGCACGCGACCGAGGCCGCCGAGAACAGGACGATTCCGGCCAGCAGGAGCCGTCGGCGGCCGGTGGTGTCACCGAGCCGTCCGACGCTGACGATCAGGGTGGTGATGGCGAGGAGATAGGCGAGGACGATCCACTGGACTTCCTGGAAGGACGCGTTGAACGCCTGTGCCAACGTCGGCAAGCCAACGTTGGCGCTGCTGGTGCCGAGCGAGGCGAGCAACATCGAGAGCGAAAGGCTGGCGAGCGCCCACCGAACCGAGGGTGTCCGTCCCGCAGGTTCAGAGCCTGTCTCGTCGTGTCCCGTCATGCTCGGCGTCAACATGAAACCGAACGTAGTCCCTTGCCCGACAAGGCGGAAGGAGCATCAATTGCACTGTATTCGTGCATCAGACGCCATGTCACGGTCAAGCCGTGGTACGTTCGCCGCGTGTCGACTCCCGATCTCAACTTGCTTGTCGCCCTTGATGTGCTGCTCGCGGAAGGCAGCGTCGCGCGTGCAGCCCAACGGTTGCGGCTGAGCCCGTCGGCGATGAGCCGGACGCTCGCGCGGTTGCGTGAGACGACTGGGGATCCGCTGCTGGTCAGGGCCGGTCGCGGCCTCGTTCCCACACCTCGAGCGCTCGAGCTCCGCGATCGGGTCGGTCAGCTCGTGCACGACGGACAAGCGGTTCTCCACCCCGCCGAGAAGCTCAACCTCAGGAAGCTCGTCCGGACGTTCACGCTGCGAACCAGCGAGGGCTTTGTGGAGAACTTCGGACCGGGCCTCATCGCTCGCGTCGGTGAGGAAGCTCCCGGCGTGCGGCTGCGCTTCATGCAGAAGCCCGACAAGGACAGCGCGCCACTTCGCGACGGGACCGTGGATCTGGAAACGGGCGTCGTGGAGGATACGACCGGTCCAGAGGTGCGCATGCATGCACTGTTCCGAGACCGTCTCGTCGGTGTCGTCCGAATGGGGCACGCACTGAGCCAGGGCGAGATCACGCCCTCCCGCTACGCGACCGGCAGACACATCGGCGTCTCGCGGGAGGGTCTCGACAAAGGGCCGATCGATGAAGCCCTGAATCCGCTCGGGTTGGAGCGGGAGATCGCCACGATCGTCGGTGGCTTTGCGATCGCGCTGGCTCTCGCAAGGGCCTCGGACCTGATCGCCAGTGTCCCCGAACGACACACAGGGAACCTGCGCGCCGGAATGCACAGCTTCCCGCTTCCAATCTCAACGCCCGAGTTCACGGTTTCCTTGCTCTGGCACCCGCGGATGGATGCTGATCCGGCTCATCGCTGGCTGCGCGGCCAGGTTCGTGATGCGGTCGAGGTTCCACTCAACTGAGGACCGATGTGAGACGGGCCGCCGATCGTTAGCGTTACGCCGGTGATGAGCACCGCCAGCCGCGCATGGGCGTGGATCCAGGCCCACCCGGCGGTGGCGGACGCCGTCCTGGCCGCGGTCCTCGTGGGCGCGGCGCTCGTGTCGTTCGACGCGGCGACCGACGTATTCGCTGCCGACCCGTCCTTTCGCCCGCCCTCGAGGCTCGGCGTCTCTGTGGGTCTGGTCGCCGTGATCGCTCCTCTGGCCATGAGGCGTCGCGCTCCGCTGACGGTGCTGCTGGCGAGCACGGTGGCATATGTCGTGCTGGTGTTGCGGACCGGCCCTGCCGTTGAGGGATCGATCACGGCGATCGCCTTCTCGCTCGCGGTCTACAGCGCGGCCGCGCACGGCCGTGCA
The DNA here is from genome assembly GCA_031372145.1 of Actinomycetota bacterium. Classification (GTDB taxonomy): domain Bacteria; phylum Actinomycetota; class Thermoleophilia; order Miltoncostaeales; family Miltoncostaeaceae; genus CALMEC01. Next base: position 12,254 of record JANMKR010000036.1, on the reverse strand, counting down.
CGCTGGCGCGACTGGGTCTGCGGGATCTGCCTGATCGCTGTCCTGGCGACGCTCTGGCGCCAGCTGACGGTCGGCATCCCACCGGACGAGTCGATCCCAGTGCTGTTCCTATCGTTCATCCTGCTCTCCAACCTCGCACTGTTCTGCGCGCTGTGGGCGCTCGGCGCCGCTCTCGGCTCCGGTCGGCGCCGCGCCCGGCAGTTGCTGGAGCGGACGGTGGAGCTCGAGCGCGAGCGGGAGGAGAACGCCCGCCGGGCCGTGTTCGACGAGCGTGTGCGGATCGCGCGCGAACTCCACGACGTCGTCGCTCACCACGTCAGCATGATGGGCGTCCAGGCCGGCGCCGCTCGCGTCGTGATCGGCCGTGATCCGGTGAAGGCGAAGGAAGCGCTCGCCTCGATCGAGGGCTCCAGCCGCCAGGCCGTCTCGGAGTTGCACCGGCTGCTCGGCTTCCTACGCCAAGCGGGAGACGCCGACGATCTGGCGCCCAGCCCCGGCCTTGGTCAGCTCCACCACTTGGCGGCGAGCATGAGCGACTCGGATCTGACCGTCGCGGTGCGGGTGGAAGGCGAGGAGCGGCCGCTGGCGGCCACGGTCGAGGTCTCGGCCTACCGGATCGTGCAGGAGGCCCTGACGAACACCCTCAAGCACGCCGGCGCCTCGCGGGCCGACGTCTTCCTGCGCTACTGGCCCGACGAGCTCGAAGTCGAGATCCTCGACGACGGGCGAGGCAGCGCCGGCCGGTCACCGGCGCCGGGCGGTCTGGGCCTCGTCGGCATGCGCGAGCGCGCCGCCTTGCACGGCGGGCAGCTCACGGCGGGTGCCGCGGCGGGTGGTGGGTACGCGGTGCGGGTCCGCCTCCCGACCCCCGCGGGCGCGCTGTGAGCGCCGCCGGCGCCAGCAGGATCAGGGTGCTGTTGGCCGACGATCAGGCGATGGTGCGGGCCGGCTTTCGGATGATCCTCGAGTCCGAGCCGGACATCGAGGTGGTGGGCGAGGCTGACAACGGCGAGCTGGCCACCGCGGCGACTCGACGCCTCCGGCCAGACATCGTGCTGATGGATATCCAGATGCCCGTGGAGGACGGGCTGACGGCGACCCGGCGGATCACCGAGAGCCCCGACCTGCCGAGCCGTGTGGTCATCCTCACCACGTTCGAGCGCGACGAATACGTCTTCGAGGCGTTGCGATCGGGCGCCAGTGGCTTTCTCCTAAAGAACGCTCCACCGGAGGAGCTCGTCCACGCGGTGCGCGTCGTGGCCGCCGGGGATGCCCTGCTCGCGCCGTCCGTCACGCGACGGATCATCGAGCAGTTCGCCTCGCGGCCGAGCAGGCCCGAGGTCGGCGAGCGGCTACAGGCACTGACCCATCGCGAGCACGAGGTGTTGGTGCTGCTGGCACGCGGCAAGAGCAATGCCGAGCTGGCGGCCGCGCTGTTCGTCACCGAGGGAACGATCAAGACGCACGTGTCGAGCGTGCTGGCCAAGCTCGGCCTGCGCGACCGCGTTCAGGCCGTCGTCCTTGCCTACGAGAGCGGACTCGTCACGCCCGGCGAGTAGACGCGTCTCCGCCGTTCGACAGAGGCGCCGCCGGCGAAGATCTGCGCTGAGGAGGAGCGAACGACAGACCTTGCGGGCGATGGCGGACGGGGGTCGCGGTTGCAGACTGACCTCAGAGGAATGGCACCGACCCGAGGAAGCTGACATGACCGCCCTGCAGGCAATACTCAACAAGCACCTTCCCCCGCTGAAGAGGCCCAAGCACCCGGGCCTGGCAGCTTTGTTCGGGATCCTCACCGGCGGGATCGGGCTGGCGATCTACTTCAGGTCCGTCCGTGACCTGTTCCCGGTCGAGGTCGCCGCCGGGCTCACGATCCTTGGCTCGCTCGCCGCAGGGTCGGACCCCCTGTTGGTGGCGAGTTACGTGGCTCCGATCGTGGGCGGCCTCTACGGCTTCTGGCGGGCGCAGAGCTCGAACCGGCGCCTCGGAGCCTCGACCGTTCCGGACGACCTCGTCGGATCGGTGGGCTGAGCGATGGCCCCCGTCGAGGTCCGCGACCTCTCCAAGCGGTTCGGGGATGTTGCGGCCGTCAAGGACCTCAGCTTCGACATCGAGGCCGGTCGCGTCACCGGCTTCCTCGGCCCCAACGGGGCCGGCAAGAGCACCACGCTTCGCGCGCTGCTCGGGCTGATCCGACCGTCATCGGGATCCGCCACGTTCGGCGGTCAGCGCTACGACGAGCTCGAGCGGCCCGGTTCCCGCGTCGGGGCGGTACTCGAGGATGCATCTTTTCACCCGGGTCGCAGCGCCCGCAACCACCTGCGGGTCCTGGCCGTGACCGGGGGGCATCGCGCCGGCCGCGTGGACGAGGTTCTGTCAGCCGTGGGTCTCTCCGATGCTGCCGATCGGCGCGTCAAGGGCTACTCGATGGGGATGCGCCAGCGCCTGGCGATCGCCGCCGCGCTGCTCGGCGACCCCCAGGTCCTGATCCTCGACGAGCCGACCAACGGCCTCGACCCGCCCGGCATCAGCTGGATACGCCAGCTCCTGCGCGAGCAGGCGTCGCGCGGTCGTGCCGTGCTCGTCTCAAGCCACATGCTCGCCGAGGTGGCCCAGTCGGTCGACGACGTCGTCGTGATCGCCGACGGGGAGCTGCGCGCCCGCGGCACCCTCGAGGAGGTGCTCGGTGGCGGCGATGTCCCCGCGACCGAGGTGCGCGCGCAGGATCCGGTCCGGCTGTCGGGCGCGCTCGAGCGCCATGGCCACCGCGTCGAGCGCGACGGTGACGTACTGCTCGTGCTCGGCGCCACCCCGCAGCAGGTCGGCGCGGTCGCCGGCGAGGCGCGAGTGGCCGTTCTCGGCCTCGCACCCCGGGAACGCTCGCTGGAAGCGGCGTTCTTCGCCCTGACCGGAGCACCGGCATGACCGCGCTCCTTCATGCCGAGCTCCTGAAGCTGCGCACCACCCGGACCTTCGCCGCGCTCGTCGTCACGGCGTTGTCCCTGTCGCTCCTCGTCGTCATCCTGACGGCGACGCTGGACAACGGCTTCACCGAGGGCGACGTGCGCCTGCTGTTCGGCGGAGACTTCACCGGGCTGTTCATCCTTCTGCTCGGCGCGATCGGGATCACGGGAGAGTGGCGCCATCGCACGATCGCGAGCTCCGTGCTCGCCGCGCCCGAGCGCGTGCGCCTGCTGGCCGCCAAGACGCTGGCCTACGCGGCGGCGGGCGTCGTCCTCTCGCTCGTCGTGACGGCGGCGATCATGCTCGTCGGCACGCTGATCCTCTCGGGTCGGGGGGAGGCGACGCTCGGCGTCGCCGAGCTCGCCGACGTGATGTGGCGCAGCCTCGCCGTCGCCGCCCTGCTCGGCGCCCTCGGCGTCGGCGTTGGAGGGCTGGTGCGCAACCAGACCGCCGCCGTTACCGGGTTGCTCGTCGCCCTCTTCGCCCTCGAGCCCGCTCTCGCCATCCTGCTCCCCGAGGTGGGTCGCTTCGGTCCGCTGTCGGGCGCGCCCTCCGGCATCATCGGCGGCGACCTCCCCCAAGATGAGCTGCTCGTGCCCGGGCTGGCGGTGGCGGTGTCGATCGCCTGGGCAAGCGCCGCCTTCGCCGCCGCCGCCGCGTCCCTGCGTGGCCGCGATCTCGTCTGAGGCGACGCTCACCGAGGCCGCGAGTTGGGCTCCGGCACCACCGTTCCGGCCGGTCGTGCTGATTCGGTGCCGCGAACGGAGTCGCCGCAGCACCGTGGCCAGGGCTTGGCTCCGGCTCGGCCTGACGAGGGGCTCGACGCGTGTGATCGAGACGGGGACCGGATCGCCTCGTACCAGTTTGCCTGCCGGGGTACGAGCATCAGGCCTCGAGAGGAGATCATCATGGGGCCGCAGCGGGAATGCTCAGAACCCCCTCGAGCGAGTGCGGGTCGTGTGCCTCGCGCTGCCCGAAGTGAGCGAGCGGTTGAGCCACGGGGCGCACCACCTTCTTCGTGCGCGTCATGCTGTCGTTCGCCACGTATCTGGACGACCACCACGGCGATGCGCGGCTGGCGATCTGGTGCGCGGCGCCCCTCGGCGCTCAGGACGAGCTGATCGAGAGCGCCCCAGAGTCCTACTTCGTGCCGCCGTACGTGGGGCATCGGGGCTGGATCGGGCTGCGCCTCGACCGGGACGCCGCCTGGGGCGAGGTCGAGGCGGTGATCGAGGACGCGAACCGTGCCTTAGATCCCATGCGGCCCGTCGAGGCCGGGTGGCCCGGACCCGCGCCACCCTCGCCGAGCGATGACTGACCTCGAGCTGACGCGCACGCCGGGCGATCGGCGCGTCTACGCTCTGGGGAGCGTCGGCACCCTACGCCTCGAGGGGTTCGCCTCGCGCACCGCAACCGCCGAGGCCCGGAGCGAGAGCTGGCGGATCACCAGGCGAGGGTTCTGGCGGCGGATCATCGAGGCCACCGACGGGGCTGGCGTGGTGGTGGGCGAGTTCGAGCCACGGGGGCTGCGGCGCGGCGGCACCCTGCGATGGGCGGGTCGCGACCTGATGCTGCGCCCAGCGAGCCTCTGGCGCGAGCGCTACGCGCTCGCCGATGGCGATCATGAGCTCGCCATCCTCGATGGCAGGGGCTGGGGTCGGCGTCCGGTGGGGATCGCCGTGGAGGACCTCGCGGCGCTCGAGCCGGGCCTCCTGCTCTTCACGGCCTTTGTCGTCCGCGGGCTCGCGGAGGACGCGGCGAGCATTGCGGGGACGGGAGCGGCGACCAACGCGGGGATGGGCGGCTGAGGAGCGGGCTCGCGGCCACGCGCCCTTCCCGGGGCTGACCCGGGCTGCCACCCAACCGGGGAGGCGGCGCCCTGGACGATCTGCCCGCGCGGGAACGGGAGGTGCTGCAACTCGTCGCGGAAGATCGCTCGAATCAAGGGATCGCCGCGCGCCTCATGGTCATCGAGCGGGCCATCGAGAAAGGACCGGCACTGACCGGAGCTTGGGAAACCGACTCAAGGCCCAAGGGTGTTCGCCTCCAACGGGATCCTCCATCAACCGCGAAGCACCTGCTCAGGGTTCAGTGCGAACCGGTGTACCGCGAGTACGCCGAGATACAGGCCGGCAGCGCCGGCGGCGATCGCACCTGTGTAGCTGAGCGGTCTGGGCTCGTGCAGGAGCTGCGGGATGAGGGCGATCGCGAGCGCCGGCGGATGCGGCGTGCCGAGACGCCACATGAGCGCGAGTGTCGCGAGCACGGCGACCGTGCCGGCGAGCCATGGCGTCGCGATGAACTGCATGGCGACCACCCCGGCGATCGCTGCGCCCACGAGCAACGTCCAGCGGCGCACGCCGCGCCGCAGCGTGCAGGCGCCTGTGCCCAGCCACTCGAGTGCCGAGACGAACAGCGGTGGCGCGAGCGCCGCGACAGGCAGTGCGAGCAACTCGCCGCCGATCACGATCCACACCACCATCGCGGCCAGGCCGCCGGTCGCCACACCCCACGGGTACCGTCGCGTCTCGTCCGTCGGTGCGGGCGGCGGTTCGCCGGGGCGGGTGAGCCAGGGCATCGCAGCGGCGATCACGATGCAGATGACGAGCACGGCGAGCGGGTACCTGAGATCGTCGACGCCGAACACGATCGGCAAGACCGCGGCCGACAGCGCGGGGGCGAGGCGACTGTCGCAGATATGCAGTACGAGCAGGGCGACCACTGCGCCGAGGATCGTTGCCACGTACCCGGGCAAATCGAGCCGGATGAGGACGACGCCGAACAGCGCACACAGGGGTGGCAGCACGGCCACCCGCCAGCGCGACGCCGCCCATCCGGGGAGGGCAAGCGACCAGACCCCCAAGGCGAGCGCGGCCCCCTCGGGGAAGATGATCGCGTGCGTGCCGAGCGCGTGTGCGAGCGCGAGCATCGGCACCACGACGAGCAGCGGCAGCGCCCACGAGGACGGTGCCCAGCGGGCCGTCAGGGTGCGCCCTACCGTCTCCGTCGACTCCATCGTCCGTGCCTCTCGCTGCCGGGGCTCGTGGATCGATCCCGCACGAGGAGGGTCACGGGCGTCGGCTGTCGAGCGAGATCCAATCACGTTTCGCTGCGAACGGTTTGCGCACGCGCCCCGCGCGGGGGCGCCCCGACCCACGAACTGTCAGTACGGCTTCTGTCTGGGCTGGCCTCGGGACCGCACACACGAGCGCTCTGGACGGGCGTCGGCGACGCACGCCTCGGGCGCCCATCCCCGTCCCGCGGCCCGGGTGCTTGACGCATGTACCGCACCTTGGTAGACATCGGCGTAACGAGACTGACCAGTCTCTCTCGCCCACGATGCAGCCACCCCAAAGCCTCAACGACACCGCCCCCGCCCCTGTCAAGCGGGTCGCCTCGGCCGCGCTGCAGGCGATGAGCCTCGCCGCCGACCTGCTGACGGAGGCGGCCCGCACCCTGGGCGCCGATTCAAGTGCCGATGGAATCCGGGACGCCGTCACCGCCGTCGCGAAACGTATCCCGCAGATCGAGGACTCCGAGCGCGGGGTCGCAGACGCGGTCTTCGCGGCGGTTGAGATCATCCATCTCTGCGACGAGCTCGCGAGCCGCAACCGCCTTGCGTCGCCGGCGGCGGTCGGGTGTGCGCAGCTCGCCGAGGCCGGTGCCCAGCTCGCACTGGAGGCTCTGACCGGGGATCGGGGGTGGACGGGAGTGCAGTCGCTCGCGAGGCGGGCGAGGCAGCTCGGTGAGATTCAGGAGCGGCGGCGGCGACTCGACGCCATGGTCGCCACGCTGACGCTGAACGGCGCCGAGGGCACGCCCGAGGGTCGTTCGTTTCTCAAGGACCTCCGGCGCGTGATCGACGCAGTCGATCCGGACCACGACTGATCGTCGTACCGTCGCGCGTTGACGTGCGACGTCTCGTTGGGACGCCCGTCAGCGCGACCTGGAGGCGAAGCCGTCGGCGTCGGCGCGGAGTGGTTCCAGCAGTTCGAAGATCGCGTCGAGGTCGCGACGTTTGAGCGGACCGGTGCCGAAGCGCGCATCGTTGAGTGTGGCCGTGGCGTCTTCGGCGGCCGTCCGTCCCTGATCGGTGATCTCGGCGAGCGTCATCCTGCGGTCGTGCTCGTGCGGTACCCGCTGCAGATGACCGGTCCGCTCCAGGCCGTCGATGAGGCTGGTGACGCTGGTGGGATGGACCTGCAGTCGCTTGCCGATCTTGGCGAGCGGCATCGAGCCGCGGCGGCTCAAGTGCAGGATCATGAGCGCTTCGTAGCGCGGAAACGTCAGGTCGAACGGCTTCAGGATCGCGTTGAGCCGGGTCATCAGGAGCTGCTCGGCGCGCATGATCGAGGTCACGGCGGCCATCGCCGGCGTCGGCGTCGCACCCCACCGGCGCGACCACAGCCGGCGTGCCTCCGCGATCGGGTCGGTGACATCCATCGCGCCTTCTCTCATATTGACGTGAGTCCGATACTCGGATACCCTACTATCGTGGGTACAAAGATCGCTTCTGAGTTCGACTCCTGGCGCGAGGAGCGGTACGCCGCCGCACCGGAGCGGCAGGGCGAACTGCACTCGACGATGTCAGGTGTGGAGGTGGAGCCGCTCGACACACCTGACACGGTACAGGTCGACTACGCGCGCGACCTGGGCTATCCGGGCGAGTTTCCGTTCACCCGTGGGGTCTACCCGTCGATGTACCGCGGACAGCTGTGGACGATGCGGCAGTTCGCAGGGTTTGGAACGGCCAACGAGACGAACGAGCGGTTCCGGTACCTGCTCAAGCACGGGCAAACGGGATTGTCCACCGCGTTCGACATGCCGACGTTGATGGGCTACGACAGCGACCACGAGCGTTCGCTCGGCGAAGTCGGACGTGAAGGCGTCGCGGTCGACTCACTCGACGACATGGAGACCCTGTTTGCGGGGATCCCCCTCGGCGAGGTTTCGACGTCGATGACGATCAACTCGCCTGCGGCGATGCTGCTGGCGTTCTACATCTGCGTCGGCGAGCAGCAGGGAACCTCACGCGACAAACTCCGTGGGACGGCGCAAACCGACATCCTCAAGGAGTACATCGCCCAGAAGGAGTGGATCTTCCCGCCCGAGCCGTCGATGCGGCTGGTCACGGACATGGTCGAGTTCTGTGCGCACGAGATGCCGCTCTGGCATCCGATCTCGATCTCCGGGTACCACATCCGGGAGGCGGGTTCGACAGCGGCGCAGGAGCTCGCCTTCACGCTCGCGGACGGATTCGCCTACGTCGATGCGGGGATCGAGCGCGGGCTGGACGTCGACGAGTTCGCGCCCCGACTGTCGTTCTTCTTCAACGCACATCTCGACTTCTTCGAGGAGATCGCGAAGTACCGGGCGGCGCGCAGGATCTGGGCGCGAGAGATGCGCGAGAAGTATGGGGCGAAAGACCCGCGCAGCTGGTTGATGCGGTTCCACGCGCAGACGGCCGGGGTGTCGTTGACGGCGCAACAACCCGAGCTCAACATCGTCCGTACCGCGATCGAGGCGCTGGCCGCCGTGCTGGGCGGCACGCAGTCGCTGCACACGAACAGCTTCGACGAGGCGCTCGCGTTGCCGACCGAGAACGCGGTGCGAATCGCCCTCCGGACCCAGCAGGTGATTGCACACGAGAGCGGCGTCACGCACTCGATCGACCCCCTGGGCGGCAGCTACCACATCGAGCACCTGACCAACGAGCTCGAACGGCAGGCCTACGACTACTTCGACCAGATCAAGCTGCGGGGCGGGGTTGTCGCGGCGATCAAGGAGAACTTCTTCCAGAGCGAGATCGCCGAAGCTGCATACCGGTACCAGGGCGAGCTCGAACGCGGTGAGCGGGTCGTCGTCGGAGTCAACCGCTACATCCTCGAGGACGAGGTGCAGCCCGAGCTGCTTCGCGTCGACCCGGCGCTCGAACGCGAGCAGATTGACCGCCTCCAGGCGGTGCGTGCACGACGCGACAGCCAGGCCGTCGAACGGGCGCTCACCCGCCTCAAAGAGGACGCCGCCCACGAGGATCGCAACCTGATGCACCCGATCCTCGACGCGTCGCGCATCTACGTCACGATGGGCGAGATGTGCGACGCCCTCCGCGAGGTCTGGGGCACCTGGCGCGAAACCCCGATGTTCTAGTGGCCTGTCTCAGGAATAGCTTTGCAGTCTGGCGGCTGCAAAGCTCCGCAGGGGCGCATACCGTTCAGACAGACGTTTCGCCTGTGGAGCGTTGTCCTCTCCTTCGCCCATATGGTCCGATATGGACGAAGGCTGCGTCCTCGCCCTGCGGGCCTTTCACTCGCCAGACTGTCAACGCATTCCTGAGACAGACCACTAGTGTTCGACACGCAAATGACCGGCTGTTTCGCGTGAGCGAGAGCGAGCGAGACGGTGGACGCAGGCCGTGGCGAATACCGGGAGTATTTGCCATGCCGAGGACGCCGTATCGCGACGCTCGCAGCCGCGCGAAACCCCGAGTTATTTCGGTGTCGGATCACGAGATGCCCCGGGTCGCGTGATGCTGCGTATCGTGGTGGCGAAGGTCGGGTTGGACGGGCACGATCGCGGTGCGAAGATCATCGCGCGGTCGCTTCGCGACGCGGGTATGGAGGTGATCTCCACCGGGTTGCATCAAACGCCCGAGCAGATCGTCGCGACCGTGATCCAGGAGGACGCCGATGCGGTCGGCATCTCGATCCTGTCGGGTGCCCACATGACACTGGTGCCGCTCCTCGATCTGCTGCGGGAGAACGACGCAGCGGACGTGCTCGTCCTCGTCAGGGGCACCATCCCGAACGACGACGCCGTGGAGCTGAAGGCGGCCGGGGTCGCGGCGGTCGTCACTCCAGGCACGCCGACAAGCGCCATCGTGGAGTACATCCGCGGCGCCACGGTCGCGTGAGCTTCGACGACTTCAGCGACGAACAGCGCGATCTGCGCGACCTCGTGCGTCAACTCGCGCACGAGCGCATCGCGCCCCGCGCGGCCGAGATCGACGCGTCGCATGAATTTCCGTGGGACGTGGTGGAGCTCTATCGGGAGATGGACCTCTTCGGGCTCTTCTTCGACGAGCGCTACGGGGGACTGGGCACGGGCACCCTGCTGGCACTCGTCGCCATCGAGGAGGTTTCGAAGGTCTGCGCGACGAGCGGGCTGATCCTGGCGGTGCAGGAGCTGGGATCGCTCGGGCTCAAGCTCGTCGGCACCGACGAGCAGAAGGAGCGCCACCTGCCGAGGCTCGCGCGCGGCGAATGGCTGTGCGCCTACGCCCTGACCGAGGCCGGCTCCGGCTCCGACTCGGCGGCCATGTGCACGACCGCTCGTCGCGACGGCGACGAGTACGTGCTCGACGGCTCCAAGCGGTTCATCACCAATGCGGGGATCGCAAAGCTCTATACGGTGTTCGCGAAGACCGATCCGGCCGCGGGCCACGCCGGCATCTCGGCGTTTCTCGTCGAAGCGGACACACCCGGTCTCGATGTGGCGCGGCTCGAGCCCAAGATGGGCATCTGCGGCTCGACGACGGGCGAGCTCACCTTCGACGGCTGCCGCATTCCGGCGGCGAACCGCTTGGGCGAGGAGGGCGAGGGCTTCAGGCTCGCCATGGGGATCCTGGACCGGTCACGTCCGGGTGTGGCGGCGCAGGCGCTGGGGATCGCGCAGGGCGCCACCGACTACGCCCTGGAGTACGCGAAGTCGCGGGAGACCATGGGCAAGCCGATCGCACATCATCAGCTCATCCAGGCAAAGCTCTCCGACATGGAGACCGAATGCGAGGCGGCGCGAGGGCTGCTCTACCGCTTCGGTCGCATGGCCGACGCGGGGGTGGACGGGCCCGAGCTGACGAAGGCGTCGGCGATGGCGAAGCTCAAATGCGGCGACGTGGCGATGTTCGCCTCGACCGAGGCGGTGCAAATCCTCGGCGGCTACGGCTACATCAAGGAGTATCCGGTCGAACGCTTCATGCGCGACGCGAAGATCACGCAGATCTACGAGGGCACGCAGGAGATCCAGCGCCTCGTGATCGCACGGGAGATGCTGCGGGAGGACCGGGCCGGGGCGCAACTCGCCGTGTGAGCGCGTCTCCCGTTCACCCCGGTGGATCGGTGCCGGCTTCGACCAGGTGTACGTTGGCCGTGTAGACGTCGTCGGCCCCTTCATCCAGACTGTCAGCGGGCGCCGCGTGGACCCGTTCGCCCCGGATCCCGAGGCCATCGACATCGCGGACATCGCCGCGCTCGGAAACCAATGCCGTTTCGGCGGACACGTGTACCGGTTCTACTCGGTGGGCCAACACGCGTGCATCGTGTCCCAACTGATGGAGGCCGGCGGTGGCGACGCCGGCGCATCGATGTGGGCGCTCCTGCACGACGCATCGGAGGCATACCAGGTCGATCTGCCTCATCCGATCAAGCACCGCAGCGAGCTGGGCCGTGTCTTCCGCGAGGCCGAAGAGCCACTTCAGGCCGCGATCCTTCGACGGTTCGGTCTGCCGGCCGAGGCCCCGCCACAGCTCAAGGCCATCGACCGGGCGCTGCTCGCGACCAGCGGCGGCTGCTTGCCAAGGAGGCGTGGCACTGGCCCGAACGCGAGAACGTCGAGCCGCTCGATCTGGACATCGAGCCATGGCCACCGGTTCGGGCGGCCGAGGAGTTCCTCGCGCGGTTCGCGGCCATCCAGGCCCGCCGAACCCGATCGGGTACCGGCTGACTCGTCCTCCTCGGGAGGACCGCTTGGGGTGCGTCAAGAATAGCCACTGTGCCGGAGGGCGAAGCGAAAACCGAGGCAGGGGGTGGTGGCGAGCCTCGGTGCTCGTGGTGGCAAGAGGCGATCTCGCCACCGCCGTCTGGTGACGGTTTGCAGCCGCGAAACGGTGCAGTCGTTCCTTGGCAGATCCCAAGTGTGTCGGAAGCTGTCACAAGTGTCCGTCGGCGCAGCGGCCAAATGGCCGCCGCAGGACGAACCGTCGCCCGTGGTCCCAGGGCGGCAGCCCAAGGGCGGTCGCAGTCGGCTGCACGGGAGGAGCGCGGTGAGGCGGCCCCAATCACTGGAGAGCCTCCATTCCCGGGCACATGGCAAGGGCCTTGGCGAGCAGTGCGACCGCGCCGTCGATGGCGGTTTCGTGAATGCGGCCGTATCCGATGACCAGGCCGCCGTGGGGGCGACGCATGATGGCGTAGCTCGAGAGCGGCATCACGCCGACCCCGGCGTCGCGCGCATGCCGGGTGACAAGCTCGTCATCGACACCGTCAGGCAGCCGGACGAGCACGTGCAACCCG
>JANMKR010000217.1:0-6946 GCA_031372145.1 Actinomycetota bacterium | reverse complement strand
GGTGGGGCTGGGGGTGACGGTGTGGTCCAGCTCGAACGACGGCAGCTCCGGCGGGCCGGGGATCATGTAGCTCGTCATGTTGCCGGTCAGCAGGTTGCCTTCGGAGTCGTAGAGCGCCTCCTCGAACAAGGCCTCGGCGATACCCTGCGTGATGCCTCCGTGCAACTGGCCCTGAACGATGTTGGGGTTGATCTGCACGCCGCAGTCATCAACGGCGACGTAGCGGATGATCTCGACCGCACCGGTCTCGGTGTCGACCTCGACCACGCACGCGTGCGAGCCGTTGGGCCAACTAAAGTTGGGCGGGTCATACAGGTGTGTTGCGGTCAGCCCCGGCTCCATGCCGTCCGGCAGGTCGTGGGCGGCCCAGGCGGCGAAGCCGAGCGCCTTGATATTGGCGCTCTTGTCCGTGCCCTTGACGGTGAAGTCGCCGCCGGCGAACTCGAGGTCCTCTTCAGAGCACTCCAGCTGGTGGGCAGCGAGGGTCCGGGCCTTGGCCAGGATCTTCTCACCCGCCTTGTAGAGCGCGACGCCGCCGACGGCCAACCCGCGGCTGCCGTACGTGTCGAGCCCGAGCGGGACCACCTGGCTGTCCCCGTGCAGCACCTCGACGTCCTCGAAGTCCACGCCGAGTTGGTCGGCGGCAATCTGGGCCATCGTGGTGACGTTGCCCTGACCGTGTGGTGAGACCCCGGTCAACACGCGCACCGTGCCGGTCGGCAGGAACTCGACGGTCGCCGCGTCCCACCCGCCGGCGATGTACTTGAGGGCGGCCAAGACACGTGACGGTGCGATACCGCACATCTCGAGCCAGGTTGAGAACCCGACGCCGATGACCTTGGTGCCACCGCTCGCCCGGCTGTCGGCCTGCTTCTTGCGAATGTCCGCGTAGTCAAGGATGTCCAACATCTTCTCGGTGGTTCCCGTGTAGTTGGCCGAGTCGATCGTCAGCCCGGTCACCATCGTGTAGTTGGGAAACTTGTCGTTGGTGATGAAGTTCTTCATCCGAAGATCGATCGGATCCATGCCCAGCTTGCGGGCAAGCGCGTCCATGGCCCGCTCGATCGCGTACGTGGCCTCGGGCCGGCCGGCGCCACGGTAGGCGTCGGTGAACGTGTTGTTGGTGAAGACGTTGGTGTACTGGAAGTCGTAGCCCTCACAGTCGTACGGACCCGCGTAGAGCCACGCTCCCAGCATCGGGATGCCCGGGGTGATGATGCGCAGGTACGCACCCATCGAGGCGGTCAGGTTGACACGGACGGCCTTGAGGATGCCGTCCTTGGTCGCCGCCAGCTCAATGGTCTGGTGCATCTCGCGACCGTGCAGGGTGGCCACATAGCCCTCGCTGCGCTCCTCGATCCACTTGACCGGCTTGCCGAGCTTCTTGGCGACCGCCAGGCAGATCGCATCCTCGGGGTAGGCCTCGAGCTTGGATCCGAAACCACCACCGACGTCCGGCGCGACGACCCGAAGCTTGGCCTCGGGAATGCCACACGTGATCGTCAGCGTCGTGCGCAGGATGTGGGGAATCTGAGTGGAGGAATAGACGGTGTACTCGCCCATCGATGCGGTCAAGTCGACCACCACGCCACGCGGCTCCATCGCGTTGGGGATGAGCCGGGCCAGGTAGTAGTCCTCCTTGATCGTGACGAGCTCGGGGTCCTCGAAGTAGGGCCCGGACGGGTTGCGGCGCGGAGCCGGCGAGTCGCGCTCAAAGACCCAGTCGCCGGCGTTGTTGGTGCCGAACTCCTCGTGGATGATCGGTGCGCCGTCTTTGAGGGCGTCCTTGATGCTGGTGACCGCGGGGTGCGGCTCCCAGTCGACCTCGACGAGCTCAGCCGCGTCCTTTGCGCCGGCGCGGCTGTCGGCCACGACCACTGCCACGGGATCGCCCACATACCGGGCCTTGTCCTTGGTCAGCGGGAAGTGCGCCGGGTTCTTGACCTGATCGTTGATCGGCCACGCCATGACCAGGGGTCCGGCGAACTCGAGGGTCTCGCCCGTGAACACTGCGACGACGCCTTCGGCCCGCTCGGCCTTGGAGGTGTCGATGCCTTTGATCGTCGCGTGCGCGTACGGGCTGCGCACGACGTGGATCCACAACATTCCGGCAACGGAGATGTTGTCGATGAAGTTGCCTTGACCGGTGATGAGTTCCGGGTCTTCCTTGCGAAGACGGCGCTGCCCGATCTGTGGTTTGGGTTCTGTCGTTGCCATCGTGGCCTCCTATGCGCTCGCCGCGGCCTGCACGGCCTTGACGATGTTGTGGTAGCCGGTGCAACGGCACAGGTTGCCCTCGAGCCCGTGACGAATCTCGTCTTCCGAGGGCGAGGGGTTGTCGGCGAGCAGGCTGACTGCCGCCATGATCATTCCCGGCGTGCAGTACCCGCACTGCAGGGCGTGGTTCTCGGTGAAGGCCTGCTGCATCGGGTGCATGTCGCCGTTGGTGGCGAGCCCCTCGATGGTGGTGACCTCCTGCCCGTCGGCCTGAACGGCCAGCACGGTGCACGACTTGACAGACTCACCGTTGAGATGAACGGTGCAGGTGCCGCAGCTCGAGGTGTCGCACCCGACGTTGGTGCCCGTCAGACCGAGCGCCTCGCGCAGGGTGTAGACGAGCAGATCGCGTGGGTCCACGTCAACCTCGTGGCGGTGCCCGTTGACGGTGACGGCGATGCGTCCCACAGGTCAGCCCCCTTTTCGGAACATACGTTTGATGGCCCCGCTGATGGCAGCCATGAGGACGGAGAAACCCGACAGCGGTTTTGCCGCCGGTGGTGGTGGCGGGGTTGGCGGAACGGTGTCCGGGTCCCCGTCGGATTCGGCGGCCTCTGCCGCCGCCTTGAACGTCATTTGTTGGCCGAGGCAGTTGGCGAAGTCGCCGACCAGCTTGGAGGCGACGTCCTGCACGACGTTGGGCCGGCCCAGTTGGGCGGCTTGGCCGCTGAAGCGCAAGTCGGTGGTCATGTCGACCCGTGTCCCACCGTCGCTCGCGGCGAAACGGGCCTCGACGGTGCCGTCCGCGCCACCTTTGCCGCGCGTGTCACGGCCGCTCACGTTCATCTTGACGACGCCCGCGGCCTCGTCGATCTCTACCAGCTCGATCTTGTTGTCGAAGTCCATGCCGACCGGACCCAGCCGCACGCGCATCTTGGCCCGCCAGTTGCGATCGTCGACCAGCTCGACCAGCTCGGCGCCTGGCATGCACGGCACGACGCGTTCGGCGTCGAGCAGCAGGTCAAGCGTCTGCTTGGGCGTGCCGGGCACCTCGAATGAGTTTTCGATGATCATCGGCTGACGCTCGGGGCGGTCACGACGCTGGTCCGCATCGTCTGGATGATCTGGGCACCAACGGCAACTGCGACCTCCTCGGGGGTCTTGGACGAGATGCTCATGCCGATTGGCGAGTGGACGCGCGCGAAATCTGCGTCGGTCAAGCCCTCAGCACGCAAGCGCTCCTCACGCCGCGCGACCGTCCTGCGACTGCCCATCGCGCCGATGTAGCCGGCGCGCGTCTTGAGGGCCGCGTGCAGTGCCGGCCCGTCGAACTTGGCGTCGTGGGTCAGGATGCAGATGGCGCTGCGCTCGTCGATCGGGGCTTCAGCGATGAGTTCGTGTGGCCACGCGACGACAATCTCGTCCGCGTCGGGGAAACGCTCCTTGGTCACGAAGGCCGACCGTGCATCGCACACGGTGACGTGGTAGCCCATGAAGCGACCGAGCGTGGCGAGTGCCGACGCGAAGTCGATTGCTCCGAACACATACATCCGGGGCCGGGCCGAGACGCTCAGCACAAAGCGCTCGTCCTCGCCGCTTCCGATCGCGCCACTGTGTCCCGCGCGAATCAACACGGCGGCCTCATCGTCGGCGCCGTCGGCGTCGGTCACGATCCGCTCGCCGATATGGGGGCCGGAAATACGTGTGACGACGCCCATGGGCGACTCGTTCCGGACGGCCTCAGCCAGGCGGGCAATGACCTCCGGTTCCATCGCTTCGATGAAGATCCGTACCGCGCCACCACACGGGAGGCCGACGGCGAATGCATCCTCGTCCGCGATGCCGTACTCACGCAGTTGCGGTGCGCCGCCGCCGAGGACGTCTTCGGCTGCCAACACCACGTCCGGCTCGACGCACCCGCCCGTCACCGAGCCGACGATCTGTCCGGCTTCGCTCAACGCCATGATCGAACCCGGACCTCGCGGGGCCGAACGTTCGACCGAGACGACCGTCGCCAACGCTGCGCGGATCCCGTCTCGGGACCATTGCTCAAGCGTTGGGAGAACTTCGCGCACAGATGGCTCCATGTAACGGACGTTGCGAATCCGGACGCTACGCCTTGCACGAGAAGAGGGCAACCGAAGCGTCGCGAACCACCCGTCACGGGTCACTTGACCATTCCACCGACGGCCACTTGACCATTCCACCGACGGCCACTTGACCATTCCACCGACGGCCACTTGACCATTCCACCGACGGCCACTGCTCGCTGCGCTCGCAGTGCGTCGGCCGTGACGCTGACGCGATCGATACGCTTCGTCCATGAACGTCTCCTCGCCGCAGGAGCTGTCCGCCCGCCTCGCTGAGGCGGACTACCTGTGCGACGAGGGCCTCGCGGTCGGCATGTACCTCGCGTTGACCATGCATCGTCCCCTCCTGCTCGAGGGCGAACCTGGAGTCGGCAAGACCGAAGCGGCCAAGGCCCTCGCGATCGCGTTGGGCGCGAACCTGATCCGCCTTCAATGTTACGAGGGCATCGACGCAAGCCAAGCGCTCTACGAGTGGGACTACTCACGACAGCTGTTGCACGCACGGGCGATCCAAGACGGCGCACTCGACCAGGACACCAGGGTCCAGGAACTCTTCAGCGAGAAGTTCCTCGTCGCGCGGCCGTTGTTGCAGGCCCTCCGCGCCGGCTCGGACGCGGTTCTTTTGATCGATGAGTTGGACCGCGCCGACGACGAGTTCGAGGCCTTCCTGCTCGAGATCCTCTCCGACTTCGCGATCACGATCCCCGAGGTCGGCACCGTGCGCGCAACCACGCCGCCGGCGGTCATCATCACCTCCAACCGCACTCGCGAGCTCCACGACGCGCTCAAGCGACGGTGCCTGTTCCACTGGCTGGAGTACCCCAGCATCGAACACGAGGTGGCGATCATCCGCCTGCGCGTCCCGGAGGCCGAGCCGGTGCTGGTCGACGCGGTCGCCCTGGCCGTCGCACGGCTGCGCGAGATGGACTTGGCCAAGCCCCCCGGCCCGGCGGAGGCAATCGACTGGACGCGGGCGCTCCATCTGGTGGGAGCGCCGCCCGTCGACGAGGAATCAGCCAACCACACGCTCGGCTGGGTCGTCAAGAACCGCGAGGACCAGGACCGTGTCGGTGCAGAACTCGGGAAGATCCTGGGCATCGGCTGATCTAAATGAGCCTCGACCGGATCGTCGAGTTGGGTCACGCGCTGCGACGGGCGGGGCTTCCCATCGGGACGGGACGGTTGCGCACCTTCGTGGAGGCAACCACCTGGACGCCGCAGCAGCTGTACTGGGCAGGCCGGGTGACGTTGGTCGGCCGACGCGACGATCTCGCCGTATACGACCGTGTCTTTCGCGAGCTGTTCGGATTCGAAATCCATGACTTCCCGGGGAAGCCACCACCGGACATGCACCTGACCGGAACGGTGACCGAGCAGGACTTGTCGCTGAGCGACACGCTCCCGGAGATGGACGTTCCCGAAGACATCAAGATGGCGAGCCGTATCGAACGGTTGCGCCGGCGCAGTTTCGCCAAGCTCGACGTGACGGAGCTCGCCGAGCTGTCGCGTGCGATCAACCGCCTACGCCTCGTCGCACCAGTGCGCCGAACCCGCCGACGCGTCGGGTCGCGCCGAGGCGACCTGGACTTGCGCCGCACCGTGCGCAGGGCGCTTCGTACCGGCGGCGATCCGGTGACCTTGTACCGCCGCACGCGCCGCGAACGCCCGCGCCGCGTCGTGTTGCTGCTCGACATCTCCGGATCCATGTCGTCGTTTTCTCGGGCCCTGCTGATCTTCGCGCATGCGGCGCTCCTGGCCGATCAGCGGTGGGAGGCATTCACGTTCGGGACGCGTTTGACGCGGCTGACCGGGGTGCTGCGACAGGCCAAACCCGACGAAGCGCTCGCACGCGCTGCGGCGGAAGCCCGCGACTGGGACGGCGGCACCCGTATCGGTGATGCGATCCGCGAGATGCTCGCCCGGTATGGCAAGGGAGACGCCATTCGCGGCGCCGTCGTCGTCATCTGCTCAGACGGGTTGGACATCGGCGAGCCGGAGCTGCTGGCCGCCCAGATGGCCCGACTCCACCGCCTGGCCTACAGGATCGTGTGGCTCAACCCGCTCCAGGAGAACCCGGACTACGAACCCCTGGCTCGTGGAATGGCCGCCGCCCTTCCGTACGTCGACTTGTTCGCAAGCGGCCACAACCTGGCCGAGATCGAAGCCACCTGCGCGGCGATCGGACGGCTGTGATCTGACCGCATGTGGCACGTGTCAAATCCGATCAGGCCCTGCTTACCCCGCGGCGCCGATCTCGGTGGCATCGGCGTCGGTGTCGACGTCCCTCGGCATCGGCACATCAAGGTCGACCTCGTGGATCAGATCGGGATGCGCTTCGACGAGCTGCCTCGCCCCCTGGTCGCCTTCGATGGTCAGCAAGCGTTCCCACAGCTCGCGATCGAACGCAACCGGGTGCCCTGGCCCATCGCGGTAGCGGATCCGCCTGATCGGTCCCGGGCCGAGCGCCACAGCGTCGATCGCCGCAACGGCGACGTGGGGTTGATCGCCCAGCAGGATCAACGCCCGGTCGATCTGGGGACCGAGTGCACGCAGGCCGGTGCGCAAGGAGGACGCCTGCCCGGTTGCGAAGTCATGGTTGACGACGATCCGGGCGTTGCTCGGAACGGTGATCGCCGCCG
>JANMKR010000229.1:0-8931 GCA_031372145.1 Actinomycetota bacterium | reverse complement strand
GTGAAGGATTGATTCGTAGATCGTCCACATCGTCTGCCCGAGACCCCATGACAGGCAGCCCAGGCCGATGAATGCCCACACACGTGAATCGCCTCGCTTCGCCGACCAGCCGCAGGCGACGGCGGCGGCGAGTGCAACGATCGCGAGCCCGGCGTTCGAAATCGTCTGCTTGACGTCGGGCCCCCCGATCTCAAGCAGCATCGCGGCCGCCCAGGCAGCGAAGCACGCAGCCGTCCCGACGGCGCCCACTCGAAAGGTAAATCCGCGTTGCCTTGCCGCATTCATTACTCAAGGAATCGACCAAAAGTGACGACAACTTGACAGTAGGGCGACAATTCGAACTGATCGAAGGGCGATGCAGGTGGGTCGAACGTCATTCATCGATGTCCAGCCGGGGCGCGTCGGGATTCCGAATCATTGGCCTGAGCCACTCCGGCCGGCGGCGCTTGACGACATCGATCATCCCACCCCGTACCTCATCTGCGACCTGGAGACCGTCCGGATGCGCTACCGCGCGTTCCAGTGGGCCATGCCGGACGTCCAGACGTTCTACGCCGTCAAATGCAACCCGTCGCCCGCCGTGCTCTCCACCCTCGCCGAAATGGGCTGTTCCTTCGAAGTCGCGTCGATCGGCGAGTTGGAGACCCTCGCGTCGCTCGGCGTCGCTGCCGCAGACGCCCTCTACAGCAATCCGGTCAAGCCGACGAGCCACATCGCAACCGCCCACGAGGCCGGCCTCTGGAGGTTCGCTGCCGACAGCGAGTGTGAAATCGAGAAGATCGCCCGCCTCGCTCCGGGTGCCGCCGTCTACATCCGCACCCATGTGGACGACACGGCCAGCCTGTTCCCGTTGTCGCGGAAGTTCGGCGTCGACAGCGACCAGACCTTTGAACTCATGCTCTTTGCGCGTGACCTGGGTCTGCAGCCGTACGGATTGACGTTCCATGTCGGCTCCCAGTGCACCACGACCCGTTCGTTCCGGCGTGCGATCACCGTGATGGGGCGTCTGATGAAGCGGCTCTCGCAGGTGGGCATCACCCTCGAGATGATCAACGTCAGCGGCGGGTTCCCGGCGCGCTACCTCGACCCGGTCCCGTCGATCGAAGAGATCGGCAGTTCGATCACCGAGTCGCTTCGCCAGCTTCTGCCCTACCAGCCGCGCCTCATCGCGGCTGAACCAGGCAGGTACCTCGTCGCCGAGAGCTCCGTCATGGTCGCGACGCTCTTGGGGCGTGAGGTGCGCGCGGGCGAGAACTGGCTCTATCTCGACGTTGGCGCCTATCACGGACTGATGGAGGCCAAACAGACGTCGACCGAATGGCGGTATCCGATCTGGAGTTCGCGGGCCGATCATGCAAACGCACCGACGATTCCGTACACGATCACGGGCCCGACCTGTGACAGCACCGACACCGTCTTCTTTGACATCCAGCTGCCTGCGACGCTCGATGTGGATGACCGCCTCTACATCGGTTCGACCGGCGCCTACACTCTGTCGTATGCAACCTGGTTCAACGGCTTTCCGCCGCCCGCGCCGCTGTTCATCAACGAATAGCCAAGGCGCACTTACCCGGCGGCGATCATGCCGACGCCGGCGAGTGCGAGCGCCACGCCCAATGCCTGTCCGGGCGAGAGGCGTTCGCGGAGCACGCGCTGGGCCAAGATGACGGTCGCAACCGGGTAGAGGCCGGTGAGCACAGCGACAATGCTCAGATCGCCGTGCTGGGTCGCCGCTGCGAACCCGACGGTCGCCGCGATGTCGAGGACGCCGGCACCGATGATGAACCGCGCAAGCCCGGGACCGACCCGGAGTGTCGCGCCTTGCCCGAGACAGATCATGAGCAGGATCGGAACGCTCGACGCGCGCGTCGCCAGCCCGGCCCACAGCACGCTGGTCGTCGCCGCAGGCTCGATCAGCACAAAGAATGCGCCGAAGGCGACCGCCGCGAGGGCCGCCAGATCGAGGCCCCGACGGTTTGCCGGACCGGGAGCGCGGCTCGCACCCACCGCTCCGGCCAGCGCGACGAAAGCGCCTGTCAGCGCGAGAGGTCCCGGACGCTCACCCTGCAGCAGGCCCACGGCGACCGGCACGCCCGCGCCCAGGGCTGAGACGGGTGCGACCAGGCTCATGGCCCCGACGGCCAGGGCGCGATAGAACGCCCACACCCCGAGGCCGCCCGCGACGCCCGCCAGCACGCCGAGCCCCAGGTCCTCCAACGGCGGCAGCGTCGGACGCCAGATGGCGATCGCGAGGCCCACGAGCAGCATCCCGATCGCCTCCGCCATGGCCGCGACGGCCGCGGCATTCATCCGCCTGCTCGCCAGCCCGCCGAAGAAATCCGCCACGCCCCACGAGATCCCAGAGGCCAGTCCGAGCAGCATCCCGGTCAGCGAAGTGGCTCCCACGGGCGGCTACGATACACACCGGCGCGGCGACGCCCGCGCGCCCTGCCGTGTCCTACGAGTCGGAGACGCCCGTGCTGGCGAGCGACGGAGCGAACCGGTCCACGGCGGTGCGCACGATGTCGGCGTCGGGCCCAATCGCCGCCAGCGAGAACGACTCGGGCTGCCAGAACTCCGCTGCCAGGTCTTGCACGTCCTGTGAGCTGACCGCGTCCACCCGTGCGATGATCTCGTCGATCGGGAGCAGCTCGGTATCGGTGACGACTGAGCGGCCAAGGCGGTTCATGCGCATTGCCGGGCTTTCCAGCGACAACACGAGCCGGCCTTTGAGATGCTCCTTTGCGCGGCGCAACTCAAGGGCGGGGACCTCGTCCGACGCGAGGCGTCGCAGCTCGGTGCTGATCACTTGACACGCGGTCTCGAGGTTGTCGCCCCGGGTGCCGAGGAACAAGCCGACCTGCCCTGCGTCTGCGTAGCTGCTCGAATACGACCCGACCGAGTACGCCAGGCCGCGCTTCTCGCGGATCTCCTGGAAGAGCCGGCTGCTCATCGAGCCACCCAGGATCGTGTCGAGGACCGACTGCGTGTGGCGGCGCTGGTCGTTGCGCGAGATTCCCGGACCACCGAACGCCAGGTGATACTGCTCGGTCGGCTTCTCGTGCAGCACCAGGACCGGCGGTCCGGGTGCTGCGGCTTCGAACTCCGCCGGCACACCCGACCTCGGCAACCCGCCCAACAGCGTTTCGCCGATGGCAACGAGCCGTTCGTGGTCGATGTTGCCCGAGGCCGCCAATGCCATACGCGGTGCCGTGTAATGATCGCGGAAATAGCCACGAAGCCCCTCGACGTCGACGCCGGAGATCACGTCCGCCGTGCCGATGACCGGTCGGCCCAGGGACTGGCCCGGGAACACCGCGGCGCCGACCAGATCGTGAACCTTGTCACCCGGATCGTCGTCGTACATCGCGATCTCTTCGAGGACGACCTCACGCTCCTGATCGAGGTCGAAGAATCCCGGGCGCTGCAGCATGTCGGTCAGGACCGGCACGGCCTCGTCGATGTGCTCGTCCAGGATCCGCGTGTAGAAGACCGTGTAATCGCGCCCGGTCGCCGCGTTGAGCTCGCCGCCCAATCCGTCGAAGAGCTCTGCGATGCGTTGTGCCGAGTAGTCGGGCGTCCCCTTGAACAACAGGTGCTCGATGAAGTGGGAGATACCCGCTTGTTCCGCGCGCTCAAAGCGCGAGCCGACCCCGACCCAGATGCCGAGGGCGACCGAACGAACACCGGCGAGGGGCTCCGAGATGACCCGGAGCCCCCCGCTGGTCGTCGTGATCTGCGGGTCGGTCATTCCCCCGCGACGTCGCTCGCGCTGACGCGACGGCGACGGCGACGTGGGCCGTCGTCGCCATCGGACTCACCTGCGCCGTTCGCTGCGGGACCATCCCCGCCCCCGTCGGCGTCCTCCATGCCGACGATGCGCAGGCCGATGCGGCCGCGGGCCTTGTCGACCTCGACGACCGTCACGTCCACGGTGTCCCCGCGGTTGACGACGTCTTCGACCTTCTCGACCCGGCCTCGCGAGAGGTTCGAGATGTGCAGCAGGCCGTCGACGCCCTTGGTCAGCTCGACGAACGCACCGAACGCGGTGGTCTTGACGACCTTCGCACCGGTGTAGGTGTCGCCGACCTCGACGTCCTTGGTCATGCGCCGGATGACCTCGACGCATTCCTCGGCCTTGAGACCCGACACGCCGTAGACGTGCACGGTACCGTCGTCTTCGATCGAGATCTCGACGTCGTAGTCGGCCTCGAGGCCACGGATGGTCTCGCCGCCCTTGCCGATGACCGCCCCGATCTTCTCGGGCTCGATCTTGACCGTGGTGATCCGCGGGGCCCATGGCGAGAGCTCCTCGCGCGGCGTCGAGATGTGCTCGTTCATGATGCCCAGGATGTGCTCCCGGCCGGCCTTGGCCTGCGCGAGTGCGTCCCGAAGGATCTCGAACGTGACGCCCTGGATCTTGATGTCCATCTGCAGGGCGGTGATGCCCTCGGACGTTCCGGCGATCTTGAAGTCCATGTCACCGAGGTGGTCCTCGTCACCCTGGATGTCGCTCAGGATGATGTGGTCGTCGCCCTCCTTGATGAGGCCCATCGCGATACCCGCGACCGGTCGCGTCAGCTTGACACCGGCGTCGAGCAGGGCGAGCGTCGAACCGCAGACCGATGCCATCGACGAGGAGCCGTTGCTCTCGAGCGTCTCGCTGACGAGACGGAGCGTGTACGGGAAATCCTCCTCGGACGGGATCATGGGCAGCAACGCCCGCTCGGCGAGCGCGCCATGGCCGATATCGCGCCGCTTGGGGCCGCGCATGAAGCCGGTCTCCCCCACGCTGAACGGCGGGAAGTTGTAATGGTGGATGTAGCGCTTGGACGTCTCGATTCCGATGCCGTCGATACGCTGGGCGTCCTTGAGCGTGCCGAGCGCGAGCAGGGTCATGACCTGGGTCTCGCCACGGGTGAACAGGCCGGAACCGTGCACACGCGGGGCAACCGTCGTCTCGCAGGCGATCGGACGGATCTCGTCCGCTGCGCGCCCGTCCGGGCGGCTCTTGTCGACCGCGATGCGCTTGCGGATGATCGCCTTCTGCAACGCGTCGAACGCGCGGTTGAACGACGACTTCTCGTCGGCCGTGGGCTCGTCGCCGAGGACCTTGGCCGAGATCGTCGCCTTTGCGGTGCTGACCTTGTCGCGTCGCTCGAGCTTGCGTTGCTCCAGCGTGGCCTCCTCGAGCAGACCGCGCCCGGCGGACTCGACCTTGGCGAGCACGTCGGGGTCCACCGTGATCGGCGCGACGACCCACTTCTCCTTGCCGGCCTTCTTGCGGAGCTCTTCCTGCGCGGCACAGAGCTTCTTGATCTCGTCGTGCGCGATGGCGAGCGCCTCGAGGATCGTCTCCTCGTCGACCTCCTTGGCACCGGACTCCACCATCGAGATCGCGTCGGCCGAACCGGCGACGATCAGATCGAGGTCCGACTCCTCCATCTCCTGCAACGTCGGGTTGATGACGAACTCGTCGTCGATCAGCCCGATGCGCACCGCCCCGATGGGGCCCTGAAACGGAAGGTCCGAGATCATCAACGCCGCCGATGCGCCGTTGATGCACAGGATGTCGAATGCGTTGACCTGGTCGGTCGACAACACGGTCGCGACGACCTGCGTCTCGTTGCGGTAGCCCTTGGGCCACAACGGCCGGATCGGCCGGTCGGTCATGCGGGCCGTGAGCGTCGCGCGGTCGCTCGGCCGGCTCTCCCGCTTGATGAAGCCGCCCGGGATCTTTCCCGCGGCGTACATGCGCTCTTCGACGTCGACGGTGAGGGGGAAGAAATCCGCGCCCTCACGCGCCTCTCTGAGTCCGACGGCGGTGACGAGCACCATGCTGTCGCCGGCCCGGACGACAACCGAACCACTTGCCTGCTTTGCGAGTCGGCCCGTCTCGAACGAGATCGCAAGCTCACCGATCTCTGCGGTCACTACCTCCACTGCCATTCCAATCCCCTGTCTCGCCCTGGCCACCTGGCCGGGGCGCGTTCCATTCGCCGGCCCGGATGGCCGGACGCGTTCGTCCCTTCGTCCCTACCGGCGCAGACCGAGCCGCTCGATGAGCGCGCGGTATCCGTCAAGATCCACGCGCTGCAGATAGTTGAGCAACCGGCGCCGACGACCGACCATCATCAACAGGCCGCGCCTGGAGTGGTGGTCGTGCTTGTGCTCCTTCAGATGCTCCGTCAACTGGTTGATCCGCTCGGTGAGGATTGCAACCTGCACCTGTGGTGAACCCGTGTCGGTGTCATGCCGCCGGTGCGTCTCGATGACGCCGGTCTTTGCTTCCTTGTCCACGATCATTTCTCCTGTCCATGGCCTCGGCGCAGCTGGACTGAGCGTCCCCCGCACCGGGTCGACAACATTGTTTCGGGGCCACGGCGATTCGATTCATCTCGAGAGCATCAGCGGGTGATGCCGGAACGTGCCGTGGGTCCCATGAGACGCCGTCAAGGTTAGCAGAGGGGGTCGTCGGCACCGGCGGCGATCTCGCGCGCCCGTGCGACGTCCTTGGTGATCTGCGCGACAAGCGCGTCACCTGACGAGAATCGGGTCTCCCCACGAAGGTGCGCGATGAACGCGACGCTTGCGCGCAGGTCGTACAGGTCGCCACCCGGGTAGTCGATCAACAGGGCCTCCACACGGATGTCGTGCGCGTCACGAAACGTCGGAGCCATGCCGACGTTGATCGCCGCCGACCACGTCGCCCCCCCGATGGTGACCCGCCCCGCGTAGACGCCACGCCCGGGGATCGCCGCGTGGCCGCTGACAGCGATGTTCGCCGTGGGGATTCCGAGCCCGGCGCCACGGCCGTCACCATGGATGACGATGCCGTCGAGACAATGGGCCCGGCCCAGCAGCATATTGGCATCGGCGATGTCACCCTGGGCGATGAGCCGTCGCACCCGCGTCGACGAAATCGGCTTGCCGTCGGGACTCGTCACAAGGCCTGGGATCTGCACGTCGATCCCGCGTTGGCGGCCCGCGTCGCGGAGCATTCCCGCGGTGCCCTCCCCGCCGTGGCCGAAGCGGAAGTTGCGGCCGACGGCGATCGTCTGTGCCCCGATCGGCGGCGTTGCCAGCATCTCGCAAAACCGGTCCCAGCGGATGCGCGAGAATGCCGTGGTGAACGGGATCTCCAAGAGCTCGTCCACCCCAAGCCCGTCGATCAACCGCGCCCGCAGCTGTGAATTCGTCAGCACCGTGGTCTTGAACTCGGGCCGCAGCACGGCCAGGGGATTGGGATCGAACGTGATCACCATCGACGACAGCCCTCGTTGCGTCGCGGCGTCGACCGCCATCCGGATGATCTCGCGGTGCCCCAGGTGGACGCCGTCGAACGCACCGATCGCGATTGCGCGATGCGTCGCAGTCATCGGCAGCTCGCCGATCGAGCGGTAGCGCTTCATGCCAACACGACCCGCGGTTGCAGCCACCCGTTGCCCTTGGGGTATCCGATCGCGATGAGCCGGCCGGCCGCCACGAACATGAACGGACCGTCGTCCGCGTCACCCTCGATCGCGCGACCGTGGCACACGTCGCTCGCGCCGCGCTCGTCGAGGATTCGCTCGGGCATCGGCGCCAGCGCCACCCGGGGATCGATGCCTCCGAACGCGCGAACGGTGGTGGGCGCAACCGCGTCGACGACCCGCATCCCACCGACCGCCGAACGGCGCAGCTCCTCGCAGTAGCCGCCGCACCCGAGCGCATCACCAAGGTCGGTCGCGAGCTGACGGATGTAGGTGCCCTTGGAGCACGTCACATCCACGTCGATCCAGCCGTCGGCGAGGTCGTCGGCCACGAGATGGGCCTCCGTGATCACGATGTCGCGCGCTGGGAGGTCGACCGCCTCACCCCGCCGTGTGCGGCGGTAGAGCGGCTCGCCCCCCACCTTGACGGCCGCGAGCGCCGGCACCTGTTGGCGATGGGTGCCGGGCAGGCCCGATACGGTTTCAGCGACCCTTGCCCGATCGGGAATCCGCTCGCCGGTCTGGGTGATCGGCCCTTCGGGGTCACCGGTCGCGGAGGTGGCGCCGAGCCGGATGCGCGCCCGATAGGTCTTGTCGAGCGCCGTCAGGTACTGGACGAGCCGCGTCGCCTTGCCGATCAAGACGACAAGGAGCCCCGTCGCGAACGGATCGAGCGTTCCGGCATGTCCGACCCGCACGCCCTTGCCGACCTGCTTGCGGATCCCCGCGACGACGTCGTGCGACGTCGGGCCCGCGGGTTTGTCCACGAGCCAGATTCCGAACGGCACAGGCGAGTCACCCACCGAGCTGCGCCTTGACCTGCATGGAAAGCCACGCGACGAAGTCGTCGGCCGAACGCTGTGACGTCATCCCTGCTGCAGCCCGGTGGCCGCCACCTCCCTCGACACGTGCAATCGCCGAGACATCGACGCGATCCGACGCCGCACGCAGCGACGCGCGGAGTCCTCCGCCGTGCAGGTGGCGCACGAGCGCACCGACCTCGGCGCCGCGGATCGCCCGCAGCGCTTCGGCGGCGCCATCGGCATCGTCGGTTCCCGCGGCCGCAAAATCCGTGAGGTCGAGCACGGCGACGACGAGCGCGCCGTCCAACAGCACCTGGGCTTTCGAATAGACGATGCCCATCAGGCGCGCCTGCTCGATGGGCACGTTCTCGTACAGGCGACGTGCGATCGCGGCAACGTCGATGCCGGCCTCGACGAACCGTGCATCCGCCCGCAGGGTTGCGGGGGTGACGTTGGAGTACGACAGGCGGCCCGTATCGGTGACAAGTCCCACATGCAGCGCTTCGGCGATGTGCGTGTCCAACGGCCAACCGGCCGCGTCGAGCACCTGCAGGACGATCTCGGCGGTGCTCGACGCGTCGCCCTCGATCAGGTTGAGGTCACCGAACCGGCCGTTGTCGTGGTGGTGGTCGATGTTGACGACGACGCGGCCGAGG
>JANMKR010000193.1:0-8531 GCA_031372145.1 Actinomycetota bacterium | reverse complement strand
GTCTTGGTGGCGGGCTTGCCCGGCGGGCCGGTGGGCTGCTCCTTGTCGGGCGCGCCCAGGTTGATCAGGTACAAGCCGTGGGAGACGAGTGGCCCCATTCCGGCGGCCAGCGATTTGGCACGAAAGCCGGCGATTTCCTCGTCCTTGTGGTTGATCGGCGCCCAGGTGCGCGGGTTGTGCGTGAACACCTGCAGGCTCTCGCACCCGATCGCAACCCCGCGATCGATCGCGTTGCTGATCCCGCCGCTGGACGAGACGTGTGCACCGAATCGCATCGACCCATCCTACGGATCTTCCCTGGTGACCAGTGATGTGCTGCTCGCCATCGTCGATCACGTGTTTCGGCGTCGATCAGATCCTCAGCTTCGACCGAGGCTGACGCGCGTCGTCTGCGGCGTGCACCTGGCTATTGTTCGCCGAGTGCCCCCTCCACCACGTCCTGACATCACCGAGCCCTGCCGCGTGCGGTTTGCGCCCAGCCCGACCGGCAGCCTGCACGTCGGCGGCGCCCGCACGGCGCTGTTCAACTGGCTGATCGCCCGCAAGACCGGCGGCGTGTTCGTCCTGCGGATGGAGGACACCGACCGTGAGCGCTCCACACCCGAGAGCGAGGCCGAGATCCTGCGGGTGCTGCGGTGGCTCGGCCTGGACTGGGATGAGGGACCGTTCCGCCAGAGCGAGCGCGACGACGTCTATCGCGACGCGATTGCGCGACTGCGGGAGGTCGGTGCGGTGTATGCGGCGTACGAGACCGCAGACGAGCTGAACGCCCAGCGCGAGGCGGCGCGCCAGGACAAACGCGCCCCGGTGGTGCGATGCAAGCGCGAGTACACCCAGGCCGAGTTGGCGGCGTTTGCGGCCGAAGGGCGCGCGCCGGTCTGGCGCTTTGCGGTACCGGTCGAGGGGGAGACGGTCATCGAGGACATGGTCCGTGGCACGGTCACGTTCGACCACGGCAACATCGAGGACTTCGTCGTGGCGCGTTCGGACGACACGCCCACGTACAACCTTGCCGCCGCGGTCGACGATGTCGACATGAACATCAGCCACGTGCTGCGCGGCGAAGACCACATCTCCAACACTCCCAAGCAGATGCTCGTGATGCGCGCGCTTGGCGCCGAGCCGCCCCGGTATGCGCACATCCCGCTCATCCTCGGCCCCGATAAGAAGCGCCTGTCCAAGCGTCACGGCGCGGCGTCGGTCGAGGAGTTCGAGGCCGATGGGTTCCTGGCCGAACCGCTGGTCAACTCACTCGCGTTGATCGGCTGGAGCTACGACGACAAGACCGAGCGCTTCACACTGCCCGAGCTGGTGCAGGCGTTCAGCGTTGCGAGGGTCTCCAAAGGTGGTGCGGTGTTCGACCAGCGCAAGACCGAGGTCATGCATGGTCGGTACCTGCGGATGATGGACCCACAAGCGTTCGAGGACGCGCTCGTCGAGTACCTGACCAACACCGGGTTCATCACCGAGCAGGGGGGCGCCCAGGCCGAGGCGCAGGTTCGACGCAGCGCCAAGGCGGTCAAGGGCAAGATCAGCAAGCTCAGCGAGTACCACGCGCTGGCCGGATGGATGTTCGGGCCCTACGAGCTCGAGCCCGAGGCGTGGGAGAAGATCACGGCGGACGTCAAGCACTCGATTCAGGTCGTCGGCGGCGGGCTCGGCCGACTCGAAGCGCTGCCTGACTGGGACCTGCAGTCGATCAAGGACGCGCTGCAGGACCAGCTGCACATCCTGGGCGAGAACGCCCGTGACTTCCTGGAGCCCCAGCGCATCGCGGTGACGGGGAGGATCGTCTCGACGGGTGTGTACGAGAGCATCGAGCTGTGCGGACGCGACGAGGCGATCAGCCGCTACCGCGCCCTGCTCGGCCGCCTCGCGGACCTCTGGGTCGCGTAGGGACCATGGCCACCGAGTACCTCATGCTCGAGGTGACCGGCCGCGAGGTGCGCCTGTCGAACCCCGACAAGGTGTTCTTCCCGGAGATCGGGGTCACCAAGCTGGGACTCGTCGAGTACTACCTGGCCGTGGCGGACGCCGCGCTCATCCACCTCCGTGAGCGGCCCACCGTCATGAAACGCTACGTCGATGGGGCGGCGGGGGAGCCGTTCTTCCAGAAGCGCGTGCCCAAGGGTGCGCCGGAGTGGCTCGAGACGGCAACGGTCAGCTTTCCGAGCGGGCGCACCGCAACGGAGCTGTGTCCCAACGACGCGGCCCACCTGATCTGGGCGGTCAACCTGGGCGTCATCGACTTCAACCCGTGGCCCGTGCGTCGCGCCGACTTGGACCGACCGGATGAGCTTCGCGTCGATCTGGATCCGCAACCGGATGTGCCGTGGGACTGGGTGCGTCGTGTCGCGTTGACCGTCGGGGAGGTGCTGACCGACCACGGCCTGGTGGGGTTTCCCAAGACGTCCGGTTCGCGGGGCATCCACATCAACGTTCGTGTCCAGCCGCAGCACGACTTCACCGAGGTGCGCCGCGCCGCGCTGGCGCTTGCTCGCGAGGTCGAGCGGCGGGTTCCTGATCTGGCCACCAGCAAATGGTGGAAGGAGGAACGCCACGGAGTGTTCGTCGACTACAACCAGAATGCCCGGGACCGCACGGTCGCGTCCGCCTACTCGGTGCGACCGGTGCCGAACGCCCGGGTCTCGTGTCCGCTGCGTTGGGACGAGGTGGCCGACGTCGAGCCGGATGACCTGCGAATCGACACGGTGCCGAAGCGGGTGGCCGAGGTTGGGGATCCCTCGGCACACATCGATGCCCACGCGGGGTCACTCGATCAGCTGCTCGCGATGGCTGCACGAGACGAGGCCGGAGGCCTGGGTGACGCCCCGTGGCCGCCGCACTTTCGCAAGCAACGCGGTGAGCCGAAGCGCGTCCAGCCCAGTCGAGCGCGGCCGGACGAGGACGAGCGGTCCGGCGAAGGGGCCGCGCCGTAGTTTCTGCGTGGTCCCTAGTAGCTGCGCCGGGCGCGCAATGAGTACATGAGCGGCAGTGTCGGCACGTCGTCGGGCAACCAGTAGCGACCGCGATCGTCGCGGGTCACGAACGGCCAGCGGCCGAACACGGTGTAGGGGTGCTCGGAGAACAGCTCGAGGGTGAGCCCCGCTTCGAGCAACGCGCCGATCACGCGGCTGAGAGGATGGATCCACGTCAAGGTCGTGTTGGTCGCGAACGCCGCTCCTTCCGGCATCGCGTAGGTGCCAGGCGAGTCGAAGCGGATGGGCGCATCGTGAAAATATGGGTACCTGGCGACCAAGTCCTCGTCGCCGAGGACGTCGCTCATGGGGTGTGTCTCGACCATGTAGAGAACGCCGCCGGGGCGCAACAAGTCGCGAACCACCTGCGCCCACCTGGGGATGTCCGGCAGCCAACAGAGTGCTCCCAGGCTGACGTAGACGATGTCGAACGCGCGACCCAAGGTCTGGGGTGCGTCGTATGCGTCGCTGACCACGAACGCCGCGTCCAAGCTGAGTTCGCTCGCCAGCGCGTTGGCCGCATCGACCGCCGGTTGCGAGAAGTCCAAGCCCGTGACCCGTGCACCGAGCCGTGCCCAGCTCATCGACTCCAGGCCGAAGTGGCATTGCAAGTGCGCCAGGTCGCGGCCGGTGACGTCCCCCAGCTCACCGGTCTCGAAGTCGAGCAGGGCCGATCTGCCGGCGCGGAAGCCGTCAATGTCGTAGAACGCGCTCGTCACGTGGTGTGGAGTGCGTTCGTCCCACCACGCGCGGTTGGTCTCGCGCCAGTCGTCCATCGTCAGCGCTCCAGCTGGTCGACGGTGCATGCCGTCGGGGCCGTGTCGTCGCGAAACCGCAACGTCTTGGCGCCGTGGCGGATGCGTCCGCCGCTCGTGTGGTCGAAGCTGATCTCGACCACCAACTCGGGGCGCAGCCCGATCCATTGCAGCTCGCGGTCGGCACTCCACCGGCTGGGTTCGGCGGAGCCGCGCTCCCCGGTCGCATACGGTGCCAGGAACGCCGGGAGTTCTCGTTTCTCCTTCGCGCTGAAGCCAGAACTGTGGCCGACCACGCGCAGCCGGCCGTCCGCCTCGTAGCAGCCCAGGATGAGCGAGCCGAGGGTCCCTTCGAGCTTGCCGGGGCGCCAACCCATGACCACACAATCAATCGTCCGGATCCGTTTGATCTTGACCATTCCGCGTCGCTCACCGGGCAGATAGGGCGCGTCGCGGTCCTTGGCGATCACACCTTCGGCCGTGTGGAGCCAGCCGGCTGCCTCGGCCGCCGTCTGCACCAGCGGGCTCAGTTCGACCGGCGCGCGCGCGATCTCCTGCAGGCGCTGTCTGCGCGTGGCGAATGGCTGCGACATGAGCGACGCTCCGTCGATCGCCAGCAGATCGAACGCAAGGTAGGTCGCGGGGATCTCCTCCGCCAGGAGTGCGACCCGGGATGCGGCGGGATGAATGCGGCTCTGAAGCGCCTCGAAATCGTCGTGCCCGTTCTGGTTGCGGATGACGATCTCGCCGTCCAGCACGTAGCTCCCGTCGGGAAACCGCAGCTCGGGAAAGTAGCGGCCAAGTGGTTTGCCACCCCGCGACTGGATCATGACGTCAGCTCCATCGACGAACACGATCGCCCGAAACCCGTCGAACTTGGGCTCATACAGCCACCCGTCGCCCGTCGGAAGTTGCGTCGCCGAGCGCGCCAGCTGCGGCGCAAGAGGCGGTGCGAGCGGCAACGACATGCGCGGAGCCTACCTCGGCAATACCAGCGTCGTGAGGGGTCATTTTGAACAACGAGATCCCCGTGAGCAAACGGTTCTGGGGCGATCCGGTGTCAGACACGGTTTACCGTCCCTTAACCAATTTGCACAAGGATCGTCTGGGTCGTTCTGAGACCGTCGGCCAAGCTTCGCGCGCTCAGGAGCGACCAGTGGGTTAGCGGCGGCGGAACACCACCCGACGGTTCTTTGCCCGGCCGGTGTCGGTGGTGTTCGGGGCGATCGGCTGAGTCTCGCCGAAGCCTCGGGCAATCAGGCGGGTGCGGGCGATGCCTTTGCCGACCAGGTACGCGACGACGGATTGTGCACGGCGTTGACTCAGGCTCTGGTTGGCGACCGCGTCGCCTTGGTCGTCGGTGTGGCCCTGCACCTGGGCCCGCACATCCGTGGCCTTCGCCAGGATGGCCGCGATACGGTCGAGTGTGGCCCGGCTTGCCGGAGTCAGGTCCGCACTGCCTGTCACGAAGTTGACACCGCGCAGCCGGATCTCCTGATTGATGGCATTGATCTCCGGGCTGGATCCAGCCGTCGCAACGGCTGATCCTGCGGCGACCGTCAGCTTGTCGACCACCGTGCCCGGTGCGAACGCCGCTGTGGCGGCAGCCACGATTGCCGTCTTGTCGGCGGCCGAGGCAACCTCACCGACGAGGGTGAGTACGTCCGGCGATCCCCAGATCGCAGTCCACCCGCGCGGAGCGTTGGCCAGCGCTCCAAGCGTCGCCTCGACAGCCTCAGGTGCCGGACCACCCGCAGCGGCGTCCACGTGGAGCCGGTCATCGACGTTGCCGGCACCGAACACCGTGGTGGCGCCGTCTGCCAATGCCGACTTGGTGGTGTCATCTGGGACCGGCCCGTCCAGGACGACCCCGCTTGCGCCGGCGGCACGCGCGGTCAGGAACGTCGCCGGTGTCGCATCGGTGACACCAGCGTTCCCGCCCGTGCCGCTGGTCGTCGTCGCGGTCGTCTCCGTCGAGGGGGCGGTGGCTCCGGCGTTGTCGTCGCCAGATCCCATATTCGCGAACGCGATGATCAGACCCGCGACCAGCACCGCTGCTGCGAGCAGCCACCACGGAAAAACCCCGACCCTGTGGTCCCGGTCGTCAGCTGGGGGTGTCTCCGAAGCTGACGTCGTCACCGTGGCCGCGACCTCGCGTGCTTCAGCAGGTTCCGCGGTTGCAGCATCCGCACCGGTTGCACCTGCGCCACCGAGGGCGAGCGCAGCACCGAACGGGCCCAGCAACGACGCGATGCCGGCCCGTCCATCCGGAGTCGCGTCCGCCGCCGCGACCGTCCCGTCGTCCAGAAGTCCGCGCAGGCGCGAGGAGGAGAGCCCACCGAGGCCACCAATCCTGCCGAGCGCACCCAGCACCAGCGGAACGAGCGCGCCGAGCAGGCCGACCACGACACCCTTGTCGAGCCCAAGGCGTCCGGCGAGCGACTCCAGTATCCCTCCGGCCGCGCCACCGCCCAGGATCCTGTCGACGAATTCCGCGGAACCGTCCTGCGGATCGGGGTCCTTGGCGCGCAGCCCGCCCAGCGTCTCGTCCAGGTTCTTGCCGCGATCGGTCGCGCGGATGCGATCGAGCAGCTCGTCTGCGCCGTCCGGCTGTGTTGCGTGACCGGCCAGGCCGCCCAGCAGCGTGGGCAGGCCGATGCCCACGGCTGTGGCAGCCTCCTCGCCGTCAAGGCCGGACCGCGTCCCCAACGCCTGCAGGGCGTCGTCGTTGAGCAGCGTCTTGAGCAGATCAACGAACTCGGACATGCCGAACCTCCTCCGGGCGGGACGACGGGACCGGCGAAGCGTACGCGTTCCGAATCCCGGGGCACACGACCTCACTCACGGACAGAATCGGGGCGGCCGGATTCGAACCGGCGACTTCCGCGTCCCAAACGCGGCACTCTAACCAAGCTGAGCTACGCCCCGATGACCGGTGAAGCTTCGCACAATCGCGCGCGTTTTCGCAGGCGCGCGTCGCGTCCGGTCAGCTCATCGCTCCGGTTGCACGAGAGGCACCGAGTCCAGCGGACCCGGAAACCGCCACGGCACGGTCCTGGCCGCTGTCGCTACTCTTCGAGTGCGGTGGGGTCCATGTAGAAGACCTCCCACAGGTGCCCGTCGGGGTCGCAGAAGCTCCGCCCGTACATGAACTCCATGTCCATCGGTTCGTTGGCGGGCTGACCACCGGCCGCCAGGGCAGTGTCGGCGAACACGTCGACCTCGTTCCGGCTGTCTGCGGTCAGGGCCAGGATCGCCTCGGTGTGCGTCGTGGCATCACACACCGCTTTCGTGGTGAATTCCTTGAAGCGCTCCTGAACCAGCAACATGACGAACGCCTCGTCGCTGATGATCATGCAGGTGGCCTCGTCATCCGTGAACCGCTCGTCGAATGTGAACCCCAGCTCGGTGAAGAACGCGATCGATCTGCTCAGATCCGTGACGGGGAGGTTGACGAAGACCTTGCGTGAGATGGCAGTGCTCATGATTCCCTCGATCGTGGTCGTCGCGGCGCGCGGAGCTGCCTCGTGAGCATGCCAAACGTGCATCGCTAGGATGGGTGGCCCCAGATCTGAGGAGCCCGCGCGTGCACCCATGGCATGACATCTACATCGACGACGAACAGGTGGACGAGGCGTTCCCCGTCGTCATCGAGGTGCCGAAGGGCAGCAAGAACAAGTACGAGCTCGACAAAGAGATCGGAATGCTCAAGCTGGACCGGGTGCTCTACAGCGCCGTTCACTACCCGGCCAACTATGGGTTCATCCCTCGGACGTTCTGCGACGACGGCGACCCGCTCGACGTGCTCGTCCTGGGGCAGGAGCCGGTGGTGCCGCTCAGCATCGTCATGTCCCGCCCGATCGGCGTCATGCGGATGCGCGACGACAAGGGCATCGACGACAAGATCGTCGCGGTCAACATCTACGACCCGGCCGTCAACGAGTACACGCGCCACGACCAGCTTCCCGGTCACGTGCTGCGCGAGATGATGCGCTTCTTCCAGGACTACAAGGTGCTGGAGCACAAGGAAGTCGTCATCGAGGAGCCGCTCGGAGCCGACGAGGCGATTGCGATCGTCCGGGAGTCTCTGGAGCTGTACCGCAAGCTGCGTCGGGGTGAGCTGGCGTCATAGCGGTGGGACGCCTGGCCATGTGTCGCGCGTAGTCAGCACATGAACCGACGTGCATTCCTGGTGAGCGCGGCTGCCGGCGCGGTCGGCGTCCGGCGTTCCCTCGCCGCTGTCGCAGCGGCACCGGTGGTGTTGGTCACGGCCGACACCGAGGCCCACGTCGCGGTGGTCAACGCGGCGACCGGGCGGATCATGCAGCGTCTTGGCACCGCGGACGGGCCACGGAGCATCGAGGTGGTCGCAGGGGCGGCGGTCGTGGCGCACACCGAACTCGGGCGGATCACACTCATCGACGCGCAGACGTTGGAGCGGCGCCGCGTGCAGAGCCGTTTCGATGAGCCGCGATACACGGCTGCGCACCCGGATGGACGCCACGCGTTCGTCTCGGACTCCGGTTTGGGGGAGATCGTCGTGCTCGACGTCCCGCGCGGGCGTGTCGTGGCCCGGGTGTCTGTCGGCGGAAAGACCCGTCACCTGACGGTCGACCCAACGGGAAGCCGGTTGTGGACCGCGCTTGGCACCAAGGCGGAGCGCATCGCCATCGTCAACGTCACCGACCCGACCGAGCCCCATCTGATCCGGACGATCACGGCGCCGTTCTTGGCGCACGACGTCGTGTTCGCGCCATCGGGCGATCGCGTGTGGGTGACGTCCGGCGATCGGGGTGCG
>JANMKR010000185.1:0-44099 GCA_031372145.1 Actinomycetota bacterium | reverse complement strand
CCTCTTCATACGACAGCAGCTCAGCCACGGGGTGACTATACGCCGCCTCGAACACGGCACTTGGGCGGCCTATTCGCGGCCCTTCGGGCCACTCAAGCGTTCTCGGCGGCTGGATTTATACGCCGCCCTCAGCACGGCTCTTGGGCGGCCTATGAGCCCCTTCGGGCCTCAAGCGCTGATGGCGGCTGGATTATACGCCGCCACCGACACGGCTCTTGGGCGGCCTATGAGCCCCTTCGGGCCTCAAGCGCTGATGGCGGCTGGATTTATACGCCGCCTCCGACACGGCTCTTGGGCGGCCTTTGGCCCTGCCCTGCGGTCAGGCCAAACGTCGGCGGCGGCTGGATTGATACGCCGCCTCGAACACGGCTCTTGGTCGGCCTCTTCGCGGCCCTTCGGGCCACTCAAGCGTTCTCGGCGGCTGGATTTATACGCCCCCTCCGACGTGGCTCTTGGGTGCCTGTGAGCCGCCTGCGGGCCCCGTGTAAGTAGCATCGCTCGGAATGGCTCCCCTGGCATCCGTCTCGCTCGTGATCCCGGTCTTCAACGAGCGCGAATCGTTGCGTCCGCTGCTGGATGAGGTGCTTCCCGTCGTTCGGGGACTGGGGCGTCCCGCGGAGGTGGTGTTCGTCGACGACGGGTCGACCGACGGCAGCACCGAGGTGCTCGAGCAGCTCGCAGCCACCGAGCCTGAGGTCCGGGTGATCGTCCTGCGTCGCAACTTCGGCAAGGGCGCGGCGTTGATGGCGGGGTTTCGCACCGCGATCGGTGATGCGGTGGTGACGATGGACGCGGACCTGCAGGACGACCCGAGCGAGATCCCGGCCATGCTCGCGACGCTTGAGGGCGGTGCCGACCTTGTCAGCGGGTGGAAGGCCGATCGGCGTGACCCATGGACCAAACGGGCTGCGTCGAAGGTGTTCAACGGGGTCACCAACAAGCTTTCCGGTCTTGCGCTCCATGACCTCAACTGCGGCCTCAAGGCGTACCGCGCAGAGGTCGTCAAATCGTTGTCGCTCTCGGGTGACCTGTACCGCTATATCCCGGTGATGGCCGCTGGGGAGGGATTTCGTGTCGAGGAGATGGCGGTCAACCATCGGCCGCGCCGGTTCGGCACCTCCAAATACGGCCTGGAGCGCTACGTCCGGGGGTTCCTCGATCTGCTGACCATCATCTTCATCGGTCGCTTCCGGTGGCGGCCGATGCATCTGTTCGGCGGGTTGGGGCTGGTTTTCTCGATCGTCGGCGTCGGGATCTCGCTCTACCTGGCGATCATCAAGATCCTGGGCCACTCGATCGGGCAGCGACCGCTCCTGCAGTTGGGGGTGCTGTTGACCGTGGTCGGGGTCCAGCTGTTCACGATCGGTCTGGTCAGCGAGATGATCCAGCGCAACCACCTGCGACGTGATGTCGACGAGGTCACGGCGCGAATCGACCGCATCGTCGACAGGTAGCGGAAGACACGGAGGTACGCGGAAGGAATCAGGTTCCGTTCGTGTAAATTCTCGGTGTGACGATCGCCACGCGACGGGCGCTGCGCCTGCTGGTACTGCTCGCGATCGGCGTCGTGGCCTTGGGCAGCATGGCGTCATCCTCACTCGCCGCCGCCAAAGTCAAGGTGTTTTTCGCGCGCGACGATCGCCTGCAGACCGTCGAGCGCGTCGTCCCTGATGGCGCCGACCGGTTGCAGGTTGCCGTGACGGCGTTGTTCCGCGGCCCGACCAAGCTCGAGCGCAAGGACGGGATCAGGAGCGCGATCCCCAAGGGTGTGGTCGTCCAAGAGATCGTTGTCGCAAACGGTGTCGCGTTTCTCCGCCTGCCCGAGACATTTGCCGTGGGTGGTTCAGGCAACGCGATTGATCAGCGGCTTGCGCAAATCGCGCACACCGTGACCGGTGCGGCCGACGTCGTCGGCGTGCAGATCCTGCTCGGCGATGAACCCGTCCCCGCGGCGGGTTCGGATCCCGGGGCGGTGATCACCCTCGGTTCCCTGGCCAAACGCGAGATCATCGGGCCGATTCCGGTGGGCATGGCCGCGCTGCAGCGGCGTCTCGTGCAACTTCGGTACCTGTCGGCCAACGCGGTCAACGGCCAGTTGGACTACCGCACCTCACAGGCATTGACTGCGTTCCAGGCGTGGGAAGGGTTGCCACGGACCGGAACCGGCGACCTGGCGACGCGCCAGCGCGCCACGATCGCCACGATCCCGGTGCCGCGGGTACGAAGCCAGGCCCGCCGCATGGAGGTCAACCGGTACAAAGGCGTGGTGCTGCTGATCGAGCGGGGCCAGGTCAAACGCGCGGTGCACGTCTCGACCGGCGCGGGAGGCAAGACCCCACGCGGGACGTTCCGGATCTATCGCAAGGAGCGCATGTCGTGGTCCCGCCCCTTCAGCGTGTTCCTGCCCTATGCAAGCTACTTCTCGGGGGGGTTCGCGTTCCATGAGTACCCCAACGTGCCGGCGTTCTCTGCGTCGCACGGCTGCATCCGCATCGGCTACCCCGAGGCGCGCGGTGTCTACGAGTTCGCGTCGTTCGGAACCCTTGTCAGCATTACGTAGCCTCGTCCTCGGAGGGTGCGCGGCGCTTGTCGCGGCCTCGACCGGCTTGGGCGCCGGTGTCCAGGTGACGCTCGCCGACACCGGCACGACGTCGAGCCGCCTGACGGCCGAATTGTCGGCCCAGGCGCTCACGGCCCAGGGTTTCACGGTGACACGGACGACGATGTCATCGGCTGTGGCCGCCGGGGCGGCCCTGAGCACCGGCGCGATCGACGTCTATGCCACCGAGACGGCGACGCTCCTCGAACGTGTCCTCGCCCGACCCAAACTGCGCGACGATGCCCAGTTGACCGCTGCGCTCAGGACGCAACTGGCCGCGCGTGGTCAGGTGCCGCTTGCGATCGAGCCGGCTGACGACGCGCCCCAGGTTGCGTGCCGTAAGCCGGCGGTCCGAGCCCACAAGCTCACTGGGCTCCTGAAGCTCGGGCGTGCCGCAGGCAACCTGACCTATGCGGCGACGGCCGCGCACGTCGTGCGCGCCGATGGCCTCGCAGCCCTCCGCGTCCGGTTCCGGCGCGTCATCGTTGCGAGTGGGACCAAACGATTCGATCTGATTGCCAAACGTAAGGCGCATTGCGTGCTCTCGAGCGGAGCCGAACCTCGCGCGGCTCGTCTGAATCTCGTTGCGTTGCGTGACCTGACGCGGCGACTCGCGGGCACGCCGCGGCATGGGCTTCTGGTCGCAGGCCAGGGGTACCTTGCGACCGCGCCGGCGACGTTCACGCCGACGCTCGATCGCGTGGCGGCGCTCGTGACCACCGACAACCTCAGGTCGCTCATCGGCCAGGTCGAGCTGGACGCACAAGACCAGGCCGTCGTCGCGCAGGTCTTCCTGCGGGCGAACGGAATCATCCCCTAAGAATCCCCCCCGCCGCTCCCCATGTCCGCGCCGCCGCACGCGTCGGCCGGAATGAAAACCCGCCGTTTGCTGCCACAACTGGGCTCGTTTGTCAAGGATCGGGTGCCGGGCACCGCACCCTTGACACCCGGGCGTCCATGGGTCGCGCTGCCTGGCACCGAATTTGCATCGATGGGCTGACGTCTACAGTTCTGCTCCAGTGACTGTTGAAACCCCTCAGGTGCTTCCCGGCTCCGAGTCCGCGCCGGTGCGGTCGCGACGTCGTCGTTGGATCACCACGATCGTCGTCCTGCTGGTCATCGCGGCGTTGGTCCTTGCGCTGGCCCGTGGATGGAGCAAGGTGTCGCAATACGACTGGCGGCTCGAGCCGGGATGGTTGGCGCTGGGAGCGGTGCTGTTCATCGTGGCGTACACGATGAACGGGCTCGCCTACTGCGCAGCGATTGAATGGCTGTCGCCGGTGCACCCGAACCGCCGCATGGGCTTGTCCATCTGGGCGCGGTCGCTTCTTGCACGCTACATCCCCGGCAACGTGATGATGGTGGTCGGGCGCGCCGTCATGGCCCACGACGAAGGCGTCCCCAAACGCACCACGCTCGCGGCTACGATCTACGAGCAGGCACTCGCGCTCGGCATCGGCACGGTGGCGGCGGTGGGGTTCATCGCCGGGTACGGCAACCCCGGCGACGCGCGACTGTTGTGGCTCTTGATCGTGGTCCCCGTCATCCTCGTCTGCCTTCACCCCGTGCCCTTCAGGCGGCTCTCGACGTGGGCACTGCGCCGCACCGGCCGGCCTCCGCTCGACGCATTGTTCTCAGGACGACAGGTCGTCAAGCTGCTCGTCCTCTACGCCGCTGGGACAGCGGTTCTGCTGGTGGGGGTCTGGGCGCTCCTGCGCTCGGCCGCCGGCCCGGAGATCGGCGGCGTGGTCGAGATCGGATTGGCGTTCATGTTCGCGTTCGTGATCTCGTTCCTGGCGTTCATCATCCCGTCGGGGCTCGGCGTGCGCGACGGCATCCTGGCGGTCGCGCTCGCGCGTCACGTGCCGGGTGAAGTCGCCCTGGCCCTGTCGTTTGGGCTGCGTTTTGTGATGACGCTGCTGGAGCTCGTGTTCGTGGGCCTGGCCGTCGTCGTCGGGCGCACGCGGTGAGCTTGCGTGTGGCGCGTCCGGGACGGTGGCCACAGGTCGCTGTCGCCGGGCTCATGGCGGCGTATGCGGCAGTGTTCATCCCGCTCTCGCTCGTCCGACACCGAGGGTTCTTCACGGCGCGATACGACCTGGGCAACATGACCCAGGCGGTTTGGAGCGCGTCACACGGCGAACTGTTTCGGGTGACCGATCCTGACGGGTTGCGGGTCTCGCGCCTGGGCGCTCACGTCGATCCGATCTTGGGGCTCTTTGCGCCCCTGTGGAAGATCTGGCCGCATCCGGAGATGTTGCTGGTGGTGCAGACCCTTGCGGTCGCGACGATCGCGGTGCCGGCGTTCCTGCTCGCCCGTCGCTGGCTGGGCGACGACCGCCTAGCGGTTGCGTTCGCGGCCATCGCACTGCTGCTGCCGGCGGTGCAGTGGGCGACGCTCTTCGACTTCCATCCGGTTACGCTGGCAGCGCCCCTCATCCTGTGGTGTATCTGGGCTGCGGTCGCCGATCGGAACGTCACGTTGGGCGTGCTTGCCGTGCTGGCGGCAATGACCAAGGAGCAAGTGGGACTGGCCCTTGCGATCCTCGGCGTGTGGATGATCGTCAGCCTGGGCCGTCGGCGCGCCGGTGCGATTCTGGCCGTCGCCTCGCTGGCCTGGACCGCGATCGCGGTCGGGGTGATCATCCCGCACTACAACACGAGTGGCGGCAACGCCTTTGTGGCAGATCGCTACGGTGAACTCGGTGACGGAATGGGAGGCGTGCTGAAGACCCTCGTCACACGCCCATGGGATGCGGTCAGCGTCGCGGCAAGCGCGGATCGCGGTGTCTACCTGCTGGCGCTGCTGCTCCCACTCGCCGCGCTCTCGCTGGGTGCGCCCCTGCTTGCGGCCGGTGCGCTCCCCGATCTGGTGCTGAACGTCCTGTCGAGTCGACCCGAGCAGCATCACATCGAGTACCACTACTCGGCCGTCATCGCGCCGTTCCTGCTTGCCGCAGCCATTCGCGGCCTCGCCTTGCTCAGCGACCGCACGCGCCCGCGGTGGTTGCAGCGCTCGCTGGCGTCGTCACGCGTCGTGGCAGCCGTCCTCATCGGGTCGGTGGTCGTCTCGGGATACATCCTGGGCCCGCTGCCCTTCTGGCGACACGTCCCCGGCGGATCGCACGTGCGCGCCGAACAGTTCACGGTCCCACCGCGTGCGGCGCTGCTTCGCGATGCGATCGCCATGGTTCCGGGCGATGCCGTGGTTTCGGCGGGCAACCAGATCGCTGGACACCTTTCCGATCGGCGCGCCATCCTCGCGTTCCCGGTGATCGGGAATGCGGCCTTCGTCGTTGTGGACACCGCCCGCGCCGACGTCGGGGATGAGCTCAAACCCGTCGAGCACGCTGCCGCGGTCGCTGCGCTTCGCCGCCGGCCCGACTACCAGGCGATATTCTCGCGCGACGGTGTGCTGGTCTTCCGGCGGGTGGAGGTGATCCCGTGACCAGGTGGTGCGGAATCAGCTTGGCGGTCCTGGGTGCGATCGTGGGGCTGCTGCCGTTTGCCCGTTGGTATCGCGCAGACCTTCCGGGACGGAACGTCGTCGTGAGCGGTGTGGAGGTCAGCGGTGAGCTGTGGAGCCTGCCGCTGCTGGCCGGCGTGATCATCGCGATCGGCGTTGCCATCGCGGCGGGCAGGCCGGATCCGATGACCGTCGCCGCCCGTTGGCTCGGAGGGATTTGCGCTGTGGCAGGTGCCGTCTGCGTCGCGTGGGCATTGCTGAGCGCGTTCCGCATCACCAGCGTCGCCATGCCCGTCGGTGTGGCCGATGGGCCGCCGGCACCGCTTCGGGTTCAGCCTGTGGCGTTCATCGCGGCGGCGGCGGGCGCCGCGGTTTCGGCGGTATCGCTGTGGTGGCTGCGGATCGGATCAGACTGAGCATCCTCGGATGAGGCGGTGATCCCGAGCGTCGACTTGATCCGCTGGACCACCGCACCGGCGATTGGGCCCGCAACCAGCGTGATCTCGCCGATCGCGAGTCCGGGGTTGTAACAAAACACGCACATGGCGAGAAGTCTACCGACGTCGGGCGCGTGGCTGGGATACTGCGTCGCATGGCGTTGCCCACTCCACCGACGCGGTCGTTCTCGAGCGACAACGCGGCCGGAGCACATCCGGCGGTGCTCGAGGCCGTCGGCCGCGCCAATGTCGGGCATGCGGTTGCCTACGGTGACGACGCTTGGACACACGCGTGTGAGGCGCAGTTTCGTGAGCTGTTCGGTGTGCACACCCAGACGTTGCTGACGTTCGGCGGGACGGGCGCCAACGTGCTCAGTTTGGCGACGATGCTGGGCCCCGCGGAGGCC
This sequence comes from Actinomycetota bacterium, assembly GCA_031372145.1. Classification (GTDB taxonomy): domain Bacteria; phylum Actinomycetota; class Thermoleophilia; order Miltoncostaeales; family Miltoncostaeaceae; genus CALMEC01. The sequence continues at coordinate 37,190 of JANMKR010000185.1, read as the reverse complement.
GTGGTGTGCAGTCGGTGGGCCCACATCGCAGTCGACGAGACGGGCGCCCCCGAGCGGATCCTGGGTGCCAAGCTCATTGAGCTGCCGTCCGACGACGCCAAGCTCCGCCCCGATCAACTCGACGGATTGTCCCACCTGCTGGGGTTTGAGCACCATGCGCAGCCTGGTGTGGTCTCAATCACCCAGAGCACCGAGCTGGGCACCGTCTACACCGCCGACGAGGTCGGAGCCCTCTGCGAGCGTGCTCATCACCACGGGATGCGCGTCCACATGGACGGTGCACGCATCGCCAACGCGGTCGCTGCGCTCGGCGGCACGGTGGCTGCGCTCAGAGCATTCACCGTCGACGCCGGGGTGGACGTGCTGACGTTCGGCGGCACCAAGAACGGCTTGCTCGGCGGGGACGCCGTCGTGTACCTCAACCCGGAGCTCGCCCGCTCCGCCAAGTTCGTGCGCAAACAGGTCACGCAGCTCGCGTCCAAGATGCGCTTCGTCGCGGCGCAGTTCACGGCGCTGCTCGACGGAGACCTCTGGATTGCGCTTGCCACACATGCCAACGCAATGTCACGGCAGCTGCACACGTTGACCTCGGAGGTACCCGGTGTGCACCACACGCAGGCCCCGCAGGTCAACAGCCTGTTCCCACGATTGCCGTCCGAGTCGATTGAACCGCTTCAGCGGTGGTGCTTCTTCTGGCCCTGGGACGTCGCAACCCACCAGGTGCGATGGATGACGGCGTGGGATACCACCGACGCGGACGTCACGACGTTTGCCGAAGGCATCCGTCAGGTGGTCGGAGGCGGCTCAAGGCGATAGACAGCCTCCACCGGGTCGTGATCTGACAGCAACACCCGCCGTGACTCGCCCTTCCAACTGATCGGCAGTTCACGCAGCGCCGTGTCGAGGGCACGTGGTGGCTGGATGACCTCGAGGTGGCGGTGGAAGATGTGGTCGAGCATGAGTTGCTCGATCGTCGGCTCCGCCAGGCCAAGCTCCTGGAGCGCGACGATCGCCGGGTGCTCGCGTCCCGCCGCGTTGAGGTCGCCGGCCACCAGGACGGGCTCATCCGGTGGGACGCGTTCGAGAACCTTCGGCACGACGCGACGCACCTCGCTGGCGATGAGCTCCCACACCAGTGAGTTGTGACAGTGCATCGACACCACGGTCAGGGTTCGGCCGGATGGATGGCGCAGCCGGACGGCGACCAGCCGTCGTGGTTCGAGCAACCAATGCAGGAGCTCGCGGCGCGGCAGCGGCAGCGTGCGCGATTGGTGAGCGACGAACCCCGGCGGGTTGTGACGCACGGTCCACGCGCCCCCGGGCACGATCTCCCACCCAGGGGCGATCAGCAATGCGTTGGCCGTGCCCTCGTGGGTCTGCCACAGATCGGGATTGCGTCGGGCAAGCCGCCCGCGCAGCCGGGTGCTGCCGATGAGGGGCGGCATCACGGCGTGGACCGCCTGCATCCCGGTGGCGCGGGCCAACTCCGCGACCCCGAGCGGTGGGACCTCTTGCACCGCGGCGATCGTCGGGCGGCGCGACGCGATCAACGCCGCCATCTCGGGGAGCCACGTCGTGTTGATGTGCACGCGCGTGCCGTCATCGACGTCGCGGCGCAGCAGCGCCGAGCCCAGGGTCGGGCCGAGTCGTGCGCCGTCGTGACCGTGGAACAGGTTCCAGGTCAGCACGCGAATGTCATCGATCGGACTCACCGGCGACGCACCGTACTCCGCACGCAGCAGCGATCGCTACAGTCCCGCCGTGCCCGATCCGACACCAGCCACGCCGGACGCCCCATCTGCACGGTCGCGACGTGCGGCGGTCGCCTACTGGCTCGTGGCCGGCGCGATCTACATCGGGCTGGGTGTGGCCTACCCGCCGGCGTTCCTGCTGGGGTTCCAGGAGTCCATCGTGTTCGTCCTGATCGTGACGGCACTTGCACCCAAGATCCTCGGCCGCTTCAGGTGAGTTGGGCCGCCCACGACATCGAGCCGTATCTGATCAAAGCGCACCTCGGGGCGGCGATCAGCGTGCCGTTCTGCATCCTGGGCAGCTACTCGCCCGACCTGTTCACCAAGTGGGCCGTGTACGGCCTGGACTTCTCGGGCACGAAGGAGCTTGTCAAGGACCCCGTGCAGCTGCACCGGGGGTTTCCCGGCGTGGGCTTCACCCACACGCTGATCTTTCCGATCGTCATCGCGTTGATCATCCTGCTGCTGTCCAAGCACCGGCTGTGGGCCATGTCGTTCCTGATCGGCGGCTGGGCGCACGTGTTCTCGGATACGCTCGATTCGGTCGGCGTGATGCTGTTCTGGCCGCTGACCGACTGGCATGCGCACCTGGACGTCTGGCAGTACGTCGGCGAGGCCGGCCGGCGCAAGGACGCGATCGCCTACTACACGTCACTGGGCGGGGCGTGGGATCTGTTCTGGGCCGGCTGGCTCGTCACGCGATGGCGTGTTCTGACGACTGCGTACTTCGAGGCCGAGGTCGCGCCCAAGGACCCGCTGTGGCCGTGGTTGCGCAACAAGGCGGGCAACGCCTTCGCCATGACCGTCTACCGCGCGAGCGCGTTCTTCGGCGTCGTCTCGATCGTCGCATGGATGCTCTGGTCGTTGTTCGTCAACGACTTCCAGCCACACCTGGACTGGACTCTCGGAGGGCCCTCGTGGGCACCTCGACAGGGGCCACCGTAGCCGGATCGTCGCAGGCGGCCTGGCGTCCCAGCACCGTCTTGACGACCTTGCCCACCCCGACGTCGAAGCGCAGCGTGATCGTGCCGGGCTGCGCGACCCGCAACTCCGTCGCCCACGGCTCACGCGGCGCAACACACGCGTCGCCGCGGATGACCCGCCAGTACGGGGTGTAGCGCAGCCGCAGCTTGAAGTTGCCGGCGCGCGTCACCTCGAACGTGACCTCCTGGGCGTCGATGTGGCGAACCTCGATCAGGTCCGGGGGGGTGGCGATCGGCGTCGCATTCGGGAGTTCGTACACCGACCAATCACCGATCCGCGCCACCTGTGGCAACACCTGCGACTCGCGCAGCAAGGCCGCCTCGGCCCGGGCGCTGTAGTCGAGTCGATCATCCGGCAGGAACACGTAGCGAACGCCCAGGCGGCGCAGCCACGTCAAGTACTTCGTCGCCGTCAGCTCGCCGTACAGGTCCTGGTTGGCGGGAAAATCATCCTGGCGGTACCAGCCCCGGGTGAGTGGCACACCGTGCCGGGCCAGGAAGAACGCCTCCCAGTGTTGATCGGTCGCGACCACCTCGATGCGGTAGTTGGGGTCGCCGTGGCTGGCGACGAACGATTCGACGGGATACCAAAATTCCTCGTTGGACGAGCGCACGGCGTTGGCGGTGCGCAGGCCCGCCACTGCGGGAAACGTCTGCCACAGCAACGCGCCCACGAGCACCATGACGGTCAGCCCTCGGGGCCGGAAGCCTCGGGCGGCCAGCGGCACCAACAGCAAGGGCGCCCCCATGAACAGGAGCAGCCGTCCCACGTTGGCGCCGATCGGTGACGAGATGACAAAGGCTGTGACGGCCAGCAGTGCGTACACCCCAAAGATGCCGAGCAGGACGCGCAGATCGGGACGACCGCGCGCCAGCAGCCATCCGGCGAGACAGAAGGTCAGAACGACCGCGAGGTCGAGGATGTCGAACGGGTACGTCCCGCCAGGTGTGCTGAATGCCCGCCACATCAATGCCGCGGCGCCCACGACCGCCGCGAGTCCGAACGCGAGCGTGCGGATCCCGTGCCGCTGCCACCACCGCGGGGTGGCGGCGGCGATCCCGATCAGCGCGGTGATCAGCAGCAGCAGGGCCAGAAGATGCGCGACCGCGACGAGGGCTGCGAGCGCGACGGTCAGCTTGCGCCGCCCCGCCTGCAGGGCCACCAGGCTCGCGAGTCCCAGTGCCAGGCCGAGCAGGAACGGGTACGTGCCGGTCAGCACCGGGAGCGGCGCAAGGAACGCGAACGCCACCGACGGCCACGTGGCGACGCTCGCCCAGCGCTGGTGGATGATCCGGCTGAAGGCCGCCGCGGCCCCCGCGACGGACGCCGCCACGATGGTCGCGGTGCCGAGGATCGCGGCGAGCGGGTAGTAGAGCAGGCTGTAGTTGATCTGGCTGTAGCGCCCGGCGTACCAGAAGTTGTCCCAGAACTGCCAGCCCCAGTCCTTCCAGCGCTGGGTTTGATACAGGTGCGCGGCGGCATCTTCGCCGGCGGGCAGGAACAACACGAACACGAGCGCGAGCACCCCCGCAACGATCGCGGCGCCCCACGGCCGGGCGATGCGGGCGGCGAGTCGACGGAGCCGTTCCACCGGAGCGGCTACGGGGTCGTCGTTGTCGGCGGGATGGTCGGCGGCGGGGTGGTCCCGGGCGGTGGCGTGGCGGGTGGCGGCGTGCCTGGTGCACCCGGCGCACCCGGAGTGGGATTCTTGTTCTTGTCTGCCTCGGCCTTGGCTTTTGCCTCGGCGTCGGCTTTCGCTTTTTCGTCGGCTTTCTTCTTGGCCTCGGCCGCCGCGAGTGCTGCGGCCTGGGCGCGGTAGTAGCCGGAGAACGGCGAGATGACGACGGGATTGGTGGGCGTCAGGAATGACTGGCCGGACTCGCCTCTTGTGGCGAACCCCATGAAGTCGCGCCAGATCCGTGCGGCGGAGTTTCCGCCGGTCTCGCCGGTAAACCGTTGTTCGAGCGGGTAGCCGATCCAGACCGCTGTGACGTACTTGGGTGTGTAGCCGACGAACCAGGCGTCCTTGAACCCGGACGTCGTGCCGGTCTTGCCCGCAACCGGCACGTTCGAGAGGTTGGCGGCGGTACCGGTTCCGCCGAGTACGTTCTGCCGCAGGATCTTGGTGACCTCGGCCGCGACGCCATCAGAGAAGATCTTCGTCCGTTTGGGTTTGAACACGACGGCCGTTCCGTCCCGGCGGACCAGCCGGGTCATCGGCATCACATTGACGCGGTAGCCGCCGTTGACGAGCGGCGCGTACGCCCGGGCCATGTCGAGCACGCTCACCCCGTTGGTGAGCCCGCCGAGGCCCATCGACAGGTTGTAGCGGTCAGCGGTGGGGCCCGATGCGACCAGCGACGTGATACCCATCTTCTTTGCGGTTTGGTAGACGGCTTCAGGCCCGAGGTCGCAGGTCAACTGGACGTAGACGCTGTTGTCCGAAGAGGTGGTCGCCGCGACGAGGGACTTCATCCCGCCACCCTTGCCGCCGAACGTCTTGAACGTGCCCGACCCCGTGGGGCTGTGGCACTTGTTCCCGTCGATCGCGATCGGGGACTTGCTGAAGTACTGGGTCGATGGGCTCACGCCTTGGGCCATCGCCGTCGTCAACACGAACACCTTGAACGTCGAGCCGGCGCCGCGCCCCGCGGTGGGCCCGGCCAGGTTGAACTGGCGTTCGGACGTATATGCGTCGCTCGACGCCATCGCCAGGATCCTGCCGGTCTTGGCCTCGATCATGACGAGCGCCGCCGAGGGCGTGTCGGTGGGCCAGCGCTGGGCGAGGAACCGGCGCATGGCGGACCGAGCCGCCTGCTGGCGCAACGGGTCGATAGCCGTGTAGACCTTGTACCCGCCGTCCTTCACCTTGTTCGGGTTGAGGCTCTTCTTGAGCTGCTCGGTGACGTAGTCGACGTAGTAGCCCTCGCGCTTGAACTTGAACGCGCTGCCATGCCTGAGGCCGAGCCCCGCGGGCTTGGTCCGCGCAGCGCGCTCGGCCGTGATGTACCCCTCCTTGACCATTTCGTCGAGCACGACGTTGCGGCGGGCGAGTGCGTCTTGCTGGTTGCGAAACGGGTTGTATTGCGAGGGCGCCTGTGGCAGTCCCGCGAGCAGCGCCGCCTGCGGCAACGTCAGCTGGGCGGCGTGACGATCGAAGTAGATGAGCGACGCCGCCTCGACACCGAGTGCGTTGTTGCCGTAGAAGACGCTGTTGAGGTACCGCTGCATGATCAGCTGCTTGGAATGCCCGGTCTCGTATTCCTTCGCCCAGTAGGCCTCGACGAGCTTGTTGGAGAGGCTGCGCGTCTTGTCGTTGGGGTGGCAGAGGTTCTTCATCAGCTGCATCGTGATGGTCGATCCGCCCTGGCGGCCGCCGCTCCCGCCGCCGACGTCCTTGACGGCTGCGCCGGCGATGCGCTTGTAGTCGATGCCGCCGTGGGAGAAGAACTTCTTGTCCTCGATCGCCACGGTGGCGTCGATCAGGAACCTGGGCATCTCCTCGATGCGGATCGGGGTGCGGTTGTTCTCGGCTGCGATCGTCGCCAGGAGCTGGCCGTTGCGATCGTAGATCTTGGTGTTCTCGCCGAGTTTGATCGCATCGCAATCCTGCGCGGTCACGGAGTCGCGCACGAGCGTGTACGAGTGCGCTGCCACCAGGGTGCTCGCGCCGATCAATCCACCGGCGCATGCGTAGAGCACGCGGCGAAGGTCGTGGCGTTTCTTACGGCGGTTGCGCGCCATCAGGCTCACGGCGTCCTCCTGAGGACGCTTCGCAGATCCCAGATCACCCGTCCGGAGCGGAAGTCGAGCAGTCCGACCACCTGGCGTGGGCGTTGGCCGATGCGGCCGGTGACGAACCAGGTCAGGCGCGAGCGCGGCCGCACCAGGCGAGTGCCCGGCGGCGGGGTCAGGCCACCGGCGGCGACGGGGACCGTCACAGGTCGCACCAGGTAGACGAGCTTGACCGCCTCAGTCCGCGGCCACAGCTGCCGTGCGCGCTGGAGCGCCGGCCCGTCCGATCCCAACCTTGCGTGTCGCGACAGACGAACGGTGTCATAGAGGAAGCGCCATCCCTTGTCCGGGCGGGAGAGGAAGTCGATGGGTTGTGCGGAGGTCGTGTAGGTCCGGGCGACGAACGAGGGAGCCCACAGCGCGGCGATGGCGGCCACACCGACGGTGACGCCGATGGCGCGGCGACGCGTGAAGCGCACCCGACTCCTCCCGAACGGCCGGCAAACGCCGACGAGTATAGCGCCGGACCCGGTTTTCCCCGTGTCCGGTGGGTTGCGCCTGCGAGGATGCACGGGTGGTTGCCGGCGCACCTCTGACAGCGGTGTTCTTTGATGCCTACGGCACCCTGCTCGAACTCGACGACCCGGTCAGGAGCCTCCGGAGCGGCCTGGAACGCGCCGGCTACGTCCACGACGTCGAGACCGTCGCCTCGGCGTTCCGAGCTGAGGTTGCCGACTACCGGCGCAACCAGGATCGCGGCCGCGACGCGACGAGTCTCGATGTGCTGCGTCGAGGCTGCGCCACGACGTTCTCCGCGGCGTTGCCCTCCCGTCCTCCGGTCGACATCGCCATGGCGATTCTGACCACCTGTCTACGCTACCGGCTGTTCGACGACGTCATCCCGGCGCTCGACGTGCTCGCGGTCCAAGGCGTGCGGTGCGCAGTGGTCAGCAACTGGGACTGTTCGCTGCCCGGTGTGCTCGCGCAACTGGGGATTCTGGAACGGTTTGCCGCCGTCAGCGTCAGCGCCGTTGTCGGCGTGCGAAAACCCGACCCACGCATCTTTGAACACACGCTCACGCTGCTCGGGGTCGAGCAGCGGATGGTCGTCCATGTGGGCGACGATCCGGAGTGCGACGTCGCCGGAGCGCGCTCGGCAGGTGTGCGGGCGGTGTTGATCGACCGTTCCGGTCGCGCTGCCGACGCGACGGACGAACGCATCACGAGCCTGCGATCAGTGGCGTCGCTGCTCGGATGAACCCCGCGCCTGGTCGGGTGGCTAGTGCGACAACGTCGCGTGGCGCAGGAACGTCGCAACGGCTTGTTCGAAATCGTCGGCGCAGGCGTCCTCGCCGGCGGTCACGCAGGAGCGCAGGCGCTCCGTGATGAGCAGGAGACCGACCTGATCCACCGCTGCCTTGACCGCAGCAAGTTGCGCGAGCACATCGCGGCACTCGGCGTCCTCGCCCAACATGCGCTGAACACCGCGAAGTTGACCTTCGGCGCGACGGAGTCGGGCGACGAGTTGCTCGCGAGTCTGGGGGGCCTGCGTCGCCATGATCAATGGCCGCAGCTGCCGCCGCAGCAGCCGCCCCCGCCCACCCGTTGGATGTTGGTGGGGGCCGCGACGCGGGTGGGCCGCGCGGTCATGAACCCGGTGATCAGTTGGCGCACATCGGTGGTGCCGCACTCGGGGCAGACGCGGTCCTCGTCACGCAGGAAGCCTTGACGGAACGTCTCGAACCCGTGCTCGCAGGAGTCACACATCAGGTCGTAGGTCGGCATCGCGCTGCTCCTACGCCAGCCCGAGCTTCTGCTCGAGCATCGCCCGTGGCATCGCGCCGACGGCCTGCTTGGACAGGATGCCGTTCTGGAACAGGCCGATGAACGGAATGCCGGTGATGCCGTAGCGCTGCGCGAGCGCCGGGTGTGCGTCGATGTCGACCTTGCCGACGACGATCTCGTCGTGGGCTGCGGCGATCTCCTCGATGACCGGGCCGATCATGCGGCACGGACCGCACCACTCCGCCCAGAAGTCGATCAGCACGGGCTTCTCGTTCTCGAGCACGGTGCCCTGGAAGTTGTCGGTCGTGATCTCGACCACATTGTCTGCCATGTCGATTCCTTTACGTAACTGGGTTATACGGATGCGCCGGCGGCCTGGTGGGCGTATGCCTCGAGCCAGCGTTCGGCGTCGATTGCCGCCATGCAGCCGCTCCCGGCCGCGGTGATGGCTTGACGGTAGACGTGATCCTGGACGTCGCCGCAGACGAAGACCCCCTCGACGTTGGTTCGGGTTCCGTCGCCCACGATGTAGCCGGCGGCGTCGAGGTCGAGCTGGCCGACGAAAAGTTCGGTGTTGGGGGTGTGCCCGATGGCGACGAACATCGCGGACGTCGGGATTTCGTCGGTGTCGCCGGTGATCGTGTCGCGGACGCGGACGGCGCTGACCTTGCCGTCGCCCAGGACCTCGTCCACGTCGGCGTTCCAGCGGACGGTGATCTTGTCGCTGGCGAGGACGCGGTCGGCCATGATCTTGGACGCGCGCAGGTGATCTCGCCGATGGACGAGGGTCACGTGTGAGCCGATGCGCGAGAGGTATAGGGCCTCTTCTGCCGCCGAGTCCCCGCCACCCACGACGACCATCTCCTGGTCCTTGAAGAAGAACCCGTCGCAAGTCGCGCACGACGAGACGCCGTGGCCGCGCAGACGCTCCTCGCTGTCCAAGCCGAGCCAGCGGGCCGATGCACCGGTCGCCACGATGACCGATTCGGCGCGGTGCTCCTGGTCACCGACCCACACGCCGAACGGGCGGGATGAGAAGTCGACCTTGGTGACGTCGACCGTGACGATCTCGGTGCCGAACCGCTCCGCCTGGTCGCGGAACGCCTGCATCATCTCGGGCCCCTGGACGCCCATCGGGAAGCCGGGGTAGTTCTCAACGTCGGTGGTCAGCATCAGCTGGCCGCCCGCACCGTAGCCCTCGAACATCAGCGGTTCCAGATTGGCGCGCGCGGCGTAGATGGCAGCGGTCAGGCCTGCTGGACCTGATCCGATGATGATGACCTTGCGTACCGACACATCTACCTCCGAACGGCGACGGACATACATACCCTCAGGGGTATGCTAGCAGAGCGAGTGGACCTGGAATCCGTCTCGGTGCGCGGCCGAACGTTACGCCCCAGGCGGAGGCTCGGCCGGTGTCCAGACCAACCGGTTGCCGGCTGCGGTCGGGCGATCACCGGCGGCGAAGTAGCATCGCCCTTCCGCATGTTCGGTTCGCTCGATCGCGCGAGCGTCGCCCAGCGTCACCAGCCCCCATGCGGCGACGACACCCACGACGACCCCCTCGGCGATGCCATCAGGTCCGCTGTCACGCAGCACGCCGACCAGGAATGCCAGCATCGCCGCGCTGCCGACGAGGAGGAACACGACGGTCATCAGGGCCCAGCGGCGCCAGTCGGCGGGGCCGGCCTCAAGGCGGCGTGGTCCGCTCAGGCGGGTTGCCTTTGGCAGGTAGCCGGATGGCGCCGTCTTGCGAAGCCACATGCGCAGCAGCGGATAGAACACGGCTCCGGTCAGCCCGCTGACCGCCACGGCGACGCCGACCCACGTCGCGGAAAGCCCGGTCTTGGAACCTGCCTGCAGCGCGGCCCCGACGAGCAACATGGCGCCGCCGACGCCGATGAGCGCCCATGACCACAGGCGTACGAGCGACGTGTAGCGCCAAAGCTTGTCCTGTTGTCCGCGTCCCATCGTCCCCAAAGGGTACCCGCCTCCCGCCTGAGCGGCCGACTCCCCCGACGGACCGGAGGGAAGGGTCGTTCCGCGCCGCGCATCTCGCAGTAGCACACGGGTTCGGGCACATCCGTGTCTGACACCAGAGGTCGGCGCAACCGTCCGCGGGCGCGCCGGAATCGCTCGCCAGTGCGTGCCGCCTGTCGCTCAAGCGCCGCGATCACTGCAATTCTCGACTGAGCGAGGCCGCGCCGACGGGATTTTGTGACACCCCGAGCGAGCGGGAAACGACCCTTCCCGACACCCCGCAAACCGTTTCTCCGAAAGGGTTCGCAAGAAATTTGGTGTCAGACACGGATTTCCAAACCTTCACCATTTCGCACAAGCGGATTCTGGGGCTGGCGCCCTTGATTGCCAACGCCGGGTGTCGCCGCTCGGGCGGGCGGGCGGATGGGGCCCTTCCGGGGGTCCCTACACTCCGTGGGGTGAGGGCTCCGCTCGCCACGACTGCCCCGGGCGTGCGGGCACGCATCGCCGCGCATCCGCGTCAGCGGTGGTTCGCGCTGGTCGTCGTGGCGAGCGGTATGTGGCTCTCGGTCATGAACATCAGCATCGTCAACATCGCGATGCCGTCAATGGCCCGTGACTTCGGCGTCGACCTGACTGCCATCGCGTGGATCGTGACCGGTTTCTTCGTGACGCAGGCGACGCTCCTGCCGATCGCCGGGCGCGCCGGCGATCTGTATGGCCGACGTCGGGTGTTCATCACCGGCGTGATCATCCTGATCGTCGGGTCGATCCTCTGCGCCGCCGCGTGGGACGCCGGGTCGCTGATCGCGTTTCGCGTCGTCCAAGCGGTCGGAGCCTGTGCGATGGCGCCGACCGCGGTCAGCTACATCGGTGAGCTGTTCAACCATCGTGAGCGGGGCCAGGCGCTCGGCATCTACTCCGCGGTCATCAGCATCGCGCCGATCGTCGCCCTCAACGTGGCCGGTGCGCTGCTTGCCGTCTTCGGCTGGCGCAGCGTCTTCTGGTTTACGCCCATCGTCGGCGTCGGTGTGCTCGTCGGCGCCCTGCTGGTCCTGCCCGACGCCCGCGCGTCCGGGCCACGGCGCTCATTCGATCTGCCGGGCGCCGCGCTGGGTGGGGTCGGGCTGCTCGGTGTCCTGCTCGGTCTCTCCCGCGGCGAGGCCTGGGGATTCGCATCGGCCCGCACGCTGATGGCGCTGACCGTGGGAGCTGTGGCCATCATGTTCTTCGTGCTGCGGGAGCGCAGCGTCGCCGATCCACTGCTTGACCTGCGCCTGCTGCGGCTGCGGTCGGTCCGCACGAGCAACGTCGCATCGTGGGCCTCGTCGGCGGCGCTCTTCGGAGTGTTGATCCTGTTGCCCTTCTACCTGAGCCGGGTCTTGGGGTTCGGTCCGATCCAGCTCGGCCTGGCGATCAGCCCGATTGCCCTGTCGTTCGTCATCGTGTCGCCGATCGCCGGCCGGGCATTTGCCCGGACCGGCCCTGCGCGGATGGCGACGGCCGGATACCTGCTGTCGGCCGCGGGGGCGCTCGAAGCCGCGTTCGCCGCAGGCGCGGAGTCCTACCGGGCGATGCTGCCTGGGATCGTGATGTTCGGCGTGGGCCTGGCGATGGCGTCGTCGCCGATCACGACGAGCGCCATCAGCGATGTGCCCGCAGCCCAACTCGGCGTGGCATCCGCGCTGCCCAACATCAGCCGGTACACGGGTGGAGCGCTCGGGACGGCGGCACTCGGGGTGATCATGCACGCGGCGATCCCGGCCGGTGCCGAACGCGCGACCGTCCGGGCCATCTCGGCGGTCCGTGAGCTGATCGCCATCGGCTTTCGCAACGCGCTGTTCGCCGCGACCGGTTTCCTCCTCGTGGCGGCCGCAAGCGCGATGCGGGTACCCCAACTCGCCGGTGTCGATCGAAAGCCACTGCTGTGACCCGCGGCTCGTGGCTGGCGTTCATCGGGATGGTCGTGTTCACGATGGGCACCAGCATCGTGACCCCGTTGTTCCCCCTCTACGCGGAGCAGTTCGGCCTGTCGGCGGGGACGATCGCGCTGCTCTTTGCGACGTACACCGCCACGGTCGTCCCGACGATGCTCGTCGCCGGCAACCTGAGCGACCGCTTCGGCCGCAAGCGCCTGATCCTGCCCGCGATGGCCACGATCAGCGCCGCGTCACTGCTGTTCGGCTTCACGACCTCGGTGCCGATGCTGTTCACCGGTCGCGTCCTTCAGGGCCTCGCAATCGGGATGTTCCTGGGTGTCGGCGCGGCGTTCGTCGTGGATCACGCCAAACCCGAACGACGCGAACTGGCCGCACAGCTCGCCGGTGTGGGCTTCCGTCTGGGGTTCGGCCTGGGTCCGGGCTTGGCGGGGCTCTTGGCGCAGTACGCGTCTGATCCGATCCACCGACCGTTCAAAGCGCACGCCCTCCTGATGATCGTCGGGATCGGGGCGATCATGCTGGCGCCCGAGACCCTGACGCGCCGTCGCGACGGACGATTCTCGCTCCGGGTCGGCGTCCCCAAGGGACAGTTCCGGGGCTTTGTCACGTTCGTCGCGCCCGCAGGGTTTCTGATGAGCTTCCTGGACGCGACGTTCCTGTCGCTCGCGCCGCTCTACATGGTCAAGACGCTCGGTGAGCGCAACCTCGCGCTCGTTGGCCTGGTGGGCTTCCTGATCCTGGGCGCCGGTGCGTTCACACCGCTCATCTTCCGCCGGATGGAGCCACGGCGGGCGGTCATCACCGGGATCGTGGCGTCCACGATCGCGTCGCTGCTTGTCGTCGGGGCGGCCTGGGTGGGAACCGTGGTGTTGGTCATCGTCGCCGCGGGGGTCGTGGGATTCACCAACGGCTTGATCCTGCAGGGCGGCACCACCATCTGCAGCTGTGTCGTGCCCATGCAGGAGCGCGGCAAGCTCGTCTCGGCGCTCTACACGTGTTGCTACGCAGGTACCGTGCCGAGCGTGGGCCTCGGATACCTCTCCCGCGCAATCGGGTTGACCGCGACCATGGCCGTGTTCTCAGGCGTCGCCGCCGTCATTGCGGCATTCGTGCTGACCGTCGGGCGCCGCAACTTCCGCGAGGTCGTCGTGTACCGGGAGCCGGTGCCGGACACCATCGGGACGTTGGCGGTATGAAGCTGTCGGTGTTCTTCGCACCCGTGCGCGATACCCCGGACCACATTGCCCTGGCCGAGGATCTGGGCTTCGATCGGGCGTGGTGTTACGACTCGCCGCTGCTCTACCACGATCCGTTCATCTCGCTCGCCCTCGCCGCCGAGCGCACGTCGCGAATCGGGCTCGGTATCGGCGTCGTGGTTCCGGGCCTGAGGACGCCCGTGGCGACGGCCGCAGGCCTTCGCTCGCTGTCGGCACTCGCGCCTGGTCGTGTCGTCGTCGCGGTGGGCGCCGGATTTACGGGGCGCTTCACCCTCGGTCTCGGTCCGGTGGCACTTGCCGCGTTTGAGCGCGAGGTGCACGACCTGCGTGCGCTGCTGGCCGGAGACGAGACGACTCACGTCGAAGGTGGTCGTCCAATTCGCCCGATTCCGGTGCGGGGCGCCGAAGGCTCGGGCGAGGTGCCGATCTACGTCTCATGCCGCGGCTTGCGAGCGCAGGCGTTGACGCGGCGCATTGCGGACGGGGCGATGACCGGTGTCTTCTTTCCGGGAGGCCTGGGACTCGTTCGCGACGGCATCGGGCCCGCGATGCCGTTGGTGGTGCATGCCGTCGGGGCGGTCGCCGAGGCGGGTGAGCCGCTCGACAGTCCACGGCTGGCGGCGGCGGTCGGACCAGTGGTCGCGGTCGCGTTTCACGCCTTCTGCGAGCAGCCGTGGCGACTGGAAGGACTCGATCCGGGGCTTCGCGCCCAGGCAGACGCGTACATTCGTGATGTGACCGCCGCCCTCCCGGCCGATCGGCGTCACCAGCAACTCCACCGCGGCCATCTGACCGAGATCGTGCTCCCACAGGATTCCGCCATCGTGACCGCAGACAACATCGCCCGGTTCGGTTTCTGCGGCACCGCCGCCGAGCTACGGGGACGCACGGATCAACTGGCACGTGATGGGGTGACGGAACTCGCGATCCAACCGGGCGGCGACATTCCGGCGGAGTTGCGACGGATCGCGGATGCGCTGCGATGAGGCGACGGCTGATCACCGTGGTGACCGGCGTGGGCGCGCTCATCGCGTTGATCGTGATGTTGGCGTTGGTCGCCGCGAATGCAGATGACCCGTCGTCGGAATCGTCGGCGGCCGGCCCGTTTCGTGCGGGCGCGCTGACGGTGGGGTTGCAGGATGACCAGATCACGGGCGCGATCGAGGATTCGGTCGCGACAAGGATCGAACGGCTGGCCGCAAGCGGCGTCGGGTTTACGCGCATGGACGTCTCGTGGTCGGCGATCGCACCGACACATCCGGCGGCGCCGACCGACGGGAATGACCCGGCCTACCGTTGGACGCGGTACGACGAGGTCCTCGAAGGGCTCGCCGCCCGTCAGATCGAGCCGATCGTCGCGTTTTCGGGGGCGCCGGGCTGGGCGAATGGCGGCAAAGGCCCGGAGGCGGCTCCGGACCTGGAGGCGTACGGTGCCTTCGTGCACGCATTCGCCACTCGATACCGTGGACAGGGACGCCCCCGCGTGCGGATCTATGAGCCGTGGGACGAGCCCAACAACCCGGTCAAGTTGATGCCCCAATGGGATGCGTCCGGGACCAAACCGGCGTCACCGGCGATATATGCCGGATTGCTCAATCGGGCATACACCGAGATCAAGGCCGTGTCGTCCACGGCGATCGTCGTCGGTAGCAGCGCCGGTCACATCGAAACCAGCGCGCCCCCGGCCGGTGGGGTGGGTGTGCTCGACTGGATTGCCGCGTTGACCGCGCTGCATCCGAAGATGGACGCGGTGGCGCAGCACATCGAGCCGTCGATCGCCCCGAGCGCGCCATCCGATGCGGTTCCATCCTTCGCGACCTTGCCGCGCCTGATGCAAGAACTCGACAAGCTCGCTCCCGGCGCACCCGTGTTCATCACGCGGTTCGGCTATGGGACACCACCAGGAGGCTTGACCGAGGCGGATCAGGCCGCGTTCGTGACGCAAGGTCTTCAGCGGCTCGCGGCGGAGCCGCATGTGCGCCTGGTCATCTGGGCGTCCGTGCGGGACACCCCGCAACGACAGTTCGGGTTGCTGCGCGAGGACGGAACCGAGAAGCCGGCCTGGTCGGTGTTCGCGTCGGGCCCCAAGGCACTCCCGTCGGCGGCCACGCCGTGAGCAACGCCGTCGAAACGCTGCTGACGGAGCTGGGCGAGCCGAGCTACCGGGCAGTCCAGGTTGCCGAGGCGAAACGTCGTGGAGCCCTCGGCTGGGACGGGGTGACCAGCTGGCCCAAGGTGTTGCGTGATCTCGTCGCGGACGCCCTGCCGTTCTGGTCGGTGACACCGGAAGCCACCGCGGTCTCGACGGATCACACCGTCAAGTGGGCGCTGCGTGCGGGTGACGGCGCGCGGATCGAGACCGTGTCGATCGCGCACGCGAAGGGCCGGCGAACCGTGTGCGTGTCGAGTCAGGTGGGTTGCGCGTTGGGGTGTCGCTTCTGCGCGACGGCGCGCCTGGGCGCCGGGCGCAATTTGACTGACGAGGAGATCTTCGACCAGGTCGTGTTCGCCGCCGGTGCGGCGGAGCGCGACGAAGCCCGCGTGACCAACGTGGTGTTCATGGGCATGGGTGAGCCGCTGCAGAACCTGCAGTCGGTGCTCGCGGCGTGCGAGCAGATTTGCGATCCGGCGGGCCTCGGCCTGTCGACGCGCAAGGTCGCGATCTCGACCGCCGGATGGGTGCCGGGCATTGACGAGCTGTCGCGCCATCCGCTCAGCGTGCGCCTGGCGATCTCGTTGCACGCCTCCAACGACGAGACGCGCTCAGCGTTGATGCCGATCAACAACCGGTGGCCGATCGCGAACCTGCTCGCGGCGTGCCGACGCTACTGCGACACGACTGGCCGGCGCGTGTTCATCGAGTACCTGTTGCTCCACGAGGTCAACGACTCGATCTCGGACGCGGCGCGACTGGCGTCGCTGGTGCGAGACGGCAACTTCCACGTCAACATCATCGAGTACAACCCGACCGAGGGGCCGTACCGGGGCAGCTCGTCGACCCGGCGCGAGACGTTCATCGCCGCACTCGACCGCGCCGGTGTCACCCCGTCCGTCCGCCGCTCACGCGGGGCGGACATCGACGCGGCGTGCGGGCAGCTGGCGCTTCGCGGGGTCGAGTCGGCCTGACGGGTGAGGCACGGCCCTTTTGATCCATCAGTGGTGGTGGGGCGCGGCGCACTCCCCGTGGTGACAGTGGCACTCGGCGGCGCCCGCGTTGGCCTCGCAGAACGGCGAGCAGAACGCGCTCCCGTCGGCGGCCTCGCACGTGCACACGGTGTGGGCGCAAACAGCCATCTCAATCTCCTTTGGTGTTACAGATGTTCAGGGCAGCCAACACGGCATCTTCGTCGGGTACGTCGGGCGGCGTGGTGATCTCTGCGCGCTGGATGATGCCCTGTTTGTCGATGACGAACGTGGCACGTGCCGAGTGGCCTCGCTCGTCGAGATACACGCCGTAGCTGCGGGCGACCGCTCCTTTGGGTTCGAAGTCGGCGAGCATCATCGTGGCATCCAATCCCAGTGACTTGGCGAACGCCGCCTGGCCGTGGAAACTGTCGACGGACACCCCCAGCACCTGGGTCTGCTCGTCGCCGTAGCGACCTTCGTGGGCGCTGATGTCGGTGAACTGTGTCGTGCAAACCCCACTGAAGGCCAGCGGGTAGAACATCAGCACCACGTTCTTCGCGCCGCGGAAATCCGACAGCGAAACCGTTTCGCCCGCCTGGTTCTTGAGCGTGAAATCCGGTGCTTGCTGTCCGACGTCAACGGTCATCGTGCCTCCGCGGTGGTGTTGTGCGCAGGGTAGTACACGGGCGCTGTCGTGACCTGTCGCTACCCTCTGAGAGGTGACCGTTGACGAAGAACGCCCACGGCGCCGAGGCGCGCCACCGGAACGCGGATGGGCGTTGGGCGCAGCAGGGCTCTCGCGAGCCGTTTGGGGCGGCCTGGCCGTGCTGCTGCTGGCGCTCGCCGTCCTGCTCCTGATCCTCGACTACTACGGGTACGGAGCGCTCGTGATGGTCCTGGCGGCGGCTGCGGCGGTCAACCTGTGGTGATCGCCGAGCGTGCAGCGACGGTCTTGCGGCAAGCCCACCCGGATGTGGAGCCGTTCGAAGTCGATTGGCCGACCTTGGCCGCATGGGTCTCCCAAGCGGGTATCGATCCGGACAACGATGCGCTCGTCGCAGCCGCCCTTGTGGCGTGGGAGCAGCTACTCGCGTGACGGAGCGACCGGCTCCAGGAGCCGGTCGAGGCGCGTCGGTATGAGTTCCGCAAGGCCGAGGTGCGCTGCCAAGGCGGCGGCCAGGGCGGTTTCGACGCGATGGCGATCGGGATCCCCTCCTTCGGCGGCGATGGAGGTTGTCGGCACCTCAGGCGCACCGCAGGCTGACATCCGCGTGAACCAGCTGGGATCGGGATCGCGATTGAGGGCGAGCCCGTGTGTCGTGATGCCACCGTTGACGCGGATGCCGACGCTGCCGAGCTTGCGGCCGCTGACGTAGAGACCCATCGCATCGGCTCCCGGGGTGGCATCCGGGATGTCGCTCGCGTCGGCCATGGCCGCGACGAGCGCCTGGACGAACCGACGGACGCCGCCGTGAGCCCGCACATCGGCGATGACGTAGCCGGTCGTCTGGCCCGGCCCGTGCCACGTCATCTGGCCCCCGCGGTCCGTATGCACGCACGTCGCGCCGAGCGTCATGAGGGTGTCGTCATCGACGAACAGATCCTCACGACGGCCATGGCGACCGAACGTGTAGACCGGTGGATGCTCCAACAACCACACGACGTCGGGAATCGTCCCGGCCGCACGCCGTGCCGCGAGCGCGCGCTGATGCTCCCACGCCGGGTCGTAGTCGATCCGGGTTGACGTGAGGAGGAACGCCATGACCGCAGGGTAGTCGCTTACTTCGCGGTCGGGTCCTCGTACTCGGCGACGATCATGCGATAGCCCAGGTCCAGTTCGTCACGGTCGCTGAGCCAGGAGTTTGCGAGCTCCCATGCACCTGAGCGCAGATCGTCGGCGAGCCGCGCGAGCCCGTCCAGCAGGTCGTCATCTCCCACCGCCGCGAGCGTGGAGATGTTGCGCCGGACCTGGCGTGTGAGGAACGACGAGGGTCGCCGCCAGTAGGCGCCCAGGAACCCGTCGCGACAGTCATGTGGAATCGGAACGACTTCGACGCGGACGTCGCCACCGAGCGTGCGGGTGATCGCGTCGATCGACGGGAATCGCTGCGCGTCCACCCGTGCGATGTCCGGGAAGTAGTCGTAGAACCAGAAGTCTCCGATGGCCTCGGGATCCAAGGTCAGCACGACCACGCGGCGCCGGGCGACCCGTCGCATCTCGCGCAGGCCCGCAAGCGGATCGTCCCAATGGTGGATCGTCAAGATCGCCATGGCGGCCGAGTATCCACCGTCCTTGAACGGGAGCGCTTCGGCTGTGGCCTTGACGACCGGTGCTGCGCCGGCACGGCGCTGCGCGATCATCGAGTCGCTCGGCTCGACCGCCACAACCCGTCGGTTGGGCGGCTCGTACGCGCCGGTTCCAGCGCCGATGTTGACCACGGACGGCGCTCCGCCGACCGCCTTCGCGACGCGTTGCAGGATGCGGGGATCGGCGCGGCGGACAGCCCCATAGCCTCGGCTGATCCCGTTGAACGGAACGGCGCCTGTGATGCGGCTCCCCTTGTCCAACATTGCCTCCTTGCGTTCCACGGGAAGGATCGAGACGCTCCTCCGATCCGAAGTGAATCGTATCGGAACCCGCGGTCGGAACAACTAGCCGAAAGTCGAGAAACGTACCTCGACCCGGGGCGTGGGAGGTCAGTCCGCGCCGCCGATCCCGCAGGTTCCGGACGGCTACAACACCAGCGCGCCGGGTCGCTCCAGCAGTTCCGCGATCCGGCCCAGGAACGTTGCCGCCTCCGCCCCGTAGACCGCCCGGTGATCGACCGAGAGCGTCAGCGTCATCACATCACGCACGACCACCGCTCCGTCGACCACGACGGCACTTGGCGTGGCCCGGCCAACTGCAAGGATCGCGGTCTCGGGCGGGTTGATGACCGCGAGGAACCGATCGATTCCGAACATGCCGAGGTTGCTGATCGTGATGACCGACCCCTCGAGCTCCGGCGGGGTGATCGTGCCGTCCCGGCAGCGTCCGACGAGGTCACGGACGTCAGCCGCGATCTCGGCGACGCGTTTGCCGTCGGCGGAGCGGACCACGGGTACCAGCAGCCCGCCCGGGACGGCGACCGCCACACCGATGTGTGTTCCAGACGGTGCGACGAGCGCATCGCCGTCGAAGCGGCTGACGGCATCGGGTCGTTCCGCCGTCGCCATGGCAACCGCTCGGATGAGCAGATCGTTGACCGATGGTCCTTGGCCCTCAGGCGAGGCCGCGACGAGTTCCTTGCGCAGGGCGATCAAGGCGGTCACGTCGATGTCGCGCTGAAGGTAGAAGTGCGGGGCACCGGGTTTTGACTCGGCCATCCGTTTGGCGATGGTTCGCTGCAATCGGGTCAGGGCGATTCGCTCCCCGGGGGCTGTCGCCGGTGCCGCAGCTGCGGGCCCCGGGGTCGCATGAGGCACCGCCGCCGGTGGTGGCGCAGGGGTCGGTGCCGTGGCCGGGGATGCGGCCGCAGCTTCGACATCGTCACGGACCACCCGTCCCGCGGGACCGGTCCCGCGGATTGTCGACAGGTCGACCCCGAGCTCCTCGGCCAGGCGTCGGGCCAGCGGCGACGCGCGGACCTGCTCGCCGTCGGCGGCGGCGGGTGCCGATGGCGTCGACGCGGCCTTCGAAGGTGCGACGGGCAGGACGGGGTCCGGGTCGTCGTCAACCGCTCCGGGGTAGGCCTCGGGCAGGCGGACCTCGTGTCCGATCGAGGCACCGGTGCCGTCGTCGGCAGTCGGGATGCCGGTCGCGTCATCGCCGGCATCCGCGGTGGGAGCCGGCGCGGCCGGCGTCGCCGGGGCGTCGCCTGCGCCGATCGTCGCGATGGTCGCGCCGATGGGCAGGCTGTCGCCGATCTGGGCCACGATTTGGAGCTGACCCGAGTCGGGCGCCTCGACCATCATGTTCGCCTTGTCGGTCTCGATCTCAACGATCGGTTCGCCTTTGGTCACGTCCGACCCGTCGTCCTTGAGCCACTGCAGGACGGTGCCCTCCTCCATCGTGTCCGACAGTTTGGGCATCAGGAAGTCCATCAGCGTCCTCCGACGAGTGCGCGGACGGCCGCCACCACGTCAGCCGGTTGTGGGAGCGCCGCCTGCTCCAGGTTCTTGGCGTACGGGATCGGAACGTCGGCGCAGTTGATCCGGCGGATCGGCGCGTCGAGCCAATCGAAACAGGCGTCGTACAGATGCGCCGAAAGGTTGGCGGCGATACCGCATTCCGGCCACCCTTCGTCAACGATGACGCACTTTGAGGTCGCGCGGACGCTGGTGGCCAGGGTCTCGATGTCGAGCGGCCGGAACGTCCGCGGGTCGATGACCTCGCATTCGATGCCGTCTTTGGCGAGCTCCTCTGCCGCAGACAGCGCCACCCACACCATCCGGGAGTGCGCGACGATCGTGCAGTGCTTTCCGGTGCGGCGGATGGCGGCACGGCCGAACGGCACCAGGTCGTCAGGCCCACCGACCGGGCCCTTCTTGGCATAGAGCCCCTCGCTCTCCAGGAAGATCACGGGGTCGTCGTCGCGGATCGCGGTCTTCAGGAGTCCCTTGGCGTCGTACGGGGTCGACGGGCACGCCACCTTGAGGCCCGGCACGTGGGTGTACCAGGCGTCCAGCGAATGACTGTGCTGGGCGGCCAGTTGATGCCCTGCGCCCCCCGGCATCCGAATCACCAGCGGGCAGGCCACCTGCCCGCCGAACATGTAGCGGACCTTGGACGCGTTGTTGACGATCTGGTCGAGGGCGAGGATCGAGAAGTTGACGGTCATCATCTCGAGGACGGGACGCAAGCCGCTCATCGCGGCGCCGATTCCGATGCCTGCGAACCCGGCTTCGCTGATCGGGGTGTCCACGATCCGCCGCGGGCCGAACTCGGCGAGCAGGCCGCGCGTCACCTTGAACGCACCTTCGAACTGGCCGACGTCCTCGCCCATCACGAACACGTTGTCGTCACGTTGCAGCTCTTCGCGCATGGCCTGGGTCAGCGCCTCGCGGTACGACACGTCCTTAGGCGTTGCGGCGGTGCTCATCAGGCCAGGGCGCTTCCGCGCGGGTCGTCGTTCCACGGGTGCGCGTACACGTGGCGGGCGAGTTCGCTTTCGGGGACCGTCGGGCTCTGGTCGGCGAACGTGACGGCGTCCTCAACGGCGGTGCTGACCTGTTCGCGTACGGCGTCGGTCTCGTCGCGCGTCATCACCCCTTCGCCCAGCAGGATGCGTTCGAACGTGATGAGCGGATCGCGGGCCTGCCACCGTTCCTTCTCCTCGGCCGCGCGCGTCGTGTCGGGATCGCTCATCGAGTGCCCGCGGTAGCGATACGCCTTGGCCTCGACCATGGACGGCTGGCCGTCACGAGCCATGCGGGCCGCCTCCCGGACCGCCTCGTGGACTGCCAGGACATCCATGCCATCGACCTGCCGGGCCGGCATGCTGAACGCCTCGGCGCGCTTGAACAGATCGGGCTCCGCGCTGGCGCGCTCCACTGCCGTGCCCATGCCGTACTGGTTGTTGAGCACGAAAAAGACGACGGGCAGGTTCCACAGCTCCGCCATGTTCATGACCTCGGCGAGCACGCCCTGGTTGGATGCGCCATCGCCGAACATCGCGAGTGCGACGCCGTCGTCTTCGCGATAGTGGATCGCCCAGGCCAGTCCGACGGCGAGCGGGATCGAGCCACCCACGATGCCGTAGCCGCCGTAGAAGTGGCGGTCGATGTCCATCAGGTGCATGGAGCCGCCGAGTCCGCCGCAGATCCCCGTGGATCGGCCGAAGAGCTCTGCCATGACGGCTTTGGGATCGCTGCCGCGTGCGAGTGCCTGGCCGTGCTCACGGTAGGTCGACGTGATCGGATCGGTGGGGCGAAGCGCGGTGATCGTGCCGACGACCGCGGCCTCCTCACCGATCGCCAGGTGCAGAAAGCCGCCGATGTTGCCCTTCATGTATTCCTCGGCCGCGCGTTCCTCGAATCG
The DNA here is from genome assembly GCA_031372145.1 of Actinomycetota bacterium. Taxonomy (GTDB): domain Bacteria; phylum Actinomycetota; class Thermoleophilia; order Miltoncostaeales; family Miltoncostaeaceae; genus CALMEC01. The sequence continues at coordinate 14,653 of JANMKR010000185.1, read as the reverse complement.
GCGGATCAGGCACATTCGGCCGAACATGTCACGCATCAGTTCCGCTTCGGGGCGGGCAGTTGGACCGCTTTGGGCCGTGGGTGCAGTGCTCTTGGCCATCGTCTTTCCTTCCCGGGCCGACTGATTCATCTTGGCAGACCGCGACACGGCGCGGGCGAGGTCAGGCCGATACGCCATCGCCCGATCCGGCGGAGATCGCCGGTGCAACGCGGCAGCGTGGCCAGACCGCGACCACGAGCACCACCAGCAACAGGTTCCTGGCGAACAGCAGCCACACGGGCAGTTCGGCCCCCCGTTCCACGAACGACGTAAAGAGCGCGGGGAACACGAGCTGCGTCAGCGGCATCGCGGCGACCATGGCGCCGACCGCCACCCGCCCCCACCTGCCGGGTACCAGCAGCACGACCGGCAGGAGCCAGACCATGTACTGCGGTGAGATCACCTTGCCGAGGAGCACCGACACGACGAGCGACGCGGCGACGACCGTCACCAGCACGCCGTTGGCGTCGCCCGATCCCCGGCGCAAGGCGCGCCACATCCACAGGGCGACCGCTGCGATTCCGGCGAGGATCAGCAGCGTCGACAGTGACGCGAACGCATCTGCCCAAGATCCCGTCACGTTCTCGCTGCCGTAGCTCTGGACGCGCCGGAAGTCCAGCCCGCTGACGTGAAGAATCGACGATCCGAGTGACTCGACTTCGGGCGGGCGGTCCAGGTGGTAGGCGAACAAGCGCCACGTGGCGTGCGGGGCGATCGCGAAGAACGGGGCGAACGTGGCCGCGACCCCGGCCGCGAAACCGCCCAACGCGGTGAACGCCTGCGTCCCGGGCCGTCGCCGGCGATGCCACAACAGGAGCACCGGCACGAGCAACACCGGCACCAACTTGATCGCGGTGGCGATCGCCAGCAACGTCCATGCCCATCTGAACCGATCGTGGAGCGCGGCGACCAGCATCCACCCGAGCAGCGCCGCGAGCACCAAGTCGTACCGGGTCTGCACGAGGGTCCCAAGGAGCAACGGGGTCAGCGCGATGACGACGACCGCGAGCGCCGTGCGGATGCGACTCAGGCCGATACGCCGGCCGATGACGAGCGCCGCGAGGGCCGTCGCGATCAGGCAGGTCAGCATCGCCACCGAAAACGCGAGCTGGTAGTCGCCGCCGGGTGCACGGCCCACGAGCCAGAACAGCCCGGTTGCGAGTGGGGGGTACTCGACGTCGAAGTCGCGGTAGGGAATCGCGCCTGCATCCATCATGCGCGCGGCATGTTCGTACACGCGGGTGTCGCCGAGCTGGAAGAAGTCGAACACCACCCACCGCCCCACGGCCCAGACGGCGACGCACAGTCCGACGGTGAGGGCGGCGGAACGCCTCATGGGATCGGTGCCGCCTCGACACGACTGCGGTTGAAGTCGACGAACACCGCGGTCGGAGCGGATCCTCCCACCAACCGTACGGCTCCGCTCTCGGCGATTGCCGCCGTCAGGTCAGCGCACGCAACGGGTGAGGCGTCGGAGCCGAGACGCGTCACGCGTGCACGGATCAGTCCGCCGTCGAGCTCTTCCCATCCCGAGGCCGCGACGCCGCCGGCCAGGGCGACGACCTGCACGCCGCTCGCGGCGGCGCCCGGCTTGGAGAGCATCGTTGCCGCTGCCCATGCGCCGTCCGGGCCGGTCGCCGCCGCTTGGGCGCGATTGGTCCCGTCGTCGACCATCGTCCATGCCGCGACGATCCGTCCATCCGGCAATACGGCCACGTCTGCCCCGGTGTCGGCGCGTCCTGGACGCGGCGTCTCGTGAGGGAGCCCGGAGCCGCGTCCGATCACCTGCGGTTGCGACCACGTCCCACCTTCGGGCCGTGTCGTGGCCATGACCGCCGCGCCCGCCGGCGTCTTCTCGATCCAGACCGCCGCCGCCGTGCCGGTTGGTCCGATCGCCACGTCCGGTTCGTGGCCGACTGCGGTCCCGGTGAGCGTCACGGGCGCCGACCATCGTCCGTTGGCGGCGCGTGTTGCCGCGACCACCGTCAGGCGCCGGTTGACGGTCTGCTCCCACACCAGCGCAGCAGCCCCGTTCGGAGCGGTCGCGAGCCGTGGTCGTTTTGCACGCACGGTTGGATCCGAGATGCCCTGGGATGGACCCCATTGTCCGCCGGGCGGGCGTTCGGTCACTTCGATCACCGTGTCAGCGCCACGGGTGTCGCGCCGCCACACGAGCAGCGCCGTGCCATCGCCGGTCGATGCGATCTGCGGCTCGCGCGCATGTCGCCCGGCAGGCGAGACGTCGGTCGGTGCGTTCCAACCGCCGCCGCCGCCGTCGCGGGTTGCGACTTGCACGGTCGTGGTGTGGACCGACACCGGCAACTGCCACGCGGCCATCGCGCTCCCGGTTGGGCTGACCGCCACTGTGGGGAATCGTGCGTACCGTGCCGACACGGGCGTTGCCGTCGACCACGCTCCGCCGGGCACGCGCGCGGAGGCCTCGATGGGACCGCCGACAAGACTCTCCCAGACTGCGACCGCGTCACCGCCGCCGTCGGATGCGATCAACGGATCCCGCCGGTCGTTGTCGCTCAGGATTGCAGGCGACGAGGCCGGTGCCGCGCAGGAAGTCCGGCGCGATGCCCCGCATCCGCTCAACAGGAGCGCGCCGAGCATCACGACCGCGGCAAGGGGTCCCACAACGTGCGATCGGTTCATGTGGCTATCGACAGACTCCAGCCGACACGCCTTGGTGCCCCTCCCCGGGGCAGGTCTGGGCGTCTCACACGTCACCGGGGGTCTGCTCGAGGTGTCGTTCGAGCAGCATGATGTCCCGCCACTCGCCGTTGAGGCGCCCGTGCGCCTGCAGGCGACCGACGACGCCGAAGCCCCCATCGCGCGCCAAGGCCAACCCCGCCAGGTTTTCCGGAAAGATCAGCCCGACGAGCTTCCAGTACCCGAACGCGGGTGCCTCGATGATCAGATGGTCGAGCATCGTCCGGCCGATTCCGCGACCGCGCGCCGGACCGGCGACGTACACGGTGTATTCGCCGACTCCGCTGTACCACGCGCGGTGCGAGAACGGCGCGAGCGCCGACCACGCCACCAACCGGCCCGCGTCCTCGGCGATGAAGACCGGTGCCGTCGCCGCGCGTCCGGCGAGCCATCCCGTGCGTTCCTCCGCGGGGTGCGGGCCGGTCGCGAAGGTCGCAGCGCCCTCGGCGATCGCCTCGTCGTAGATGACGCCGATGCCGGCTGCATCGTCCGGCGTCGCCCTGCGGATGGCGAGTCCGGCTACTGGCATGTCCCGCCGAGGTTGCCGGGTCGATCCTGCAGCGTCAGCTGAACGCGCACGTCCTTGCCGCCGCGAAGGACCGTCACGTCGACGGTCTCGCCGACCCGCCGACTCCCGATCTCCTGGCTCAGGTCGCCGAAGTCGCGGATCGTGCGGCCGGCGATCTCGATGATGATGTCGCCGCCCTTCGGCGGGTCCTTCTCGGCGGCGCTCGACCCGTGCAGACCTGCCTTCTTGGAGGGACCGCGGTCGTCGACCCGGCGCAATGCCACCCCGGTGGTGCCGGGGACGCCCAGATCCTTGGCGACTTTGGGCGTCAGCGGTTCGCCGATGATGCCGATCCACGCGTGCTGCGGTTTGCCGCCGGCGATGATGCCCTGCGCGACGGGGCGGACCGTGTCGATCGGCACCGCAAATCCGATGCCCTCGAATCCACCGCCCTGGCTGACGATCTGCGAGTTGATACCGATCACGCGACCCCGCCGGTCGAGCAACGGGCCACCGGAGTTGCCCTGGTTGATCGCCGCATCGGTTTGGATGGCATTTGCGATCGCCGATTGATTGGGCGAGCAGATCTGTCGCTTGACCGCTGACACGATCCCCGTGGTGGCGGTGCGCTCAAAGCCCAGGGGGTTGCCGATCGCGACGACCGGATCGCCGACCGTCAGGTCCTGGCTCTGTCCGAGCGGAAGCGGTTTGGCGGACCTCGGCGGCGTGCCGGGATCGAGCACCGCCAAGTCGATCGTCGGGTCCTCGGCCAGGACCTTGGCCGCTTGCGTCGTTCCGTCCGAATAGGTGACGGTGACCTGCTTGGAGCCTGCGACGACGTGCGCGTTGGTCAGGATATGCCCCTGGGGATCGATCAAAAATCCCGAGCCCAGACCTTTTTCCTGCTCTACGAGCACGACACCGGGCGAGGAGTCCTTGACGATCTGTTGCACGCTCTCCGCACCGTCGTTGCCGCCCGGGGTCGTGGTGGTCGGTGCGGGTGAGGTCGTGGTCGGAGCCGTCGTCACGGCCGGCGCTGCGGGGACTTCCGTGACCGTGACGGTCCGCGATGCGGTGTCGTCATTTGCGAGCGTCGCGACGCCGAGCGCGACTCCGGCACCGATCAGGGCAGGAATGATCGCAGTGGCAAGCCAACGGCCACGCCGGCGTGGCGGGTCGTGGGATGGGGGCGGCGGCTGGAGCGGGGGAAGTGTTGCCATCGGGTACAAGGCTACTCGTGGTCCGACACGGAAATAACGCGGGCTTTCGCGCGGCTGCGAGCGTCGCGATACGGCGTCCTCGGCATGGCAAATACTTCCGGTATTCGCCACGGCCTGCGTCCACCGTCTCGCTCGCTCTCGCTCACGCGAAACGGCCGGTCATTGCGTGTCGAACCACTTCCCGGAGCCCGGGAAGTCGTGGGATCAGGCACGGAAATGGGAACGTCTGATCCCCCGTGCGGGCGGTTCGAGAATCATGCGGGCACGCGGTCACGGGCGTTCCGCGCCTACACTTCCCGCTATGGCCCAACGAATCCTGGTTGTGGACGACGAGCAGTCGATCCGGACGATCATCGAGTATGCGCTCAGGGACGCCGGTTTCGATGTCGTGACCGCGGCGCGCGGCGACGATGCGCTCGCTGCGATGGAACGTGAGCCGATCGACCTGGTCGTGCTGGATGTGATGCTGCCGGGGATGGACGGGCTGGAGGTCTGCCAGAAGATCCGGGCCGAACGCAACATCCCGATCATCATGTTGTCGGCCCGCGGCGAGGAGCTGGACAAGGTGCTCGGTCTCGAACTGGGGGCCGACGACTACGTCACCAAACCCTTCTCGCCGCGCGAGTTGGTGTCACGCGTCAAGGCCAACCTGCGGCGCGGCCGGATGGATGGCGAGCACGAGGACAGCCTCAGGTTCGGCGACCTCGAGATCGATCCGGTCGCCCGCGCGGTCACGCGGGCCGACGAGGACCTGACCCTGACGTTGTCCGAGTTCGAGATCTTGCTGAAGCTGGCGCGCTCGCCTCGGCGTGTGTTCACACGCCAGGAGTTGATGGACCACCTGTGGAAGGGCACCTTCTACGGTGACCTGCGCAGCGTCGACGTCCACGTACGTCACCTGCGCCAGAAGATCGAGCGTGACGCCTCCAACCCGCTGCTCATCCGCACCGTTCGGGGCGTCGGCTACGCGTTCGGCGGTGAGGACGGCACGAGCGGGTGAACGAGCGTCCGCAGCGGTTCGGCTTGCAGGCGTGGCTGGTCGCCGCGTTCGTCGCGGTCGGGACGATTGCCAGCCTCGCCGTGATGCTCGTCGTGCTGCCGACCCTCGAGAGCAGCATCCGCGACGAACAGGCGCGCCGGGCCCGCATCGACATGTTGGTGGCGCTGCGTGATCGGCAGGATCTCGAGGCCTTCTCCGCACAGGGTGAGCTCAACGACCTCGCCGTCGAGATCGGCGGCGACGTACGCCTGATCACCCCGTCGTCACAGTCGTTCGGAACGTTTCTCAGGGCACTCACCAATCGGAAGCTCCTGCCTGAGGATCTGACCGGACCGGGCCAGGATGTCGCAGACGGCCTGCCGGCACGTGCGGAATCCACCAAGCTCGACGGTCGCCAGATCACGCAGGCGGCTGTGCCGGTTCAGGTCGGCGGCCAGCCCTATGTCCTCGAGGCAGCCGCACCGGTGCGCGGCGCCGAAGGTCAGATCGCGGTTGTGCGCCGGCGTGTGCTGTTGGCGGTGGCCCTGGCCCTGTTCTTGGCATCGCTGGCGGGCATCTGGATCTCGCGTCTGCTGGGCGCGCGAATTCGGAGCCTGGCCGGCACTGCGAAGACCCTCGCCAGCGGCGACCTGGCAGCGCGGGCCCCAGACCACGCCCCGCAGGAGCTGACGTCCCTCGGAACGAGCCTCAATGCGATGGCTGCGCGGCTCGAGGGACTCGTCGCCGAGACCGTAAGCGATCGCGACCGCGCGCGTGCACTGGTCGCATCGCTGGCCGAGGGGGTGCTCGCGGTTTCCGAACGCGGCGAGGTGACGGTTGCGAACGCGGCCGCGCAACGGCTGCTGGGGCTGCCCTCCGGCGCCGACTCGCTGACGCTGGACGAGCTGCCCGCTACGGTACGGGAGGTCGTCCAGGCGCGCATCGCCGGTGACGACGCCGAAGGGACGACCGAAGCGGTGCTTCCCGGTGGCATCGAGGCGTTGCTGAGCGTGGCACCGCTCGCCAAGGGAGCCGGTGTCGTCCTGACGATGCGCGACGTCACCGAGGAACGGCGGCTGGCCCGGGCGCGCCGCGACCTGATCGCGAACGTGTCGCACGAACTCAAGACACCGTTGACCGCGGTCAAGGGCTTCATGGAGCTGCTCGAGAATGAGGGGTTGGGCCAGGAGCGCCGTCAGGAGTTCTTGGGGTTGATGTCGCAGGAGGTCGGCCGCCTGGAGCGCCTCGTCGCCGAGCAGCTCGAGTTGGCGCGATTGGATGCAGGTGCCATGACCCTGGTGCGCGAGCCGGTCGATCTGGGTGAGCTGGCCGCGCGGGTGGCGGCATCCCGCCGGCTGCTCGCCGACCGCGAGGGCATCGAGCTTGCTGCGTCGCTCCCCGGTCTCGAGGTCGTGGTCGATGCGGATGCGGCACGGGTCGAGCAGATCCTGCTGATCCTGCTCGACAACGCGGTGCGCCACACGCCGGCCGGGGGCAAGATCACGGTAGGGGTCGGCATCGATGACGGCCAGGGCACGGTCAGCGTCCGCGATACGGGGACGGGCATCTCGCAGGATTCACAGCAGTTTGTCTTTGACCGCTTCTACCAGGCCGACCCGTCCCGCCAAGGACAAGGACTCGGTTTGGGCCTTGCGATCGCCCGGGGGCTCGCGGATGCGCACGGCGGCTCCATTGCCGTGCGCTCGACCCCGCAGGTGGGCAGCGTCTTCACGGTCCGGTTGCCGCTGGCGCAGATTCCGCCGGTCGAGGTCGGCGACCCCCCTGGCGCCACCGTCGCCGGCTGACAGCGGTGTGCCGATAGATTGGCGACCGATGCGCGCCCGCTCCACACCGGTCCCGCAGTGAGGACCGCGCTTGTCACCGGTGCCGCCCGAGGGATCGGCCGCGCCACGGTGGAGGCATTGGTCGATCGTGGCTGGCGCGTGGTCGCCGGGGTGCGCGACCCGTCTGTGAGGGGGTTCGATCACGCGGCCGTCAACGTCGTGCAGCTGGACGTGACCGACGCGGCGTCCGTGCGCCACGGCGTAGCCGCAGCCCAGGAGTTTGCGGGCGGCGCCCTCGACGCGGTGGTGTCCAATGCCGGGTACGCACTGGTGGGCGCGGTCGAAGACGTCGCGCTCGACGAGGTTCGGGCCGTGTTCGAGACCAACACCTTCGGGGCGCTCGCCGTCGTGCAGGCGGCGCTGCCCGCGATGCGCGTGGCCGGTGGAGGGACCATCGTGTTCGTTTCGACGATCGGTTCGAGCCTGCCCACGCCGCTGCTCGGGGCATACCGGGCCAGCAAGGCGGCACTCAACGCCCTGGCCGAGGTGCTCTCAATGGAGGGACGCCCGTTCGGCATCCGCGTGGGGCGCGTCGAGCCGGGCATGGTGGCGACCGAGTTCTCGCGGGCGACGCGCAGGTCGGGTTCGATCACCGAGGCCGACGGCCCGTATGCGCCGCTGGGGGCGGCGCTGGTTTTGGGAATGGGCCGCTGGCGCGCCCAGTTTGAGATCACGGCCGCCGAGGTCGCCGCCGAGATCGTCCGCATCATCGAGGATTCGACTGCCGAGCAGGTCACGCTGGTGGGCGACGACGCGAAGCGTCTCCTCGGCAGCTCCGAGGACGATGTCCTCGCATTCCTCGAGGCCGAGTGGCCGCGACGACCTTAGTTTCCTGCGTCGTCGCCCCCGCGGCGTTCAAGGGGGCGCTGTCGGCTGCCGCGGCCGCCCAGGCGATTGCCGCGGGTGTCCGACTCTCGGCACCGGAGGTCGAGATGCGCATCGTCCCGGTGGCCGACGGCGGGGAGGGGACGCTCGACGCGCTGGTCGCGGCCCGTGGGGGGCGAATTCGCGGGTGTGCGGTCTCCGATCCGCTCGGCCGGGCGACGTCCGCGGACATCGGTCTGCTGCCCGGCGGCACGGTGGTCGTCGAGCTGGCACAGGCGTCTGGTTACGAGCGCCTGACCGATGCGGAGCGCGATCCCGAGGTAACGAGCACGTTCGGCACGGGCCAGCTCATCCGCGCGGCGCTGGACGTCGATCCGGACCGGATCATCGTCACGGTCGGTGGAAGCGCGACGAACGACGGAGGGCTCGGCATGGTCCGCGCACTCGGGGCGCGCCTTCTCGATGGGAACGGCGTCGAGCTCGAGGGGTGTGGAGCCGACCTCGCGCGCGTGGCGCGGATCGATCTGGCGGGCCTGGACCCGCGTCTCCCCCGTGTCGCCATCGATGTCGCGTGCGACGTGCGCAACCCGTTCCACGGACCGGACGGCGCGGCGTGGGTCTTTGGGCCGCAAAAAGGTGCTGACGCGGCAGCGGTGACTCGCCTGGACCACGGCCTGGCGACACTGGCGGCGGTACTGCGCACGCAGACCGGCGTGGACGTCCAGGCGCTCCCGGGCGCCGGTGCGGCGGGTGGAGCGGCGGGAGGGATGGCGGCCCTGCTCGGCGCGCGGATCGTGCCGGGAGCGCAACTCGTGCTCGACGCGGTCGGTCTGGAGCACGCGCTCACCGGTGCGCGCCTGTGCATCACCGGCGAGGGGCGCCTCGACGATCAGACCCTGCAGGGAAAGGCGCCGGCGGAGGTCGCCGCGATGTGCCGCGACATGGGTGTGCCGTGCATCGGCGTCTGCGGCGAACTCCGTCTGTCGCCAGGGCTGGTGCGCGACATGGGAATGGTCGCCGCGTTCCCGATCCGGCGCGAACTCGGCCCGTTGCAGGCCGCGCTCGCCGCCACCCAGACCGACCTGATCGCGATCGGCGCGGCGCTCGCCGGTCTCGCCGGCAGCGTCATCCCAGCCGGGGAGTAGCCCTGATCACGACACACCGCGTTCGAGGCGCGTCAGTAATGGATCGTCGGCCAACCAACGCTCGACCGCTTCGAGGACCCCGGCGCCGTGGCGGGCACTCGTGACCCACTGCGCATCGGCAGCAAGCCCGGGTTCGTCATCGACACCGTTGGCGACGATTGCAACCAGGCCGACGACACCGACGAGCTCGAGATCGGCACGGCTGTCGCCGACGCCCAGGCAGACCGAGGCGTCTGCGCCGCGGCGCGCGATGTCGCGCGCAACGGCCGGCCCCTTGCCCGCTCCGGCTGGGAGCAGGTGGTAGGCGCGCCGCCCGTCGCTGATGGCGCCGTTGTCCACCAGGCGCAACGTGCCCCGTGACAACGTCTGGACGAGGTTCATCGTCTCGTCGGTGGCGCGGCCCACCAGCAGGTGGCTGCCTTCACGGCCGAGTGCCCAGGGCAGGTATGGCTCCAGATCCCCCTGCGCCCACGTCAGCAGCAGCTCGATGATCCCGGTTGCGGCGATTGCCTGGTGCACGTTCTGCCCATCCGCGGTGGGATATCCGGCGTCGCATGCCCCCAGCTCGCCCAGGGCCCCATCGGCCCCCAGCATGCGGGCGATCGCACGCAGCTCGGCCAGACGCCTGCCGCTGACGAGCACGAACGGCACCGCTGCGGCGTGCAGCGCTCCGAACGCCTTGATGGATTCACACGAGAACGCGCCGGTGCCGTCGCGCAGGATGCCGCCACCGTGACCCAGGAGCGTCTCGTCCAGATCGAGGTAGCAGACCCGGTTCATCGACTTTGCTGTCCGGACAGCACCGAGGCCATCGGTGGACGCTCCGTGACACGCGATGCCCTCCGCTCAAGGACGTAGCCGCCGTCCCGGGCGACAGGTCTGGCGTAGGGACGGAGCTCACCGGTCATCGATCCGTCACCCTGGCTGCGGCACAGGACCGCGTGGGTGATCTCGTAGGCCATCTTGCCCAACGCCTCGGTCGATTGGTTGGCGTGATGGCGCGTCCCCAGATCCACCTGCGCCATCGCGTCGAGCCCGGCGACGGCGAGGATGTCGATGAGCAGCCCCATCTCGACGGCATAGCCCGATAGGAACGGGACCCGTTCGAGCAACTCACGTCGTCCGGCGGCCTCGCCGGACAGCGGTTGGATGAAGCCGGCCAATTCGGGAAAGAAGCGGTTGATGAGTGGCCTGGCACAGATCTCGGTCACGCGGCCGCCACCGTCCGACGCGCCCCGCAGTGGCCGGGTGTAGAAGGCCTTGACGTACCCGATGTCTGGATCGCCGAGAAGCGGCGCCACGAGCTTGGGAACGAAGCGCGGGTCGAACGCGTCGATGTCTCCGTCGATCCACACCACAATGTCGCCGGACGTCGCGGCGAGGCTCTTCCACATGGCCTCACCCTTGCCGCGACCGGGACCCATGCTCGGCAACACGTCGGCGTCCTGCACGACCCGCGCGCCGGCCGCTGCGGCGACGGCCGCGGTGTCGTCGGTGCTCGAGCTGTCGATCACCACGAGTTCGTCGACCATGCCGCCCGGGCCCATCCACTCCCGGCGGATCGCACTGCAGATGGCTCCGACGGTGTCGCCGACGTTCAACGCCGGAATGACGATGGAGATCGTCGGCCGCGTGACGGCCACGCGGTCGATCAGCTCCGCCGGATCGGTCTGGGACCCGTCGAACGTGCGCTTGAGCAGCCACTCCTCACGGGTCACGTCCGGAATCATAGGGCGGGCCGGCGCGACGGTGCCCGCCGCGGACCGCAGGGGCGCTGGTAGGGTCCCGGCCGATGAGGGAGCTCAAAGGACTCGTGCTCTCGGGCGGCGCGGGCACCCGGCTCCGTCCGATCACGCACACCAGCGCCAAGCAATTGGTGCCGGTCGCCAACAAACCCGTGCTCTTCTACGGGCTCGAGGCTCTGCGCGCGGCGGGTATCCGTGAGGTCGGCATCATCGTCGGCGACACCCGTGCCGAGATCGAGGCGGCGGTCGGTGACGGCTCACGGTTTGGACTGGCGATCACGATCATCCCGCAGTCCGCACCGCTGGGGTTGGCGCATGCGGTGTTGACGGCCGAGGAGTTCATCGGTGACGCGCCGTTCGTGATGTACCTGGGCGACAACCTGTTGCGCGACGGGATCACCGCGCTCGTGGACGAGTTCCGTGCCAACTCCCCGGACGCGATGATCCTGCTGACGCCGGTCCCGGAGCCCGAGCATTTCGGCGTGGCGGAGCTCGAGGACGGCCGCGTGGTGCGGCTGATCGAGAAGCCCAAGAAGCCCAAGAGCGACCTGGCGCTCGTCGGCGTGTACATGTTCACGCCCGCGATCTTCGATTCGGCGAAGGCGATCGCGCCCTCGTCGCGCGGCGAGCTCGAGATCACCGACGCGATCCAACACATGGTCGATCGCGGCCTGCGCGTCGACCCGCACATCGTGACCGGCTGGTGGAAGGACACCGGTCAGCTTGCGGACATGCTCGAGGCCAACCGCCTGATCCTGGACGTCATCGTGCCGTCGATGCTCGGTGAGGTCGACGAAGCGAGTTCCATCGAGGGGCGTGTCGTGCTCGAGGCCGGCGCGCGCCTGGTGCGCTCATCGGTGCGCGGCCCCGCGATCATCGGTGCCGGGGCACTGATCGAGGATGCGTACATCGGACCCTATTCGGCGATCTCAGCCGATTGCGTGGTTTCGCGCGCCGAGGTCGAGCACAGCATCTTGTTGGAAGGCAGCGAGATCCGGGACCTGGACGCGCGCGTCGAGTCGAGCCTGATCGGGCGCGGCGTCAAGATCGTGCGTTCGGACGCCAAACCCAAGGCATACCGGTTTCTGGTGGGCGACTCCTCGACCATCGCCCTCATCTGATCCGCCACATGCGGCGGATCGACACCAGCCTGCCCGGGCTCGTCATCATCGAGCCCGTCGTGCACGGTGACGAGCGGGGGTTTTTCGTCGAGTCCTTCCGCGAGTCGGCGCTTGCCGAGTTCGACATCCACGACCACTGGGTCCAGGACAACCATTCGCGCTCGACGCGGGGCGTCGTGCGCGGCATGCATTTCGCGCTCCCGCCCGGCCAGGCCAAGCTCATTCGCTGCCCGCATGGCGCGATCCTGGATGTCTGCGTCGACATCCGCCGCGGCTCACCGACCTTTGGCAAGTGGGACGCGGTCCAGCTGGACGACGAGACCATGCGGATGTTGTACATCCCCGTCGGGTTCGCGCACGGCTACTGCGTCACGAGCGATGTCGCCGACGTCATCTACAAGTGCTCCGACTACTACGACGCGGCGCTTGAGCGCGAGATCTCCGTCAACGACCCCGACGTCGGCATTGCGTGGCCCGTCGCGATGCCCATCCTGTCGCAGCGCGATCGCGACGCCCCGCGGCTGCGCGACATCGCCGACGCACTGCCGTTCGTGTTCGGATGAGGGTCCTCGTGACCGGGGCGTCCGGCATGTTGGGACGTGACCTGGTCCCACTCCTGTCCGTGGACCACGATGTGACCGCGGTCGACATGGACGTCGATATCACCGACCCCAAGGCCGTCGACACGTGTGTTGCCGAGACTCGGCCCGAGGCGGTCTTCCACCTGGCGGCATGGACCGATGTGGACGGCGCCGAGGAGCATGAGGTCGACGCGTTGGTGGTCAACGGGGTTGGCACTGCGAATGTCGCCCGCGCGGCAGAACGCGCCGGGGCCGCGCTGGTCGTGGTCTCGACCGACTACGTGTTCGACGGGACGGCGTCGCCGTACGATGAGGACGCGGCCGTCGCACCGGTCGGGGCCTACGGACGCACCAAGCTCGCCGGCGAGGAGGCAGCGCTCGCGGAACACCCGAAGGGCACCCGTATCGCCCGTACGGCATGGCTCTACGGGGCCCACGGGCACAACTTCGTCGACACGATGCGGCGTCTCGGCGCGGAGCGCGACGAGGTGACCGTCGTCGCCGACCAGGAGGGTTGCCCCACGTGGACGCGTGACCTGGCGCCGGCACTGGTGGCGTTGCTGGACCAGGCGCCCGGGATCTACCACACGGCGGGGGCCGGATCGGTCACCTGGGCGGACTTCGCCGAGGCGATCTTTGCGGAGGCCGGTCTCGATTGCCGGGTGCGGCCGGTGACGACCGCCGAGTTTGGTCGTCCGGCCCCGCGTCCGGCACGATCGGTCCTGACCGTTGCCAAACCCGGAGCCCCGCGCCTGCGACACTGGCGCGAGGCGCTTGTCGACTACATGAGGGAGCGTGCGTGAAGAAGCTGCTTGTGACAGGCGGGTGCGGGTTCATCGGATCGGCGTTCGTGCGGATCGCGTTGGCCCGCGGCTCCCAGGTGGTCAACCTCGACAAACTGACCTATGCCGGCAACCCGGCCAACGTGGCCGAGGTCGCGGACGAACCCGGCTACTGCTTTGTCCAGGGAGACATCGCTGACCCGGTCGTCGTCGCCGAGGCCATCGAGGGTTGCGACGCGGTCGTCAACTTCGCCGCCGAGAGCCACGTCGATCGCAGCATCCTGGACCCGAGTGAGTTCATCCGCACGGACGTGCAAGGCACCGCCACGCTGTTGGCCGCGGCCCGAGCGGCCGGCGTCGGGCGGTTCGTGCAGGTCTCGACCGACGAGGTCTACGGCTCGATCGATTCCGGGTCGTTCAGCGAGACCGATCCGTTGCAGCCGTCGAGCCCGTACTCGGCGAGCAAGGCCGGCGGCGACCTGCAGGTGCTCGCATGGCACCACACGTACGGCATCGATGCGGTCATCACGCGCGGCAGCAACACGTTCGGCCCGCGGCAGTACCCCGAAAAGCTGATCCCACTGTTCGTCACCAACGCCCTGGACGGCGAGGCACTCCCCGTCTACGGCGACGGCATGCAGATCCGCGACTGGATCTACGTCACCGATCACTGCCAGGGCATCTGGACCGCCATGGAGCACGGTGTCGCAGGCGAGGTCTACAACGTGGGTGGCGGCAATGAGGTGCCCAACATCGAGATCACCCAGCGCATCCTTGCGCTGACCGGCGCCGAAGCGAGCCTGATCCGGCACGTGGCCGATCGCCCCGGCCACGACCGGCGCTACTCCATCGCGACCCACAAGTTGCGTGACCTCGGGTGGGCTCCCACGGTGGAGTTCGAGGCGGCGCTCACCGAGACCGTCGCCTGGTACCGCGATCAGCGCGAGTGGTGGGAGCCGATCAAGAGTGGCGACTACCGCGCGTACTACGAGACGCAGTACGGGAGCCGCTAGTGGTCTGTCTCAGGAATGCGTTGACAGTCTGGCGAGTGAAAAGCCCGCAGGGCGAGGACGCAGCCTTCGTTCATATCGGACCATATGGGCGAAGGCGAGGACAACGCTCCACAGGCGAAACGTCTGTCTGAACGGT
>JANMKR010000144.1:0-5713 GCA_031372145.1 Actinomycetota bacterium | reverse complement strand
CTCAAGGAGCTGACGGACGGCTTCGGCCCCTCGTCGGTGCTGGCCGCCGTCGCCAGCAGCGAGACCATGAAGTACGCAGCAGAGATCATCGAGCCGGGCGGCGGCATCGGCTACGTGGGCATGGAGGTGTTCCTGGGCGCGCCCGAGATCCCCTGGGACGCGGCCTTCATGAAGAACGTGTCGGTGGCCGGCGGGGTCGCGCCCGTACGGAAATACCTGCCGACGCTTCTCCCGCTCTTGGAGCAGGGCAGGATCGACCCCTCCCCGGTGCTCACGCACGACCTGCCCATGGACCAGGCCGCCGACGGCTACCGCATCATGGCGACCCGCGAAGAGGGCTCGGTAAAGGTGGCGATCAGCCCGCAGGAATAGGAGCGTCGTCGGCGTCGCCACACCTCCGTGTAAGGCAACTCGACGGCAAGGACCGCCGGCGATGAGGATTGCAAGCTGACGAGAACGGCAACGAGATCCTCGACGAGCCCCTGCGACCGTGCCCGACGCGGATGGCGATGGCAAGGTGGACGAGCGTGACCTGCACGCGTTCGGCGTTGCATCCAACATCGAGAACGCAGACTTCTTCATCCGCGACTGACTTCGTCGCGGGAGGGGCGGCGGACGTGCTCGGCCCTCCGTACCCCTGGTTCTAGACGCCGTCGAACACGACGCGCTCGCCCAGGCCCAGACACTCCGGACAGGTGCAGGGGACGAGGCCTTCGCCGTTGCGGTCCTCGAAGATGCGGCGCTGCCCCCAGCAGGTCGGGCACGGCGCCCATGTCATCGATGGGGCCGGGATCTGGATCGCGGTGCTCATCGTGCACATCCTTCCGCGGCGCGAAACGCCAGAGCGACCATCGTGCCCACGGGGCGTCGCTGGATCCGGAACGCGTCGGCAAGGGCCCGCATCAGGATCACGCCGCGTCCGTGCTCACACGTGTCGTCGGGAAGCACGTCGGCCTGGGGGACTTCGATCACGGCGCTGCAGTGATCTCCGATGACAAGTGCGGTTGCGGTCGTGCTGACCCGGAACCTGATGTCGATCGTGTCGGCCAGGGCTGAGCCGTGGGACAGGGCGTTCGCCATCGCCTCGTCGGCGCAGATCAGCACCCGGAACGCGTCCTCCTGGCTCCAGCCGCACTCGTGCAGTGCATCCGCGAGGGCGTCGCGGGCGCCGGCCAGCTCAGAGAGGTCGGCGGTGACTTCGGCGGCGAAGCGAACCCCGCTCGCTGTGGCGACGGTGGGCATGTCACACCGTCCCGACCCCCGCGGCCGCGAGCTGCGGCTCGTGGTGCGCGTGGTGGATGCACCCGGCCACGTCACAGACCCCGTCGCTCTGGGGGTCGAGGCGGTCGAGGAGCGCGCCGAGGCGCTCGAGGTTCGTCTGGATGCTTGGTGTGGGACTCATGTTGCGCTCCTTCCGAATGTGACGTCTGCGTATGAAGGTCAGAGCCGCTGACGGCTCGTGCGTTACGCGGTGGTCGTCGATTTGTGTGTCATGGGATACGTCGGAGTTGCCATCGCGGATCAGCTCGTCCTGTCTTTAGGAGCGTGCCGGACCCGCTGGAATACGTCTGTCACGCAGGCGACGTTCGGCGTGTGTCGGTGGTGACGTTGTGCCCATCACCTTTCAAGACGCCTGAGCGGCGGCCTTCTTCGCGCGGTCCTGGCGACCCGAACCATTCCCTTGCCCAAGTCGGACCATCGGCGACCGACTTGCAAGAATGCAGACCGATGAGCGACCTGCCCGAACACGCGCTGCGCAACCGGGCCCAGTGGGATGCGTGGGCCGACAGCTTCGTCGAGAAGGGCCGGCGGAACTGGGCGAGCCCTTCGCCCAACTGGGGCATGTGGGCGATCCCCGAGTCGCAGGTCGGCATGTTCCCGGACGATGTCGCAGGCCGCGACGCCATCGAGCTCGGCTGCGGCACGGCGTATGTCTCGGCATGGCTGGCGCGCGCCGGTGCCCGGCCGGTCGGAATCGACAACAGCGCGCGGCAGCTTGCGACCGCACGCGAGCTCCAGCGTGAGCACAGCGTCGACTTCCCGCTGATCCACGGCAGCGCCGAGAGGACCGGCCTGCACGATGCCGGTTTTGATCTGGCGATCAGCGAGTACGGCGCCAGCATCTGGTGCGACCCCTACGTCTGGATCCCCGAGGCGGCCCGACTGCTTCGCCCTGGCGGGCTCCTGGTGTTCCTGGTCAACTCGCCGCTGCTCATGATGTGCGTCGCGGACCTGGCCGTCGATCCGGCCGGGACCCAGCTCCGTCGTGACCAGTTCGGGATGCA
Organism: Actinomycetota bacterium; assembly: GCA_031372145.1. Taxonomy (GTDB): domain Bacteria; phylum Actinomycetota; class Thermoleophilia; order Miltoncostaeales; family Miltoncostaeaceae; genus CALMEC01. Next base: position 3,428 of record JANMKR010000144.1, on the reverse strand, counting down.
CCGGTTCGAGTGGGACGACGACGACTCGGTCGAGTTTCATCTTCCACACGGCGAGCTGATCCGGTTGCTTCGCGACTGCGGTTTCGTGATCGAGGAGCTCAAGGAGCTGCAGGCGCCTCGGGGTGCGACCACCACGGAGACGTTCGTCACCCCGGAATGGGCGCACCGGTGGCCGACCGAAGAGGTCTGGAAGGTCCGCAAGGACACCACGCCTCGCACGGTCTGAGACGATACGGACATGGCACGCGACGTCCTCGGCGGTGAACTCGAGCTCTGTTCCACTGACCCGATGACCGGGTAGATTGCGACAAGTGACAGACGGTGGAAACGCAGGATCAATCGATGACGCAAGGGGCGTTGAGCTGAGTGCTCGTGACGGTGAGACGGTCGGGGCACACCCGCCCCCTGACCAGTCCGCGACGAAGCGATCGCAGCGCGATCCCACCAACACGCTGGCAGCCTGCGAGCGGATCCTGGTCCTCGGCAGAACCGGGTCGGGCAAGACGACGCTCGCGCGCGAACTCGCTGCTGCGCTTCATGTGCCCCACGTGGAGCTCGACTCGTTGTACTTCGGCCCGGAGTTCAGCACGGCGCCCCTGTCCCTGTTGCGCGAGCGGACGAGCGCTGCGATCGCAGGCGATCGTTGGGTCACCGACGGCAACAAGCGAGCGCTGCGCGACCTTGTCTGGCCACGGGCGGATACGATCGTCTGGCTCGACTATCCCCTGAGCGTGAGCTTCTGGAGGCTCGGGAAACGGGCGCTGCGGCGTACCTCGTCGCTCACGGCACAGGCCGCAGAGACCGGAAGTACGACTGGACTTCCCAGGCAGTTCCTCGCGGCCGCGAAAGGGGTGCTCACGGCGCTCCGATCACACGCGGGGCAGCGCCGCGAATACCCTCGGATGTTCGCCGAACCGGCGAACCGGCACCTCGCGGTGGTGCGCCTGCGGTCCCCGCGTGCGACTCGTCAGTGGCTGGCTCGCGTCACCGCGGGGGGGTCGTCGCTACCCGAAGGTGATGCTCGCCTCGTCCAATGACCCATTGAAGAACTCGGAGGCCGGGCGCGCGCCGATCACCACCGGGTCGGTGTTGTCGATCGAGCCGAGGCTGGCGGCCTGAGAGACAATCAGAACGCCGTCGACGCGCAGCTCGATCGCCGACGCGGTCTTGCGGCATTGGACGGTGTGCCACATGCCGTCAAGGTTGAGCGCGGGCCCCGACGGCGTCGGCGTCTCGGCGCTGTTTCCACTCGAGTCATTGAAGCCGCACGAGGCGAAGCCGCCGGGCTGGTACTCAACCTTGTACTGGCCGCCTGCGGAGGTGAAATAGCCCTTCCGGATGAGGTCCCAGTCCGGGCTCGCCGGAGCGAACGTGGTCTTGAGCCGGATCGTGATCGTGATGGTCGAGGTGCCTGGATTCAGATCACCGGCTGACGGCACCAGCACGTAGCTGTTCGACCCGTTGAACCCGAACGCCGTGTTCGTGAACCCGGGGGCGACGCCGCGCAACACGCCGCCGTTGAGCGTACCGGTGTGCCCGCGCCCGCTGGAGTCGGCCGTCGTGTTGCCGGGGGAGGTCTCGTCCATGTGCCACAACGCGACCGTCCCGGTCGGCGGCGCCGCCACGACGCCGGTGATCGCCGACGCAGCGGCAGCCTGACCGGCCGGGCTGGTGGCGGTGACCACGACGCGAAGACGCTTGCCCTGATCGGCGCTTGCGATCGTGTACTTGATTGCCGCGTTGCCCGTGCCCGTCGCGTTCGCCCAGGTGGTCCCGTTGTTGGCCGACACCTGCCACTGGTAGGAGAATGACGTCGCACCGGGGATCCAGGTGCCGGGGGCCGCGGTGACCACCCGGCCCACGATGAGGGATCCGCCCGTGGTCGGCGGGGCGGTGTTGTACGGGAGGACCGCTCTCGCGGCCGAGGCCACGCTGGTGGAGGCACCAGAGCTGGATGCCGTGACGACGACACGCAGGTACCTGCCCGCGTCCGCGACGGCAACCGTGTAGCTGCTCGTGGTCGCTCCCGAGCCGGGAGCGGCGGTCCACCCGGAGGTCCCGTTGGGCGAGCTCTGCCACTGGAACGCGAAGGTGATCGCGCCCAATCCCGTCCAGCCGCCGTTGGTGGCCGTCAGGGTGCTGCCGACGGCAGGCGTGCCGACCGTCGCCGGCGCGGCCGTGTTCACGGGCGCGGCCGGGTTGACCGGCGGGGCCGTCCCCTGAATCGCGACGGGGGTGCCGATCCCGACCGGCTGGGTGTGGATGTAGCCCTGGAGGTTCGCGATGGCTTGCGGGTTCGTCCAGATGGTGCGGCAACGACCGGTCCAGTCGAAGCTGCACTCGGAGACCAGTACGCGCGTGTCCGAGGTCGCCTGGACCACGTACGCGACGCGTCCGTATGACGCGCTGTTGGGGACGCCCCAGACGACGAGTGCGCCGGCGGCCGGATGGTTGCCGGTCGGAAGACCGCCGCGTTGCGCGTTGACGAACCATTGTCCGGCGTCCCAGACGGAGAAGTCGCGAGCGGCCGCGCGGGACCCGCCTCCCGGCACGCCGCGCGCCACCGCGGTTTCATAGACGTCCTTGCGATTGCGGTAGGCCAGACACGCCTGTCCGGACCTGAACGGCCCACACGCGCCGGCGCCGCTCCCGGCGGTCGTGGTCAAGGATGTCGGGTCGCCCACGCTCCCGATCGCCTTTCTGGACCGCGTCGCCACGGTGACCTTGCGAGCATCCGTGGCGCTCCTGCGGCCACTCCGGCAGACGGTGGCGATGCGCCATGTGCCCGAAGGAGACGTCGGCAGGATGAGCCACCGCCAGCCAACGCGACCGCGATTGTCGGCCGTCACGGACGGGAGCGTCTGACGAACCCGCTTCACGGAGACCGTTGCCCGGCACGTCGCAGCCGGACTCGTGCGCACCCTCACGAGAATGGTGCTCGTGCCGGCGGAGACGCGATGCGACACCGGCGGGAGCTGTTGCACGCCGAGCTTGCTCACAGCGCCCGAACCAACGGACACAAGCCCGGTCAACATCCCCAACGAGCCGAAGAGCACCGCCAAGGTTCGTATGAGACGACGCACGAACGTTCTCCTCTGGTCCAGCTGGAAACTACAGAAGCTGTCACAAAGCGTCAACCTCCACAGTCGCCCCGACCACCGGCATCGACTCGCCGGGATGAACCGCTAGTCTGCCGCGGCCTCCACCCGGAACGGACTGTGATGAAGCGCTCCACTCAATTGATCGTTGCGGCCCTCGGTGCCGCGGGGATGGCCGTCTTGGTTGGCTTTCGCCATCAGCCGAGCCCACTCGTTGGTCACGCTGATGCACTCCAGGCAACTCGCACATCGTTGTCTGCCGGAAGCGCTTCGCCCGCTTCCACCAGCGTGCCCACCTCCGTGTCAGGTGAGGTCATGCCTGTCGGTGAC
>JANMKR010000143.1:0-39623 GCA_031372145.1 Actinomycetota bacterium | reverse complement strand
GACAAGAAGGGCGAGCTCGTCACCGCCCGCCCGGTCCGCGAGGGTCAGGAACTCCTGCTCATCTCGATGATGGGACAGAACATCAGGAACGCGGTCGAGTCGATTCCGCGAACGGGTCGTTCGACCGAGGGCGTCCGCCAGATGGTGATGGGCGACGAGGACCACGTCTCAGGGATCGCACCGGTCGAAGAAGGGACGGGTCCGTTCGAGGACGAGGATGAGGAGGGCGACGTCATTCTGGATGCGCCGGATGACGATGCCGCGACCGAGTCCGGCGACGACGCGGACGACGCCGACCAAGGCCCCACGACCGCCGTCTGAGCCGTCAGGGGGCCGATGACCCCGGCCCCGCGTCACAACGGTGGTTCCGCGGGCGGTCGTCTCGCGGGCGCAGACCCGCCGCAGCCGTAGAATCGTTCGCATGACAAGGAGATCTCGGGCGGTGTGGGCGCTCACCGCGGCGTACGTCTGCACAAGTGCGCAGGTGGGCCGTGCTGCGACGTCGACCGCCCCCACGATCACCGCGCCCAACCCCACCATTGGTGCAGCCGGCGGCGGGAGCGGCGGCTTCGGTGGCGGTGGCGGTGGCGGTGGCGGCGGCTTCGGTGGCGGTGGCGGCGGTGGTGGTGGTGGTGGCTTCGGCGGTGGCGGTGGCGGCGGCTTCGTCATCACCGACGACCCACGGGCGTTCTTCTTCGGGCTCATGCTCATCGTGGCGTTTTTCGTCGCCATCGTGATCATGGGCGAGATCGCCAAGCGTGGGCAGCGGCGGGTCGCCACGTGGAGCCGGCAGTACGCAAAGTGGCGGGATCAGGCCACCGAGCGCGAGCGCAGACTTCGTGCCAAGGATGTGCCCCCGGCGGCGCGGACCGCAGCCGAGGACGACAGCTACTTCGCCGCCGACGAGGTCACGACAGCGGCGGACAAGCTGTTTCGAGACATCCAGACGGCTTGGGACGCAGGCAACCAGGATGCGCTTCGCAGCATGGTCGGTCCGGATCTCATGGTCGAATGGGCTCGACGGCTCGATGACTTCGCGTCCAAGGGTTGGCAGAACCACGTCGACGTCAAGCAGCTCGACATCGAGTACGTCGGCTTGACCAATCGCGCTGACGACGACGACGACCGCATGGTCGTTCGCGTGGCGGCCCTCATGGACGACTACGTCGTCGATCAGCACGGCCGGTTCATCCCGCATTCGGGCAATCCCTCCAAAGAGGCGCACCTGCGCGAGTATTGGACGCTTGCCAAACGTGACGGTCAATGGAGGCTCGTCTCGATCGAGCAGGACACCGAGGGCGAGCACAACCTGACCGATCCCCTGGTCGCGTTACCCGACGAGGACGTGGCGTCGATCCGCGACGAGGTCGTGATCGAGCAGGGCGTCGAGAACCGTGCGCCGGCGGGCACCCCGCTCGGCGAGCTGGTCGACGTCGACTTTGCCGACGATGCGCTCAACGCCGCACGGGACCTCGCCCTCGTCGACGGACGGCTCAACCCGGACGTCATCGAGGTTGCGGTGCGCCGAACCATCAGCGCGTGGGCCGAGGCCGTTGACGGCGATGACGACGCGCTCCTCGACATCGCGCCCCGGGAGATCGCCGACGAGCTCTTGCGGCCCAATGGCCCCAAGACCCGACTCGTCATCCGGGGGCCCAAGATGGCGAAGGCGACGGTGTCGAAGCTGGCGGCGAAGGATCCGATCAAGGTCGCGATCGATGCCAGGGTGACGGGCGTGCGCTACATCGAGGACCGCGACACGGTCAACGTCGTGGCCGGGTCGAAGGACCGCGAGACGACGTTCGTCCAGCGGTTCATCCTGCAGCTCGACGACGACCCGTCACGCCCGTGGAAGTTGGTCGCCGCGGGCGAACGGCCGCAGTGATCACCCACCCCACCGCGCCGACTATTCGTAGACGACGACGTCCGGCTGCGGGTCCAGGTCGAGGACCTCGAACGGTCCCATGACGCGACTGTTGTGCCGGGTGTCCTCGTCGTAGAACAGCTTGAATCCGGTGAACACGAACGCCGGGCGCTCGGGGTCGGAGGTCAGGTTGTTGTACTTGCCCGTCTTCGCCTCTGGTGTTCCCACTCCGTCGACGTTGAACACCGTCGCGAGGCCCGGTCGCGGGACGATTGCGCTGAGGTTCCGGATCATCGACTCGGTGAACTCGTGGATCAGCAGGAGTTTCTGCGGAAGCTTGTCGGTTTGGACGATCTGATCGAGGTACGCCGACACCTCGTTGATGGTCGCCGCGTCGGTGTGGCCGATCACCTTTCCGGGGACCTCGCCCGGCCCCATGCTCCACTCCGGGTCGAGCGCGAGCGAGACGTTCGGATACTTGAGCCACTTCTCGTAGTGGCGGACCTCGTCCATGAACTTGGCCCTGCCCGGCTGGATGTCCAGGATCAGGAGCATCTGCTGCTGGTTGGCCGCCTGCAGGTACTGGTCGATCACGTCGTCGGGCAGCCGCGACTTCCACAGGCCGTCCGGTCCGGGGCGATCGCGGACGATCGTCGCGATCAACTCGAATGCGGGCATCACCGGGCGCTCGAGTGAGCCGTAGTCGGAGGCCACGTCCACGAGTTTTTCGGCGACCTGGTTGGGCGTGCCGCCGCCAAGCGCCCCGAGCAGCGTTCCGCCGGGCGATCCGTAGAACGCGACGACCCGGTAGTTCGGCAGGATCGTCGTGCCGCCAAGCGGCAATTCGATCCGTTTGGCGCCCTCGGACTTGGCCTGCTGCTTGTTCTTGGCCGGGGCGAACACCGACGTCGTGCTGAACGCGACGATCGCGCCGACACCCCCGACGATCAGGAATGCGGCCAGGCGTCTGCGACGCACCTGGCGTCTGCGGGCGCGGCGTCGCTCAACTCGGTCATCACGTTCGAATCGCAAGACCGTGGATCTTCACACGCCGACGGTCCAAATCCAAGCCGTGAGCAGCAGGAAACGGTGACGCTGTGGTGACGTGTCACGACGCCTTGCGTCTGCGCGCGGGGGTCGCGGCGGGTTTTGACGACGTCTTCGACGTCTCCGCCCCGGTTTCCTGCTCCGCGTCCGCGACCTTTCGAAGCTTGGCATCCTCGATCGAAAGCTGGTCCTTCTTGGCGCGCGTGCGCGCCGGCTTGGCGGGCGTCGCGCCCTCCGCGGGCGTCGGGCTGGCGGCCAGACTCGCCTTGAGCGCGGCCATCAGGTCGATGACCGGGGCCGGTTCGCCGATGTCCTCAGGGATGATCGGCGTCTGGCCGTCCGCCTTCGCCTCGAGAAACTCCACGAGCGCGCGGCGGGTCTCGTTGCGGTACTTGGAGGCGTCGAACTCGTGGGTCAGCGCCTCGATCAGCTGGTCGGCGATCGCCAGCTCCTCGGGCTTGACCTCCACGGCCGCGATCCGCTCCTGGATCTCGCGCTGCTCGCCGATGCGAATGTCCTCGGGGTAGTAGAGCGTCTCGATGACGAGCGCACCGTCCATGGCCCGCACCAGGACCAGGTGCTCCTTGGTCGACAGCACGAACCGTCCGATGGCGCCACGACCGCTGCGCTCCATTGCCTGCAGCAACAGGGCGTACGGCCGCTCGGCCCGCTCCTGTGGCTCCACCCAGTACGTCCGCTCGAAGTAGACGGGATCGATGTCGGCCAGATCCACGAACTCCAGGATCTCGATCGTCTTCTCCTGCTTGGCCGAAAATCGTGAGAGCTCGTCCTCCTCGACGGTCACGAACCGGCCTTTCGAGACCTCGTAGCCCTTGATCATCTCGTCCGGGCCGACCTCGACATCGCGCACCGGGTCCCAGCGCTTCTGCTTGACGGGGACCATGCTCTCGCGCGACAGGTTGCGGAAGCTCACTTCCTTCCGCTGCTGCGCCAACCCGATCCCAACCGGGATCGTGACGAGCCCAAAGCTGATGTATCCCTTCCAGATCGCACGCACAACTGTCTCCTGATCTCGTCGAACGGCCCCGCAACTCTACCCCGACACCGACGAAATCCCTGCACACCTTGGATCAGAACCAGGAAATCCAGCGGGCAGTCAACGTTTGAGCCCCGCAGGGGCTCAAAGGCCGTGCTGAGGGCGCCGAATGAAAATCCAGCCGCCGAGGATGCTTGAGCCGGGCTGAAGGCCCGGTGAATAGGCCGACTAAGAGCCGTATCCGAGGCGGCGTATGAAGAAATCCAGCCGCAGTCAGCGTTTGAGCCCCGCAGGGGCTCATAGGCCGCCCAAGTGCCGTGCTGAATGCGGCGTTTAAGTCGCTATTTTGGTTCGGGATCCAGGCGGTAGCCGACGCCGTAACGCGTCTGGATGAAGGTGTGACGGGATGCCGGTCGGTCGACCTTGTCGCGCAGCCGTCGGACGAACACGTCGACGGTGCGGTCGCGATGGGTCTCACACCGACCCCAGATGGCCTGCAGCAGCTCGTCGCGGGTCTGGACCCTTCCCCGCGAGAGCGCAAGGTGGTAGAGCAGGCGAAACTCGGTCGGCGTCAACCCCACATTGTGCCCATCGACGTATGCCTCGACGACGTGCGGGTCGATGCGAAGTTCCTCGATCTCGATCGGCTCGCCCCGCTCGGCACTCTGGGCCCGCACGCCGCGGCGGGCCGCCGAGCGGACGCGCGCGACGAGCTCCTTCATCGAGAAGGGCTTGACCAGGTAGTCGTCGGCCCCGAGCTCCAGCGCGTGCACGCGGTCATGTTCGGTCCCGCGGGCGCTGACGACCACGATCGGGGTTCCGATCCCCTCGGCGCGCGCCGACTCGATGATCTTCCAGCCGTCGATCCCAGGAAGCATCAGGTCGAGTACGCAGACGTCCGGCTGCTCGTAGCGCAGGCGCGCCAGCGCGACCTGACCGTCCGAGACCACCATCGGCTCCAGGTCCGCGTTTGCCAGGTGCGCGGCCATGCCCTTCGCGATCACCTGGTCGTCTTCAACGATCAACACCTTTGTCATCGGACACTAGGATAGTCGCGGTCGCTGCACGCGCAGGGTAAACGGAAGGTGACAAACTGGTGACGGACGCGGACGCCATTCGCGGGAGGGTCCTCATCGAGGAGAGCCCGGAGATCGTCGCTGTCCTCGATGCACACGGCATCGTCACTGCCTGCAGCCGGCGCGCGCGCGTCGAGGGTGTCGAACGCGGGCAGGAGCTGCCGGAGCATTTGCATGGGGCCAAGCGGACCGAGGTACCGCTGACAGGGGACGGCCTGTCAGAGATACTGGTCTACTTCGGAGCGCCCGGGGAACTCGCCGCGTATGAAGAGCTGCGGTCTGGTTTCACCGCCGCCGTGTCACATGAGCTGCGCACGCCGCTTGCGCGGATGATGGTCCACCTGGAGTCGGCGGAACTGCCCAACGCCGACCTGCCGGCGCTCATCGAGCTCGCCCGCGGTGAGGTCGGTCAGGTGACCGAGCTGATCGACGAGGTGTTGTTTCTGAGTCAGCTCGAGACCGGCCAAGAGGTCGTGGCACTCGGTGGCGCACCGACCTACCCGGTGCTGCACGACGTCCTGACGGCGTACGGGGACCGGGCGGCGCGGGCAGGTTTGGCCTTGCGCGTCGAGGGCGATCAGGCGATCGAGCTTCCGCTGCGTCCTCGCCTTCAGCGTGTGATCGCCGAGAACCTCGTCGAGAACGCCATCCGGTACGCGGGCGAGGGTGCCACCGTCGTCCTCTCGGTCAGACGCACTGCGGATGGGCCGGTCCTGAGCTGTGTGGACGACGGGATCGGGGTCGGCGACGGTGATCTGCTCCGCCTGTTCGAGCGTTTCTACCGTGCCGACCGGGCACGATCCTCGCGTGGAACCGGGCTCGGGCTCGCGATCGTCAAGCACATCGTCGTGGCCGCAGGAGGGCGCGTGGAGGCGACCGGGAGCGACGGCGGAGGACTGCATGTGCGCTGCGTCTTCCCTGCCTGATTGGCGGGGGCCGGCGGGCGCGTCGTTTACCAGAGCGTCACCATTCCGTCACAACTTTGCGTCCCGATCGACCGATTGACCGTGCGAGTCTCTCGTGGCAACGATCGAGAAGGGGACGATGTGAACCGAACGAAACTGATTGCTGCCGGAGCGTGCCTTGCGCTTGCAGGCGGCGTGGTCGGGTGTGGGGGAAGCTCGACGTCGGGAAGCGGAGCGACTGGACCGCAGTCGAGCGGAACGCTCAACGGCGCTGGCGCGACGTTCCCCTTGCCGGTGTACCAGGAGTGGGCGGCTCGACTCAAGGACGCCTCCGGACTGACGGTCAACTACCAGGGCATCGGTTCGGGCGGCGGGATCGCCCAGTTCACGGCGAAGACGGTCGACTTCGGTGCGACCGACTCGGCCATGAAGGACGAAGAGGTCGCCGCCGCGCAGAAGGTCGGTGAGCCGGTCCACGTCCCCGCGGTGTTCGGGGCCGTCACGGTCGCGTACAACACGAAAGGCGTCGACAAGGGCCTGAAGCTCGATGGCGCGACCGTCGCCGATGTGTTCCTCGGCAAGATCAAGAAGTGGAACGATCCCGCAATCGCCGGCCTCAACTCGGGCGTCACGCTCCCCGATGAGGACGTGACCATTTGCCACCGCTCGGACGAGTCGGGCACCACCAAGCTCTTCACCACGTTCCTCAGTGCCTACTCACCCGAATGGAAGACGAAGGTCGGAAGCGACAAGGCCGTCCAATGGCCCACCGGAACCGGCGCCAAGGGCAACGACGGCGTCGCGGCCTGCGTCAAGCAGAACGAGGGCGCGATCGGGTACGTCGAGGAGGCATACGCCCTGCAGAACAACTTCACCACCGCGGACCTCAAGAACAAGGCCGGCAACTTCGTCACGGCGTCGCTCGAGAGCACGTCTGCAGCCGGTGAGGGCCTCACGATTCCCGACGATCTGCGGTTCAGCGCGATCGACGCTCCGGGCGCGCAGGCCTACCCCATCGCATCCGCGACGTTCCTGCTCGTCTACCAGGACGTGTGCAAGGCGGGGCTGACCGAGGCCAAGGCCAAGGACGTCAAAATCTGGCTCGACTACGCGTTGGGAGACGGTCAGACGGTGGCACCTGACCTGCAGTACGCGCCCTTGCCCGCCCCGGTTCTGGCCGCGGCGAAGGCCAAGGTCGCGGGCCTGCTGTGCAACGGGGCTCCGCTGACATAGTCCAGACGATGTCGGACGCGACGACCACTGACGACGGAGTGACCCGCCTGGCGTTCGGGCGGGTCGCTCCATCGCGTCTGCCGGATCGTGCCCTGCGCTGGGTGTTGACGGGGCTTGCCGTCCTGGTCCTCGCCCTGATCGCGTTCTTCTTCGCGCGGCTCTACATCGAGGCGAACCCGGCGTTCGCCGAGTTCGGCCACTTCGGGTTCGTGTTCGGTGACCAGTGGAACGTGTCCGCCGGGCATTTCGGCGCCTGGACGCTGATCGTCGGGACGCTCATCACGTCGGCGGTTGCGCTGATCATCGGCATCCCGATTGCCGTTGCCGCCGCGGTGTTTCTGACCGAGCTGTGTCCCCGAAGGTTGCGGGGCACCCTCGGGACCCTGGTGGAGCTGCTGGCAGCGGTGCCCTCTGTGGTCTACGGATTGTGGGGTGTGTTCGTCCTGATCCCCAAGCTGCGGCCGGCGGAGCAGTGGTTCTCGGACACGTTTGCGTTCCTGCCGTTCGTCGGCGGAAAGGTTGCCGGGCCCAACTACTTCATCGGCGGGCTCATCTTGGCGATCATGATCATTCCGATCGTGTCGTCGATCTCGCGTGAGGTGATGGCCACCGTCCCGGCCGAGAACAAGGAGGCGGCGCTGGCGTTGGGTGCCACCCGCTGGGAGATGATCCGCATCTCCGTGCTGCCCTATTCGCGGGCGGGCATCGCGGGTGCGGCGATGCTCGGGCTGGGTCGCGCGATCGGCGAGACCATCGCCGTGACCCTGGTCATCGGCAACTCGCCGCAACTCGGGCACGCCATCTTCGATCAGGGATACACCCTCGCCGCTGTGGTCGCGAACGAGTTCGGGGAGGCGGCTTCCGACCCGATCCATCGTGCGGCGCTGATCGCCGCCGGTCTGGTCCTGTTCGTGCTGACCCTGTTGGTCAACCTCGCAGCCCGTTTCTACGTGGTGCGCGCGGAACGCGGCCACCGGATCGGCCGCGGCGAGCGGGCATGAGCGAACTGGTTCCCATCAGCCCCCGCCGTCGGCGGACCGACCTGATCATGCGCGGCATCTTCGCTGCGGGCACGATGCTCGCGCTGGTGCCGCTCGGCTTCATCATCTACTACCTGCTCCGCCGCGGACTTGGCGCGTGGAGCTGGCACTTCTTCACCAGCGACCCCACCGGCCGGTTCCTCGGCGACCCGGGTGGGATCAAGAGCGCGATCATCGGGACGATCCTGATCGTGGTCCTGGCGACCGCGATCGCCGTTCCGCTGGGGATCGGCGTTGCGCTCTACCTGGTCGAGTACGGCAAGCGCGGCCGGCTCGCCAACATCGTCCGGTACTTCATCGACGTGATGACCGGGGTGCCGTCGATCGTGTTCGGCCTGTTCATCTACATCGTGCTGATCCTGTCGGGGGGTTTCGGGGGCTTCGCCGCGTGGAAGGGATCCGTGGCCCTGTCGCTGTTGATGCTTCCGGTCGTGACGCGCTCAAGCGAGGTGGTGCTCGAGCTCGTCCCGAACGGGTTGCGCGAGGCGGGTCTGGCGCTGGGATCGCCACGGTGGCGGCTGATCGGGCGTGTGATCCTCCCGACGGCGCTTCCCGGGCTCGTGACGGGATCGCTGCTCGCGGTCGCGCGCGCCGCGGGCGAAACGGCGCCGTTGCTGTTCACGGCGTTTGCGGTCAACGCAACGACGTTCAACATTGGCCAGCAGATGAACTCATTGCCGATCCAGATCTTCAACGACGTCCGCCAAGCGCAGGACCGCATTGTCGATCGGGCGTGGGGCGGAGCCTTGACCCTGGTCGTCATGATCCTCCTCGCGACGCTCGTTGCCCGTCTGATCTCGCGGAGGAGTCACTCGGCGTGAACACCCGTCCCGCAAAGCCCCAGGAGACCATCTTCGTGACCACGCCCGAGTCGATCCCAGAGCGAGGGACGCTCAGTCCGCCCACGGCACCTGGAACGGGCGATCAGACCGCTGGGTATGCCGCACCGTCGGAGGCGCCGAACGGCCTGGGTGTCGAGCTCCAGGACCTGCATGCCCACTACGGTCAACAACACGCCGTGCGGGGCGTCAGCCTGACGTTCGCGTCCAACAAGGTGACCGCGATCATCGGTCCGTCGGGATGCGGCAAGTCGACGCTGCTCAGGTGCATCAACCGCATGCACGAGGAGATCGCCGGTGCGACGGCGACTGGTCGCGTGTTGCTCGACGGCCGCGATGTGTACGAGCAGGGGCTGGACGTCGTCTCGGTGCGCCGCGCCATCGGCATGGTCTTCCAGAAGCCGAATCCGTTTCCCACGATGTCGATCTTCGACAACGTGGCGGCGGGGCTGCGGCTGACCGGGACCAAAGGCGTCGATCTGCGCGAGCGTGTGGAGCGCTCGCTCGTCGGCGCCGGCTTGTGGGACGAGGTCAAGGACCGGTTGGGTTCGGCCGGCGCCGGCCTTTCGGGCGGCCAGCAGCAGCGGCTGTGCATCGCCAGGACGATTGCGGTCGAGCCGGACGTCATCCTGATGGACGAGCCGTGTTCGGCACTCGATCCCATCGCAACGCTGCGGATCGAAGAGCTCATCGATGTGCTCAAGGCCCGCTACACGATCGTGATCGTCACCCACAACATGCAGCAGGCGGGGCGCGTCGCGGACTCCACCGCGTTCATGCTCTCCGGCGAGCTGATCGAGGTCGGCCCGACATCTCAGATCTTCACCAAGCCGGACGACGATCGCACCGAACAGTACGTGAGCGGGCGGTTCGGCTGAGCGAGCAGCCCGCCGGTCGGATGCGGGGCCGCGAGGTGCCGGTCGAGACGCGCCATCAGTTCCGGGAGGAGCTGCTGCGCATCGAAGAGGCCGCGCTCGAGGGGCTCGACATGGTGGTGCACGCGCTCGAGCTGACGACGACCGCGCTCGATGGCCAGGACGCGCGTCATGCGTCGCTCGTCATCGGTGGGGATGACCGGATCGACGATCGCTACCTGGAGGTGCACGAGTCGATCCTCAGCCTGATCGCTCGCGAGGCCCCGGTCGCGACCGACCTGCGAACGGTGGCGGCGATCCTGCACACGATCCGCCACGTCGAGCGGATGGGTGATCAATGCGTCAACATCTGCAAGCTGATCCCGCTCGCGGGCAACGAACCGCCCGTCCACACGGCGATCCTCGGTCGCATCGACGAGATGTCCCAGCGACTGCGTTTGCAGATCCTCGATGCGAAGCGGTGCTTCTCCGAACGGAATCTGGCGCTCGCCGACGTGGTCGCTCGAAGCGATGCCCAGATCAACCGCCTCAACCGCGAGATCTTCCAGATCGCGCTCGAGGTCGGCAACGACTTCGACACGCGGGAGTGGGCGATGCACATGATGCTCGTGGCGCGCTGCCTGGAGCGAATCGGCGACAATGCCGTCGACATCTGCGAACAGGTGGCGTTCGTGGTCACCGGCAAGTTCCGGGAGTTTTCGGATGCGTCCCACCCGAACATCGGGCGAAGTTCAGGCGACGCACCGTGGCGTGGGGTTTGACGCGCGCAGCTCAACCACGGGGCGGTTGGAGATTTTGGCGGTCCGCGTGTGCAATCCGGGTGCGACAGCTGCCATGATCGTGCATCCCCGGCCGGCAACCGCGAACCCATTGGACACCCCTGCGTGAGAACCACGTTCCACGAGCAACTCGACCTCGTCGAGGCGAACCTGCAGGAGGAGGGCGAACTGGTCCTGCGCGGTCTGTTGGGCTGCCTCAACGCGCTCGAGCGTCAGGACGTGGAGCTTGCGAACGAGGTCATCGACTTCGATGATCAGATCGATGACCAGTACCTGAAGATCGAGCGGGGGATCGAGACGCTCCTTGCGCTGCAGGCTCCGGTGGCAACCGACCTGCGCCGCATCATCGCGATGCTCCACGCCAACCTGCATCTGGAACGCATCGGCGACTACTGCGTCACGATCGCCAAGATGGTCAAGTTGACGGAGGGGCTCGAAGGCGATTCGGCGATGCTTGCCGCGTTCGGCGAGATGGGGACCCGTGCGGAGGAGATGATCCGCGTCGCAATGGACTCGCTTGCGACGCTCGATGCCGCTCGCGCCGAGTCGCTGATGCAGATGGACGAGCTCATCGATCGGGTCAACCGTCGGGCCGTCGGGCATGTGCTCGACTTGGGACCCGATCACGATACGCGTGCGTGGGGTCTGCGCATGCTGATCATCTCGCGCTGCCTGGAGCGCATCGGCGATCACGCCGTGGACATCGGGGAGCAGGTGGCGTACGTCGTCACCGGCGAGCACCGCGAGTTCACCGACGCGTCCCACCCGGGCTGACACACAACACGGGCGCCGGCCGCTGACGACGGAGGATCAGGCGATGTCAGAGATGTCCGTCCAGAGGGTGTGCGAGGGGCTTTGGCGCTGGTCTGCCGCGCATCCCGACTGGAACGGGGCAACCGACTGGGATGAGGCCGTCGGGTCGGTCTACTGTGAGACGCCCGAGACGATCGTGGTCATCGACCCCCTGGTCCCGGCGGCCGGACGGGATGCGGAGCGTTTTTGGGATGCGTTCGACCGCGATGTGGAGCGCCTCAGGGTGCCCGTGGCGGTGCTGTTGACGTGCCGGTGGCATCTGCGCAGTGCAGGGGCCTTCGTCGAGCGGCACGGTGCGCGGGTCTTCGCACCGGCGACCACAGGGCCGACCGTGGACGGCATCGTCACCGACCTCGTCGAGGACGAGACCGAGGTGGTGCCGGGAGTGCGGGCGCTGATCACCGGCTCACCGGCGCCCAACGAGGAATGTGTGTACGTCCTGAGTGAGTATCGGGCAGCGGTCGTCGGCGACATCTTGCTGGGCGACGCCGACGGGGGCCTGCGCGTGGCGGATCAGGCGTGGTACGCCAACAGCGACGTTGAGCGCGCCTGGTATCGAACCGATCTCGCGACGTCGTTGGGGCGGCTGCTCGTGGGCGATCTCGAACGTCTGTTCGTCGCGCATGGCGCGCCGGTCGGGCCAGACCCCGCCGGCAGGTTGCGCGCTGTGTTGAACCGCCACCGGCAGACGCGTTGGACGTGACCGCCGCCGCGTTGTGCCCGCCGCCGGATGGGTCGCGTGGCGTGGCGTCATCTCACAGCGCGCGGTCCACGCGGTAGGATCGCGCGGAACGTTTTCCGCCAAGGAGCAGGGCAATCAGCGACCTCGACCCCGTATGGCAACCGACGCCCGCACCGCAGGCACTCGCCGAACGCAGTGGTGCGCGTCACGAGGGCCGCGGCATCGTCATCTCGGGTGGCACCGCCGGAATCGGGCTGGCCGCCGCCCGCCGTTTCGCCGGCGAGGGCGCATCGGTGTGGATCATGGGCCGGCAGACCGACAGTGTGGCGCGCGCGCTCGGCGAGGTTGCGGCCACCGGCGGTGCGGCGTGTGACGTCACCCAGGAGTTGGAGGTCGAGCAGGCGATCGCCCAGGCGCGTGACCGGCTCGGCTCGATCGACGCCGCGTTCGTCAGTGCGGGCGTTCCCGGGGAGGGGCGCGAGGTCCTGTCAATGTCGGTCGAGCAGTTCCGGCGGGTCCTGGACGTCAACTTGACCGGGGCGTTCCTGGTGGCACGCGCTGTGGCCCGCGCGATGGGACCTGGTGGGGCGATCGTGTTCAACGCGAGCGTGCACGGCCTGGTCGCCGAGCCCGGACGGGCGGACTACGCCGCATCGAAGGCAGGCGTCATCCTGCTCGCCAAGTCGATGGCCCTGGATCTGGCGCCCCGTGGGATCACCGTGACGGCGATCTGTCCCGGCGATATCCATACCCGTTCGGTCGAGCAACGCCCGGGCGACCCATTGGTGTCGGCCGAGCACCTGGCCCGCATTCCCGTCGGTCGGGTCGCCGAGCTGGACGAGATCGCGGGGATCGTCAGCTTCCTCTGCAGTCCCGACGCGGCCTATCTGAGTGGCGCGGCGATCCCGGTAGACGGCGGGCGCTCACTACGGTAGCGCGAGCCCGAAGCGGCCCCACCAGTCCGCAAATCCACTGAGCTCACCCACCCGCGCCCCGGTTCGTCGCCCGGCCCGTGATGGCCGGTGTTCCGACACCTGATGTCTCGCAGGGGGACCCGAATGCGGCAAGCCGACGCTGCTCCGGGCAGTTGGGCCCAAATACGCCAAAACGGACGTCAAATCGCTTCGCCCGACCACCAGGTCAAGTCAAGTGATCGTCTCAATGAAAGCCGCAATATGCGGGGATTCTGGTGACCGGTGGTGCCGGGCACAAATTGCACGTGCCCGACACCTGCGAATCGTCGACATCGACGGGGTCGTGGGAACGTCGTCGCGGTTGAACACCAGGCCCCTTGCCTGGGCATGGGCTAGCATCACGCCGCATTGAGTGTTCCGGCGCCCACGGACATCCTTCCGCACCGCCCGCCATTTCTTCTCGTCGACGAGGTGGTGGACTTGCAGCCGGGCCAGTCGGCCAAGGCGCGTTGGACGGTTCCCGTGGACGCGCCGTTCTTCGCGGGGCACTTTCCCGGTCACCCGGTCACGCCGGGCGTGCTGATCGTGGAGTCCCTCGCGCAAACGGGGGCGCTTGCGGTGCTCTCCCTCGAGTCCAACAAGGGCAAGCTGGCGTTGTTCGCCGGTATCGAGAAGGCCCGGTTCAGGCGCCAGGTGCTTCCGGGCGAGACGTTGGAACTCGAGATGATCCTGACCCGCCAACGTGGCCCGATCGGTGAAGGTGAGGGCACGGCGACCGTCGACGGTGCGGTCGCATGCCAGGCGGTCCTGCGATTCGCCGTCATCGAGGGGGATGCATGATCGCGATCAGAAATGGCAAGGGTCAGCGGGCGCGAATGGTCGCCCTGGGCGCTCACGTACCGGAACGAATCCTGACGAACGCCGACCTGGAGAAGATGGTCGACACCACGGACGAATGGATCGTCTCCCGGACGGGAATCCGCGAGCGACGGATCGCCGAGCCCGACGAGTCGACTGCCGACCTCGCGACCTTCGCCGCCCTGGATATCCTCAAGAACTCCGGGCTTGCCGCAGAGGACATCGACGTGCTGATCGTCCCCACCGCCACCCCTGAATACCTGTTTCCGTCGACGGCGGCCATCGTTCAGGACCGGATCGGGGCGACGAACGCCGCGGCGTTCGATCTGCTCGCAGCGTGCAGCGGATTCGTCTACGGATTGGCGCAGGCGTGCGCGCTCGTGGAGAGCGGCCTCGCCAAGAACGTGATGGTCATCGGCGCCGAGACCCTGTCGCGCATTGCGGACTACACCGACCGATCCACGTGCGTGTTGTTCGGCGACGGCGCTGCGGGCGCACTGATCCAGGCGAGCGACGACGAATCCGCCACGGGCTTCCTGGGATTCGATCTGGGCACCGACGGCAGCGGCGGCAAGGACCTACTGATTCCCGTCGGCGGGTCGCGCAACCCCTCGCACATGCCGTTCGCGCGCGAAGACGCGTTTCTCAAGATGAACGGCCCCTCGGTGTTCAAGTTCGCGACGCGCGTGATCGCCGATTCCACCTCCCGTCTGCTCGAGGCGCTCGAGGTCTCGATCGACGAGATCGACCTGTTCGTGCCCCATCAGGCGAATACGCGGATCATCGATCACGCCGTCGAGCGGCTCGGAATCGACCCGGCCAAGGTGGTCGTCAACGTCGACCGATACGGCAACACCTCGTCGGCGAGCGTTCCGCTTGCGCTGACCGAGGCGCGGGAGCAGGGTCGGCTCAAGTCAGGCGACCTGCTGCTGCTCATCGCGTTCGGTGGCGGTTTGACGTGGGGCTCGACCGTCGTCCGCTACGAGCCGCTCGTGAACGCATGATCGCGCTCATGTTCCCCGGACAAGGGGCACAAGAAGTCGGCATGGGGTTGGCGTTGGCCCAGGCGTATCCCACGGCTCGGGCGGCCTTCGACGAGGCCAACGATGCACTCGGGTATGACCTGGCGTCGATCTGTTTCAGCGGTCCGGCCGAGGCGCTCGTCCCGACGGATGTCTGTCAGCCGGCGATTCTTGCGACCTCGGTGGCCGCCTGGCGCGTGGCGGCTGAGCACGGTCTTGTCGCCGACATGGTGTTGGGTCACTCCTTGGGTGAGTATTCGGCGCTAGTGGCCGCGGGCGCCATTGACTACGCCCGGGCGCTGCGGCTCGTGGCCGAGCGCGCCGCCGCGATGCACGCTGCCGGCCAGGAGCGTCCCGGCACGATGGCCGCGCTGCTCGGACAAAGCGATCACGACGCCGAGGCGTTGTGCCTGGAGGCGGGCGAGGTGTGGCCCGCCAACTACAACTGTCCGGGTCAGGTTGTGGCATCGGGCACCGTTGACGGCATCGAGCGCCTGCTTGCCATCACATCCGAACGCGGTGTCAAGGCCGCGCGCCTGCAGGTGGGCGGAGCCTTTCACTCCCCGCTCATGGCCCCTGCGGCCGAACGTCTCGAGCCGGCCCTCGCCGCCTGGAACCCCACCGAACCCGCGCCGTCGTTCCTGTCGACCACGACCGTCGCGATCGAACCGGCGGAGCGTCTGCGTGAGGTCTTGCTGGCGCAGCTCCTGGCGCCGGTGCGATTCGGGCATGCGGTGGAGCACGCGCTCGAGATGGGCGTCACGCGCTTCGTGGAGTTCGGCCCCGGACGGGTCCTGTCCGGCCTCGTGCGTCGCGTGCGCCGCGAGACCGAGACCATCCAGATCGGTACGCCCGATGACATCGCCTCATTGGCGCAGGCGGCGTAGTGGCCTCGGCACTCATCACCGGCGCCAGCCGCGGTATCGGGGCCGCCTGCGCGGTCGGCCTGGCGCAGGCCGGCTTTGACGTGGCGATCGGGTACGTCCGCGACGCCGACGGTGCCGCGCGCACGGCTGCGGCCGTCGAGGCCGCAGGTCGTCGAGCCCTCGTCCACCAGGTCGATGTCGCCGACGAGGCCTCGGCGGCGACATTCGTCGCGGCAACCGAGGAGGGTCTGGGCGATCTGGATGCGGTCATCCTCAACGCGGGCATCACGCGCGACGGTCTCGCCATGCGGATGAGCGCCGATGACTGGACTGCGGTCATCCGGACCAACCTTGACGGCGCGTTCTTCACCGCCAAGGCGGCCATGCGCGGCATGCTCAAGCGCCGGGCCGGCTCCATCGTGGCGGTCTCCTCGGTGGTTGGTCTGGGAGGCAACGCCGGGCAGGTCAACTATGCGGCGGCCAAGGCCGGCATGATCGGAATGGTCAAGTCGCTGGCGCGCGAGTGTGGCGGTCGGGGCGTCCGCGTCAATGCTGTCGCGCCGGGCTACATCGAGACCGACATGACGTCCGAGCTGGGTGACCAGGTGCGGGCCAAGCTGCTTGAGGTGACGCCTCTGGGGCGCCTCGGGACTCCTCAAGATGTGGCCGGTGCGGTGGTGTTCCTGTGTTCGCCGTCCGCGGCGTATGTGACGGGTGTGGTGCTGCCGGTTGACGGCGGCATGTCCATGTAGTGAGGAGCAAGGCAGCGTGACGGACAGCAAACGACGGGTCGTCATCACGGGCATCGGCATGGTCACGTCGATCGGCATCGGGCGCCAGGCCGTGTGGGCGGCGGCGGTTGCCGGCCGCTCTGGCGCGGGACCGATCACCCAGTTCGACGCGTCCCAGCACGTCACCAAGTTCGCCTGCGAGGCGACCGATTTCGACCCGGTTGCATACATGGATCACAAGTCGGCCAGGCGCATGGATCGCTTTGCGCAGCTTGCGGTCGCCGCGGGCAAGATGGCGGTCGAGGACGCCAAGCTCCCCATCGCCGAGGACGGCAACGACCGTATCGGCGTGATCGTCGCAAGTGGCGTCGGAGGGCTGCAGACGTTCGAGGACCAGGTCGCCGTGCTGCTCGAACGCGGCCCCACCAGGGTGTCGCCACTCTTCATCCCGATGATGATCGCCAACATGGGTGCGGCGCAGCTGTCGATGGCGCTCAAGTTCCGCGGCCCGCTCTCGTGCCCGGTGACGGCGTGTGCGTCGGGAAATCACGCGATCGGCGATGCGCTCGAGGCCATCCGTCGCGGTCACGCCGACGCGATGCTGGCCGGCGGTGCCGAGGCGGCGATCACCCCCATCTCGATCGCGGCGTTCAACTCGATGAAGGCCCTGTCGACGCGCAACGACGATCCCACCACGGCCAGCCGTCCATTCGACACCGGTCGCGACGGGTTTGTCATGGGCGAGGCCGGGGCGGTGCTGGTGCTCGAGGAGCTGGGGCACGCGACGGCCCGGGGCGCCGACATCTGGTGCGAGGTCGTGGGGTATGGCATGAGCGGCGACGCGCATCACCTGACCGAGCCCGACCCGACCGGCCATGCTCCGGCGCTCGCGATGCGCATGGCGATGGAGGACGGGGGGATCTCGCCCGAGCAGGTCGACTACATCAACGTGCACGGCACCTCGACGCCGGTGGGCGATCCATCCGAGATCCGCGTCATTCAAAAGGCCTTGGGCCTGGACATCGCGGCGAAGGTGGCGGTCAGCTCGACCAAGTCGATGCACGGCCACTGCCTGGGGGCGACCGGCGGGGTCGAGGCCGCGCTCGGTGCGATGTCCATCCGCGAGAACACGATCCTCCCGACGATCAACCTGCACGATCTGGATCCGACGTGTATGGGCGTCGACCATGTGGCCAACACCGTGCGCCAGGCCCGGGTCGACGTCGTGCTGTCCAACGGGTTCGGCTTCGGTGGCCACAACGCCACGATTGCCCTGCGCCGCCACGACGGGTGAGCCACGCGCGGCTGCCCAGGGGCTGGCGGGCGACGCGGTTCCGTCTGGCCGACCGGGTCTACGGTCCGGGGACCAAGACAGCGCCCTGGACCTGGATCGGTGACGAGCGCATCGCCATCGGCAGCATCCCGACCCCCGATTCGCTCCCGAAACTTGCCGACGCCGAAGGCGTCACGCATGTCGTCAACTGCCGGGCCCGGGCGCAGACCGCGTTCAGCGGCGACACAGACATGGAGCGCGCGGTCTTCGGCGCCGATCATGTCGCGCTCGCTCCGATGTGGGATCACGGCCGCCCGCAATCTCCCGAGGCATGGGCCGAGGCCGCGCAGTTCGCGGCTGAGGCCTTGAACGACCCCGACGCCAAGGTCCTGATCCACTGCCAGCGCGGCCGCCGCCGAAGCGTCCTGGTCGCCTACGCGACCCTCCGCCTGCGCGGCCACAGCCCCGAAGACGCCGCCCGCATGATCCTCTCCCATCGCAAGGAAGCCCACCTGGTGCCCGCCTACCGCAAGAGCGTCGAGGACTGGCTTGCTCAGCGGGCTGCGGCCGTGGTGTAGCAAAGCCGCCGCTCGTGGTTCAGCGCGGGCAGGCAATAACTACGTTGCCGGGACGGAACGCGGGTGGCAAGCCGTCCCCCAGAGCCCGCGGTGCGCATTGCGTGCCCGCGTCTCAGCGGCCCTGAAGCGCGCGGTCTGGACGAACGGGCCGCTCGGTGTATAGACGTAGACCCGCGCGAACCCGCCCTCGACCAGCAGCTGGTTGACGCTCTGCTTCGCATCGCCGACGTACACGTAGGCGAGCAAGCGGTTGTACCGATCTCGGACGTCCTGCGTCGGGTCGCCGATCAGACGGACCTGCTGTCCGGTCAGCAGCGCCTTCGCGCGTTCGGATGCCTGCGGCCCGAAGCACTGCACGGGTGCTCCGGGCTTGCGGGTCTCCGGTGCGTCGATCCCGATCAGTCGCACGGTCGTCTCGAACCCGCGGGTCTCGACCCTGATCGTGTCACCGTCGACCACGCGCGTCACGCGGCCGGTCAGGGTGACGCGTCCGCCGGACTGGCCGGGACGGGTATTCGCCTGCGAGGCCGCGTCGTCAGCCGCGGCCTCGGGATTCGTTTCGGCTCGTGGCGTGTCGGCTCCACCACCGTCCCTCTGGAGCGATCCGATGATCAGGACCGCAGCGAGCGCGGTTGCGCCGGCCAACAGCCATGTCTTCGTGCGCGTGTTCATCCGTTCATTTCGTTCTGCGACCTTCCCGCGGGCGGTCTGACTGATACCAATTCTGCGACGCCCGTCCACTTCCCGCCGTCAGGGCCAATCGCTCACCCCGACCGTCCGACGGTGCGGCCGGATCCCCCGTCCGATCGCGGCGAGGTAGAGCAATACCAACCCTGGGATCTGCGCGAGGTGGTACAGGGAGGTGGGGTCGAGGCCGGTCGGGTCGACGACGTCAGGCGGGAGGGCGCGGATCACCGCTGCGACGATGCTTGCGATGATCGCCGCTGCGACCGCGCGGGCGCGCGGGTGGCCCCTCCGGATGCCGACGCCCCACAGGGCCAGCACGGCGAGCATCGTCACTCCCTCGCAGAGCAGGATCGCCCCGATCGACGCGCCCACCGTCAGGGCGACGGCCACATACGCGCCGAGGCTCGCCGAGCGCAGCAGCCAGAACGCCCGCGCGTGCCCGGGGCCCAGGACCTCGTCGACGCTTGCTGCCAGCAGGTACGAGATCGCGACGACGACGAGGAACGTCACCACCAACCAGCTGCGGTCGCTCCACCGCTCGGAGTCGGTCACGAAGCCGTGATGCACCGCACCGGCGATGGCGGCCGCGGCGGTCCACCAGAACATCCGTTGCCAGTGCGGTGTCAGGCCGGCCTGCCGTCGCAGCCGGAGCGCGAGCCCGACTGCCACGGCACCGAGCAGCAGGTCGGTCAGCGAGCTTGCGGGTTCGGTGAGCACGGCATCCTGACGTCACGCTAGCCCAGCCACGGGCGCAGCAGAACGCGTGGGTCGCGGCAGCACCATCGCGGCCACGGACCACGCACACGTCACGGTCGGACCACGGCTAGTCTCACCAGACATGCATTCCACGCGGTCACCACGATTGCGCCGGCTGGTCACCGTGATCGCGATCACGACCTGCGGGCTCGCCACGGGCGCGTTGCTCATCGGCGCGGATGAACCGGAGCCGGCCCCGCAGCGACCGGCGCAGGACACGACGATCCCGGTGCCCGCGTCCGCGCAGCTGCCACGAGGCGGACGAAGCATCCTTCCGGAGTTTCGGGTGTACGCCCACTACGGGGCGCCACAGGCGAAGCAGCTCGGCATCCTGGGGATCGGTTCCCCGGCCACGGCTGGACTGCGGCTCAACCGCCAGGCACGGGCCTACGCGGGAACGGGCCGCCGCCCGGTGCTGCCCGCGATGGAGCTGATCGGCGTCATCGCGAGTGCCGGACCCGGTGGCGACGGCAAGTATCGCTCCCGCCAAACCCGCAAGGTGATCCGGACGTATCTCAGAGCGGCTCGTCGCGCCAAGGCGTTGCTGATCCTGGACATCCAGCCGGGGCGCTCCGACTTCGTGACCGAGGCGAAGGCCCTCTCGGAGTTCCTCGTCGAGCCCGACGTCGGCCTGGCGCTCGATCCGGAGTGGCGGATGAGCCCCACCCAGGTGCCGGGCCGGGTCATCGGGTCGGTCGACGCGGCCGAGATCAACGAGGTCACCGCGTGGCTGTCGGACTTCGTCAACGCCGGCGACCTCCCGGACAAGCTCGTCATCGTCCATCAGTTCACCGACGGGATGATCCGCCGCAAGAAGGGCCTGCGTGTGCGCACCGGGATCGACATGGTGCTGAACGCCGACGGCTTCGGCACCCGCGGCGCCAAGACCAACACCTACAACCGCGTCGTGCGCAACCGTGGACCGTTCCACACCGGGTTCAAGCTGTTCTTCGTCGAGGACACCGGTTTGATGAGCCCCAAGCAGGTACTCCGCCTGCGCCCCCAGCCCGAAGTCGTCATCTACGAGTAACGGTCACTCGTCGTGACTCATCCACGCGATTCGCGCTCGATTGTCGGCGGGATCCGCTCGTCGCGCCGGTCGCGGGTCGCGATGCCTGCGACGACCAGGGCGATGCCGAGCACCTCGACAGCCGTTGGCGTTTGGCTCAGGGCGATCGCGCCGACGACGGTTGCGGTCACCGGGAGCAGGGCCAGCAGGAGTGCGAAGCGCGCCGGGTTGAGGCGTCGCATCACGACCTGATCGAGACCGTATGGCACGACGTTCGACAGCAGACCGACGAGGGCGATGACGCCCAGCAGTCCCAAGTCGTTCCACGCCGGTCCGCTGACCGGTGCGGCGATCGGAATGAGGGCCAGCGCGCCGACGCCCATGGCGACGCCCAAACCGCCCAGGCCGGTGGCGCCGCCGGCGAACCGGTGGCCCAACACGATGTAGCCCGCCCAGCACACCGCCGCCAAACCGATGAAGAGCAGACCGAGCGGGTCACCCCGGAAGCTGATCTCGCTCAGCAATGCCACCCCGACGAACGCCAGCAGCAGGCTCAGCACTGCGTGGCGTGAGCGCGAACCCCAGGCGGCCACGGCGATCGGGCCGATGAACTCGATCGCCACCGCAGTGCCCAGCGGCAGGCGGTCGATCGCCATGTAGAAGAACAGGTTCATGAACGCCAGCACCACGCCGAACGGGATCGTGCGCCAGAGTTCGGCGCGTGTCCATGAGCGCCGCCAGGTGTGTGTCAGGGCCACCGCGATGATCGCGGCGAACACGACCCGCAGCCACGCCACGGCTCGGGGATCGAGATCGTCGAACGTCTTGACGGCCCATGCCGCCCCGATGTACTGCGAGACCGCGCCCAGGACGAAGAACGCCTCAGCCGGAAGGCGGGTGCGCGCCGGTCGTACCTGCGGCAGGGACACCCCTGCAGTATGCGGGGCGTCAGATCGCTGGGAGCGAATCGAGCCGGAACACCGGGTGGTCGGCCGGGTCGGGCAATCGGGTGAAGAACGATGCGACCGCGCGCCCCGCCACGGCCCGGTAGGCGGCGATCACCGGTGGCCGGTCGGCGACGGGAAGCTCCACCGCCTGGAACCGTTGCACTCCGCCGCGGCGCCGCAGCTCACCCAATCCCTGAGCGGCGCGGAGGTTTCGCACCCATTCGGTTTCGCCTCGGGGTGAGACCAGGTAGCGAACACCATCGTCGTCCACGGGGATGATCGCCGTGCGACGGAGTTTGCCGCTGTGACGGCCCGTCACCACCAATGCCTGGGTTCCGGCAATCCCAAGTCTGATCGCGATCGGATTGAACACCTGCCGCACGAACAACGGGGGTCTGATGTACGGCACAAGACGACGCTCCTTGGTCTGGGGTGGCATCGTAGCCGGCTGTTTCATGTACCTCCGAACCGTGTGTTCGTCCAACGTCGCGACGGCTCGTCGGTCGCCACGGAAACGGTCGGCGTGTGTGGCTGCCATAATCGCCCGGATGTCAAACAGCCGCGTCCACGTCACCGTCGACCGCCTCAAGCGGATCGCCCACCTACCCGACAAGCCCGCCGCCAAGAAACCGGGCGACGACGCGACCTGCCCCAAGTGCGAGAGCCACTACCGCGCAGAGGAGATGGACCGCAACGCGCGTGTCTGCACCGCGTGTGGGTACCACTTCATGATCACCGCCCGGGGTCGTCTGGACCATATGGCCGATGGCGGTGAGTGGCGGGAGCTCTGGACCGAGCTGCGCGCGTCCGACCCTTTGCAGTTCGTCGACCTGGAGCCCTACCCGCAGCGCGCGCGCAAGGCCGAGACGGCCACTGACCTGGGCGAGGCCGTGGTCGTCGCCGAACTCACGATCGGTGAGCAGCCGTGCGTGGCCGCGGTCATGGACTTCGCGTTCATGGGTGGCAGCATGGGATCGGTCGTCGGCGAGAAGATCGCGCGCGCCTGTGACCGTGCCATCGAACTGGGTGTGCCGCTTGTCACCATCACCTCATCAGGCGGGGCGCGCATGCAGGAGGGCGTTCTGGCGCTGATGCAGATGGCCAAGACCGTCGTCGCGTTCGAGGACATGAACGACGCTCGCCTGCCGATCATCGTCGTGCTGTGTCACCCCACGACGGGCGGCGTCTGGGCCTCGTTCGCCGCGCTCGGCGACGTGACGTACGCCGAACCCGGCGCACTCATCGCATTCTCGGGCCCGCGGGTCATCGAGCAGACCACCCGCGAGAAGCTCCCGCCCGATTTCGGCCTGGCCGAGAGTCAGCTGCACAACGGCCAGATCGATGATGTGGTCGACCGCCGCGAGTTGCCCGATCGGATCGCCCGAGTCATGCGCATCATGCACCGGCCGGGCCTCGAGGCCGCAGCCGCGTTTCCGTTCCAGTGGACTCAGGCGAGTGGAGACGTCGTGGGCAAGGTCGCGCAGGGCGTCGCCCACACGGTCACCCAACGCTTGCCGAAGCTCCCCAGGAAGATCGCGGATCGCATCATGGGCAATGACAACGGGAGCGATGCATGAGCGCCAAGTCCGCCGGCGGGAGGTTCGTCCGGCGCATCGCCGACAAGATTCAGGGTGCGCCCGAAGACACGTCCTCCAGTTGGGATGCGATTCAGCTCGCTCGCCACCAGGAACGTCCGTACCCGCTCGACTACATCACGCGCCTGTGCAGCGAGTTCGAGGAACTACGCGGCGACCGGGCGTTTGGGGACGATCCCGCCATCGTGTGTGGGATTGGCCGCTACAACGACGAACCGGTGGCGTTCATCGGCGAGCAGAAGGGTCGCGACACCCAGGAGCGCACGTACCGCAACTTCGGCATGCCGAGCCCCGAGGGCTACCGCAAGGCCTGGCGGGTCATGGCGCTCGCCGAAAAGCTCGACATCCCGCTCGTGACGCTCATCGACACGCCGGGCGCATTCCCAGGTGCCGGTGCCGAGCAGCGCGGCCAGGGCGGTGCGATCGCGCGCAGCATCGCCGCGATGGTCCGTATCCCGGTTCCCACGGTGGCCGTCGTGGTCGGCGAGGGCTCTTCGGGTGGGGCGCTAGCGATCGGCGTCGCGGATCGGGTGTTGATCCTGGCCAACGGCACCTACTCGGTCATCTCACCCGAAGGCGGAGCCGCGATCCTGTGGCGCGATGCCGGCAAGGCACGGCTGGCGGCGGGGGCGTTCAAGCCGACTGCGGCCACGTGCTACCGGTTCGGCATCGTCGACGCGGTCGTTCCCGAGCCCAAAGGCGGCGCGCACAAGGACCACGACGAGGCCGCGCGCCTGCTCGACCAGTACCTGCAGCGGCAGTTCAAGGACCTGCGGTCGATCGCGACCCCCGAGCGGCTCCGTCAACGACGCGACCGGTTTCGCCGCCTCGGTGCACACCGCGAATTTGCAATCGGAGATCCCGCCGCCGTCGCGTCGGGGCGCATCGAACTCGCGACCGGTGGGGCACAGGACTCCCCCCCGCAGATGAACAACGGGGTCTCGTGAGTCAGTGAGTGATCAGATCCTGGCGGCTGCGGGTCAATCGGATCGCGTCGCGCAGGAGGTCGCGGTTCGTGTCAATCGGCTCGGCGGTGTCACCAAGGACCTCGGCCAGCTCGCGATGCCAGCGGCGCAGGCGATCACCAGGGGAACGGTCGGGATCGGCGCGGGTCAGGTCGAGCGCCATTGCGGTGAGGGCCTTCAGTTCGACCGTTGGGTCGGGGCGTGACATCGGGGAGGGCTCCTTCGGGTCCGGAGGGAGGAAGCGGACACTCCATGTATCGGCCGTGGGAGCCAAGGGCTTTAGCGCGTTGCGGGGATGAGCGTCCTGAGAACTGGACCCGGTGACATGCGCATCTGGGTATGCCAGCCCAGCGGCTCCCCGTCGGCTTGCACCGCCACGGGTTGGTTGGATGACACGACGATCTGGCGGGTCGCCCAGCCGTCGATGACGGTATCGCGCTCGAGGTGGCGTCCGCCGCGTAGGGCGTCGACGACCACACGGACGGATTGCGCGAAGCCGGCGGAACTGACGCCGACCCATCTCAGGCGCCCGTCGAACGCGGCACCGGGAACCAGATCGAGTTCCCGCGAACCCAAATAGGCGTACGGCGCACCGCACGCCACCAGCAGCGTTGTGAGTGCTCGCGGATCGTCAGCGTCGATCGCGACGTTGATCGTGACGGGATGTCGCGCCGCTCGTGCGGCTGCCACCACCGTTGCACCACCGACGCCGACCTGGCGGAGCCTTCGTTTGAGCCACGGACGCGCCTCGACCAAGTGGATGGTGTCGGCGTCCGTGCCGGCACCGGCGTTGATGCAGAACACACGCTCTGTCCCGCCGCACGCGATCTGTCCGAGCGTGACGTCCCGAAATCGTGGCGCGCGGAGGGCGGTGACCAATGCCGGCAACGTCAGGCGCGCCGGATACGGCCAGCCGAGCGCTCGTGCGAAGACGTTCGTGCTTCCGGTGGGAAGCACCGCAATCGCAGACGTCGTGTCCGCCAGCGCGCAGGCGACCTCGTTGACCGTTCCGTCGCCGCCCATTGCAACGACGAGGGTGGCTCCCTCCTGGATGGCGCGCCGGGCCAGTCGCGAGCCATCGCCCCGTCGGGCGGTGTCCAGCACGTCGTGCAGGCCGAGCGGGGTCAGCGCCAGCACGACGCGATCGCGTAGATGCGGCCCGGCCCGGGTTGCGGCCGGGTTGACGATCAGTGCGATCCGCTCAGTCACCGCTCAGCTCGAGGCGGGCAAGGAATCCTGCGATCAACAGATCGACCGTCGCCGGTCGCTCCTTCATCACCCAGTGTCCCGCGTTCGGCACGGCCACCTGGATCGACTGAGGGAGTCCGCGAGCGAGCTCTTCAGAGAATTCCATCGGTGTCAGTTGATCGGCCGAGCCGGCGACGATCAACACCGGCACCCGCACCTCGTCCAGGCGGTCGGTGACGTCAAAGGATCGGCAGGCCGCGTAGTCAGACAGCAGGGTCTCCTGGCCGCCTTCGACCATCTGGGCGACCTCGTCGGCGATCGTCGCGTCGTCGGGATCCACCCAGCCCTTGCGCAGCAGCCGCTCGCATTCGGCGGGCAGGTCAGTCCTGGCGAGGTCGAACGCCGCGTCGGGGACAAACAATCGCGGACCGCTCGCGATGATCACCAATCCATCGACGAGCTCAGGATGATCCAGGGCGAGCTGCAGTGCGATCGCGCCACCCATGGAGTGCCCCACCACCACGCGGGACCCGGGGATTTCACGGATCGCGTGCGCGGTCCATTCCGCATAGGCCCCGACGGTCGAGAACGCCGTTCCCATGGCGTGCCCGGGTAACGCCAGCACGTAGCAGCCCTCGAACCGCGGCTCCTGATGCTGCCACGTTGTCGCGCTGCCGCCCGCGCCATGGACGAAGATTGGTCGCGGAGCCATTTCGGAGATCCTAGTGCACTTGTCTCCGCAGCAGGAGGGGGCCGCAACCGGTCTGGTATCGTCCGTTTTTCGTGAAACCCCTGCTCATCGCGTGCGATTTCGACGGAACGATCACCCAGCGGGACACCCTTCACGTGATCGTGGAGTCGTACGGAGCACGGGGACTGTGGGAGCGGCTCGAGCTGCGGCTTCGGGTGGGGGAGATCACCGTCGAACAGGCGATGCAGGAGCAGTTCGCGTCCGTCCGGGCAACGCCGGGCGAGGTGCGGGAGGTCGTTCGCGAGCACGCGCCGATCCGCGACGGCTTCGGCGAGTGGGTTGACTGGTGCGCGGACCGCGGCCATCGCCTCGTCGTCCTGTCCAACGGCTTTCGCTCGGTCATCGAACCGGTGCTCGCCGAGGCGGGCCTGGGGCATTTGGAGGTGGTCGCGCACGACGCCCGGTTCAGTCGTGACGGCTGCGCGTTGGTGTGGTCCGATCGCGGTGAGCGCTGCGGTCTGTGCGGTCGCCCCTGCAAACGCGAGCCGCTTCGGGCGCGGTGGCGAGGCGAGCAGCTCGTCTACGTCGGCGACGGCATCTCGGATCGCTGCGTGTCGCTCATGGCAGACCTGGTGTTCGCACGCGACGGTTTGGCCGAGCACCTGACGGAACGCGACGTCGCGTTCACACCATTCGAGGACTTCCACCAGGTTCGTCGCGTGCTCGAGACGCGCGAAACGGCCGCGGCATGAGCTGGCGTCCCGTCGCAACCGGATCGGATTGGACCTGGGTCGGCATGGAAGAGCGCGTTCTTGCCCGATGGCGCGATGAGCAGGTGTTTGCGCAGAGCATGGAACTGCGCGCGGGCGGCGAGCCGTACGTGTTCTACGAGGGGCCGCCGACGGCCAACGGGCGACCGGGTTCGCACCACGTCCTCTCCCGCGTGTTCAAGGACATTTTCCCGCGGTTCCACACGATGCGCGGCAGGTTCGTCGAGCGCAAGGGCGGCTGGGATTGCCACGGGCTGCCGGTCGAGCTCGAGGTCGAGAAGCAGCTCGGCATCAGCGGCAAACCCGAGATCGAGGCGTTCGGCATTGCCGAGTTCAATCAGCGCTGCCGCGAATCGGTGCAGGGGTACCTGGACGAGTGGGAGCGGCTGACCGAGCGCATCGGTTTTTGGGTCGACACGGGCGCGGCGTACCGCACGATGGACACGCCGTACATCGAAAGTGTGTGGTGGAGTCTCGCCACGCTCTGGGACAAGGGGCTGATCTACGAGGCCGACAAGGTCGTCCCGTACTGCCCGCGCTGCGGCACCTCGCTGTCCAGTCACGAGGTTGCGTTGGGCTACAAGGACGTCGAGGACCCGTCGGTGTACGTGCGGTTTCCGTTCGTCGACACGCCGAACCTGTCGATGCTGGTGTGGACGACCACGCCATGGACTTTGCCCGCCAACCAGGCAGCCGCAGTCAATCCGGATGTGACGTACGCCGAGGTGGTCGTCGGCATGGAGCACGTCGTGATGGCCGAGGCTCTGGTAGAGAAGGTGTTGCGGGGCGCCGGCCGCGTCGTCGAGACGTTCCCAGGCTCCGCGTTGGTCGGTCGGGCGTACACGCCGCCGTTTCCCTACCTGGACGGTGCCCACCGGGTCGTTGGCGCATCGTTCGTCACCACCCACGACGGCACCGGGATCGTGCACATCGCCCCGGCGTTCGGCGAGGACGACATGCAGGTCGCACGCGACAACGACCTGGAGATCACCAATCCGGTCGACCGCCAGGGTCGGTTCACCGACGCGGTTGGAGCGTTCGCGGGCCGGTCGGTCAAAGAGGCCGACAAGGACTTGATCAAGGACCTGGACACCCGCAACGTCTTGTTCCGGGAGGAGACCTACCACCACTCCTACCCGCATTGTTGGCGCTGCGGGACGCCGCTGCTCTACTACGCCAAACCGTCCTGGTACATCCGTACGACGGCGGTGCGTGATCGGCTCCTCGAGGTCAACTCCACGATCAACTGGTATCCGGAACACGTGCGGGACGGACGGTTCGGCAAGTGGCTCGAGGGCAACGTCGACTGGGCGATCTCGCGGGAGCGCTATTGGGGCACGCCGCTCCCGTTGTGGCGGTGTGACGACTGCGAGCAGGTGACGGCGATCGGGTCGTTCAACGAGCTTCGCGAAGCGGCCGTCAACCCACCTGGGCAGGACTTCGATCCACACCGCCCCGCCGTCGACGACATTGTCGTGCGCTGCGCGTGCGGCGGTCAGGCGCGCCGCGTCCCAGAGGTCATCGACGTCTGGTATGACAGCGGCGCGATGCCGTTCGCCCAGCAGCACTACCCGTTCGCAGGTGAGGGGGCGTTGGCTGGGAGGTTCCCGGCGGACTACATCTGCGAGGCGCAGGATCAGACGCGCGGATGGTTCTACTCACTGCACGCCGAGGCGACGATGCTGTTCGACGACGCCGCGTTTCGCAATTGCGTGTGTCTGGGACTCATTCTGGACGGCGACGGACAGAAGATGAGCAAGACCAAGGGCAACGTGATCGAACCGTGGACCGTCCTCGACGAGTTCGGCGCCGACCCGTTCCGCTGGTACCTGTTCACGGGTCAGAGCGCAGGGGAGTCGTTCCGTTTCAGCCTCGACACGATCCGCGAGGCGGGCGGGCAGCTGCGGACGTTGTGGAACACGTATGCGTTCCTCGTCACCTACGCCGCCCTGCCTGACGGCTGGACGCCGGGTGGCGTTGCGCCGACGGACCTCCCGACGATCGATCGCTGGGCGCTCGCGCGGCTTGATGAGACCACGGCGACGGTGACGGCCGCGCTCGAGGGCTACGACGCGGCGGCCGGTGGTCGTGCGATCACGGCGTTCGTCGACGATCTGTCCAACTGGTACGTGCGAACGGGCCGCCGGCGGTTTTGGCGCTCCGATGATGCCTCCGATCGCGCCTCGGCGTTTGCCACGCTGCACGAGTGCCTGGTGACCATCGCAAAGCTCATCGCGCCGTTTTGCCCGTTCGTCGCCGACGAGATGTACGCCAACCTCGTCGCCGCGCACGATGCCGAGGCGCGGTCGAGCGTGCACCTGGCGGACTGGCCCGTGTCCGGTGGCCGTGAGGACGCTGCGCTGGTCACGCAGATGTCAGCCGTCCGTGATGCCGTGTCGCTCGGGCGTTCGGCGCGCAAGGACGCCAAGCTGCGGGTCCGGCAACCGCTTGCGGAGGTGGTCGTCGCGTGTGCGCCGGCTGACGCCGCCGCGATGGGGGCACATGTCGAGCTCATCGCGGACGAACTCAACGTCAAGGACGTGCGGTTCATCAGCGACCCCGCCGAACTGGTCGAGGTCACGGTCAAACCGAACTACCGCACGCTCGGACCCCGGTTCGGTAACGCGATGCCGCTGGTCGCCGAGGCGTTCGCCACATTGGACGGTACCGAGGTCGTCCGTGCGCTCGACGGCGGTGGCGAGGTCACGATCACCATCAACGGCGTGCCCCAGGCGGTCAGCGGCGACGATGTGCTGCGTGAGGTTCGCCCCAGCGAGCGGTACGCCGTTGTCCAGGACGGGGCGCTGGCGGTCGGCCTCGCGACGGATCTGTCGGAGGAGCTTCGTCAGGAAGGTCGGGCCCGCGAGGTGATCCACGCGGTGCAGGCTGCCCGCAAGGCAGCCGGCCTGCGGGTCGAGGAGCGGATCCGTCTCCACCTGGACGGCTCGGGCGTGTTGCGCGAGGCGATCGACGCGCACCGCCCGCACATTGCCGCCGAGACCCTGGCGGTGGACCTGTCCGTCGGGCACGGCGCTCCGTTTGGCGGCGTCCACCACGAGGAGCACGTCCTGGACGGCGAACCCCTCGCGATCCGTCTCGATCGGGCCTGAGGCTCAGGGTCTTCGTCGCAGGAGGCTCAACCGTTGGGCGGGAGTGCGGGTGGCGCCGGTGAGCACCACATTGATGAACGGTTGCCAGGGTGATGCTGGTCGGGCTGGTCGCGTGGGCGGTCGGGACTGCGAACGCCGGTTGTTCGATGCGTTTGCCAGCCAGCGCGCCTGCGTGAACCATCGGCGCATGGTGCGTACTGAGGGAACCATCGCGGGGCCGTCACGGTAGCTTCGGCGCAGTTCGGCGATGACGTTCGCCGGGGGTTCTCCCGCCGCAAACCGCCGTTCGGCCTCGAGACGCAGGAGCGGCCATGAGTACGACCCCGGCTGCTTTCGGCCGGCCGTCGCCGTGTGGATGCGCCGAAGGTGTGCTTCGAGCGCGTCGTTCCTGCGGCCGGTGAGCATCTCGTTCGCCGCCCACACCCCCGCGAGTCGTTCGACGAATTCCCGTCCCGAACGGCGGCTCATGAACGAATCACTTCTGTGCGTGTCGCACAACCACACGGAGATTCCATGCGTCAGGTGGTGCGGCACCCGGGATCCGCGTCCGCCATGCCCGCAGATCGCACACGGTGGGCACTCCGGCCCCGCAGGCGGGGAGGCGGTGTGCCGCGGCGAACGCTCCGACGGAAGAGATGGCTGCCGGCCGCGTGGTGAGCGACTCACGTGGACATCCCCGATCGTCCACGTCCCGACGGCGATCCGAATCCGTGTGGCAAACGACTCATGGACCGGATCCTGCCCCCAGAACGTGTCACAGCGCTACACCCGAGTGTGCCAATAGCGTCACAACATTCACACATGGGATGTGACAATTGGCCGCACCGTGACAGCCAAATGGCTGTCTGGTGAACACGAGCCAGCGGCCGGGTCGAAGTGGGGTTTGGAAACGCCGTGTGTGCTCCAAGGGCCACGTTGGTGCCCTCCCCGATGCGTCAAGCGATGCACTCGGGGCTGAGGGATCACGCGGCGCGCGCGGTGCTGCCCGTGGGTCGGCGCTGCGTCACGTCCACGCGAAACCGGTTTACGCCCCGCCGCCGCCCCAGGTGGCCTGCCGGCGGCCCAGGAGCACGTCTTCGTCGGCCCGCAGTCGTTGCCACACCTTGTCCGCATCCAGGTTCAAAGCCGCGATCAGATCATCGAGACGGAGCACCTCGCGCGGATCATCGATTCGCACGCCCACGATCTCGCCGTCGGCGCTCACGATCTCGACGCTTTCGAAGCCCTCGACCCGTTCCGTCGCCATCTTGGCGAACGGTTGGCAAAACCCGATGCTGAAGTAAATCGCCATTCAATCGCTCCCCAGGTGCGGCTCGATCACGGCGCGCAGCTTATCGATCTTCGGTACCCCCACGACCCGTTCCACGGGTTGGCCGGCTGCGAAGAGCAGCAGCGTCGGGAGTGACATCACCTCAAAGCGGCTCATGAACCGCGGCGCGTCATCACCGTTGAGCGTCGCAACCACGAGTCGATCCCCGGACTCCCGAGCGAGCTGCTCGACCAGCGGCGTGACCTTGCGACACGGAACGCACCATGGTGCCCAGACATCGATCAGCACGGGCATCGAGGCCGAGGTGACCGCCCCCTCCCACGTGTCCTCCGTGAGTTCGGTCAGGCGCACTACGCGATGTGGACCGGCATCCCGACGACGACTTGTTCGTAGAGGGACTCCGCATCATGGATGTGCATGCGGATGCAGCCGTGACTGGCCCGCGTCCCGATCGAACTGTCGGCAGGGGTGCCGTGAATGCCCACGTACGGGGCGGATGTTCCCATCCAGCGCGTGCCGAGCGGGTTGCCCGGACCTGGCGGAATGGGACCGAGGCCCTTGGCCCACGAACTGTCCGGCGGCGGCGTCCACGTTGGGTTGGACTGCTTGTTGACGATCTTGTAATCGCCCGTCGGTGTGGGGTACGCCGCGGTGCCGTACGCGATCGGGAAGGAGACGACGGTCTTGCCGTCGCGCACGACGGACACCCGGAACTTCTTGAGGTTGACGACGATCTTGCCGACGAAGGTGGTGCGCGTCTTGGGTCCGAAGACGCCTGACTGCTTGATGCTGTGGACCCGCTGATAGTTGCGCACGCCACGTGCCGTCTGGTCGTCGTAGACGCCCGTGACCTTGGTCCGCTTGAAGCCGCGCTCGCGCAGCTGCTTTTGCAGGCTCTTGACGTCGCCGCCACGGGCTCCCGCGATCAGGTCACGTGTGCCGAACTCGTCCGTGCTGTTCACGACGAGTTTGAGTGACTTCTCGGTCTGGTTGCCGGCGGGGTCGCGCACGAACACCTTGACGGCATTGCGGCCCTGCGGGATGCGCCCGACCGACAACGCGAACGTCGTGCCGGTGAACACGACGCCCGCGACCGGATCGCCGTTCTGGTCGACGCCCGCGGCCCCTGGCTGCGCGACGATCTCGCGTCCGTTGACGGTCGCTCCGACGATGGCCCGTCCAGGCGATTCGCCCTTGATGGTGCCGGTGAACGTCGGCGCATCGGTCTCGGTCAGCTTTGCCGGCATTTTCGCCAATGCCAGCGTCGGCGCCGCCGTGTCGACCGTGATCCTGCGGTTGGTCACCGCGGCGTTGCCGGCGGGGTCTGACGCCACGAGCTTGAGCGCCACCGGGCCCTCGGGGAGCTTCGCGGTGACCTTCCATCCGCCGGTTGCGTCAACGACCGTCGTGGCCGAGCCGCCTTTCCAACCGACCGAGAGGTTCGTGTTGGGTTCACTCTTGCCCGTGACGACCAGGTTGCGGGCGTTGACCTCAGCCCCGGCCTTCGGGGTGGTGACCGCGAGGTTTGGGAGCTTCGTGTCGACGTCGAACGACCATTTGCGCTCGACCGACCGTGAGAAGACGTTGCGGGTTCCAAAGCGGACCGACACCTCGTGCGAGCCGTCACGCAAACGCCGTGTCGGGAGCACCAGTCGCCCGTCGGCTGTCCGTCCGACGCTCGACGTGCGATCGGTCCCGTCGACGAGCACGCTGAGGTCACGCATGCCCCCCACGTGTTTCGCATCGAGCCCGATCAAGGGTCGTGCGGTGGCGACGGCGCTGCCCGGCGCCGGAACCGGGGTGCCCAGCTCGGCCCGATTCGCATACTGCTGGCCGGCGAACGCGCTTCCCGAGGCGAGCGCCAACGCGCCCGCGCCGACCGCCACCCAGCCTCCGCGTGTCACGCTCGTCACACCCACCACGCCGCCCTTCCCGCTCCCCGACTGCACCTCAAACACCCACAGGCGATTCTAGTTGCTCCCCAGGGGGTTCGCCCAACGACCGTTGCGCCGTGCTCCTGCCGGCGAAGTACCCTTCGCGTGTGAGCGCCCAAGCCCTTCCGACGAACGGCCAGATCGCCGATCGGTTCGACCTCTACGGGGACCTCCTCGAGATCGGAGGCGAGCAGTCACGCCACCGGATCCTTGCCTACCGGCGCGGCGCGGCCCGGATTCGGGGAGCCGGCGAGTCGGTGGCGGCGTTGGCGCTGGCCGGTCGCGCCGTCGAACTGCCTGATATCGGCGCAACCTTGCAGGACAAGATCGTCGAACTGGTCGAGACCGGCGGGATCACCGCCCTGCAGCGCCTCCGCGCCAAGGTTCCCGAGGGCCTCGCCGACATCGCACGGCTGCAGGGGATCGGGCCCAAACGTGCCAACGCCGTGTGGGAAGCGCTCGGAGTCATCGACTTGGAGAGTCTGTCCGCCGCGGTTTCGGACGGGCGCCTGGCAGGCGTCGCGGGAATCGGTCCCAAGGTCGTCGTCCAAGTGGGTGAGCAGCTGGCGGCACTGGCCACCGGCGCTTCGCCGAATACGCGGATCCCGATCGGGCGGGCGCTCCCCGTCGCCGAGCAGATCGTCGCCGACCTTGCCCGAATCCAAGGGACGAGTGCGCTCACCGTCGCCGGTGGCCTGCGCCGCGGCTCCGAGAGCGTCCACGACATCGACCTAGCCGCGGGGACGGATGCCCCGGAGCGGCTCCTGCAGGCATTCGCATCCCACCCGATGGTGACCGAGGTGTTGTCCCGGGGCACAGCGGGAATGGCGGTGATGACGCAGGCGGGCATCCGGGTCGAGCTTCGCGTTGGTCCGCCGGCGTCGTTCGGCAACCTCTTACAGCACCTGACGGGCTCCAAAGCGCACAACATCAGACTGAGAGAGCTTGCTGTCAAGCAAGCACTATCGCTCTCAGAGCACGGTGTCACCCAAACCGATGGGACGATTCTGCTGCATACGGACGAGGCCGGGGTCTACGCGATGCTGGGCCTCCCTGAGATTCCACCGGAACTTCGGGAGGACACGGGCGAGATCGCGGTGGCTGTGGCCGGGCTCTTGCCCACGTTGGTCGACGAGCGTGACCTGCGGGGCGATCTCCATGTGCACACCACATGGAGTGACGGGCGTGACTCGCTCGACGACATGGTCGCGGGTGCCCGCGCGTTGGGGCTGGACTACGTCGGAATCAGCGACCATTCCAAGAGTTTGGCCATGGCCCGCGGCCTTGACGAGGAACGGGTTCGGCGTCAGTGGGAGGCCATCGACGCGATCAACGCCACCAGCGACGACATCCGTGTGCTCAAGGCATGCGAGATGGACGTGTTGGCCGACGGCAGGCTGGATTTCGATGATGAGCTTCTGGCTGGTTTCGACTGGGTCACAGCCAGCCTGCATAGCGGGTTCTCCCAGTCGCGTACCCGGCTGACCGACCGGATCCTCACGGCCATCGAACACCCGCTGGTCGATGCGATCGGCCATCCCACCGGACGGATGTCAGGTCGGAGGGACGGCTATGAACTCGACTTCGACACGATCTTCGCCCGCGCGGCCGCGACGGGGACGTGCCTCGAGATCAACGCCCAGCCGCGCCGGCTGGATCTGTCTGCCGATCTGGCTCGACGTGCGCTCGCGGCAGGGGTGCGCCTGGTCATCGGGACCGATGCGCACTCCGTGGGCGAGCTCTCGCTCCGGCGGTATGGCGTGACGATCGCGCGCCGCGCCGGGGCGACCGCCGAGCGCATCGCCAACACGGTGCCCGCCGCCGCCCTGCGTCAGGGCGCCTGATGCCCCGCCAGGACACGCAGCAACGCCAGCGTTCCCTCGACACCCGGCACCTGGATGTCCGATTCGGCGCGCACCGCCGCAGGGCTCTCGTCGCTGATGACCCCAACCCCGACCGCCAGGTCGAGCCGGCCGTCGACCACCCGCGCACGCAGGGCCCGCCAGACGTCGGCATCCGTCCGGTCGTCGCCCAACGAGATGGCCCGCCGAATCGCCGGTCGCGCGTCCAGGAGGGTGTCGGCGGCACTGCCCTTGTGCACCGATTCCGACGGGTGGATCTCGATCGACATCCGACCCATTGCGGCGACCAAATCCACGGCGCGTGCCGCCGGGACCACCGATTGCTCCAGGTGGCGACGGGCGGCCCGCTGATCCGGCGCCGTGCGGTAGTGGAACGTCAACGTCCCCCCTTTGTGCTCCATCCACACGCCCAATGTGTCCAGGCCCTGCCCGCTCCAGTGGCGGGCGAATGTCTTCAACGTCTCCAACGCGCCGTGGCTGACGCCGGTCGGCAGGATTCGACCATCGTCGAGTTGAACCTCGATCCCGTGATTTCCGGAGTAGGCCACGCCGTCGAGTGCGACGATGCCACGCAGATCGTCGCGCGCGCGCCCGCTGATGAACGCCACCAGTCCGTAGCGATCGCGCAACACCGGCAGCAGCACACGGATTTCGGCCGGAATCGCCACATCTCCAGGGTGTTCGATGATCGGTGCGAGCGTTCCATCGAGGTCCAACATCACCGCGCTGGTCGCCGGTGTCGCGGCGATCGCTGCGACCAGGCCGTCCGTCTCGATGGTTGCCATGTCCGCTGACGCTAACAGTGCGCTTGCAGGCATGTGGCCGCGGCTCGTGCTGGTGGGCATGACCGCCGGGCTCTTCGCCACCCTGTTCGGCGTGGGCGGTGGCATCGTGATGGTGCCGATGCTCGCGCTGCTGTTGGGATTCGACACCAAGGTCGCGACCGCGACCTCGCTGGCGGCGATCATCGTGACGGCCACGGTCGGTGTGATCACGCACGGACTCCTTGGCAACGTTGCATGGGGCTATGCGGTGCTGATCGGACTCCCCGCCGTCCTCGGTGTCCTGGTCGGGTTGTGGGTCAAGGATCGGATCACGACGCGCTCCCTGACGTTTGGATTTGCCGCATTGCTCGCGATCACCGCTACTTGGCTGCTCAGCAAGCCAGTTGTGTCTGCAGGGACACAAATCACGCTTGATGTGGGTCGGGGTGTCGTTGTCGCGGCGCTCGGCTTCGTTGCGGGGGCCCTGGCAGGACTCTTCGGTGTCGGCGGCGGGATTCTGTTCGTGCCCGCGCTGACGCTGGTCGTCGGCCTGCCGCAGCTGCGCGCGGAGGGAGCGTCACTCCTGGCCATCATTCCCGTGTCGCTGCTGGGTTCCTGGCGTCAACAGAAGGCCGGGACCGTGCGGTGGGGTGCCGCCGCCGTGATGGGCACGGCCTCCGTCGCCACGGCCGTCATGGGCGCGTTCATTGCGGATGCAACACCCCCACGCACGTTGCGGCTGCTGTTTGCCCTCCTGATGCTCGCCACCGCGGCGCAGCTTGGGTGGCGCGCCCGCCACGCTGACTGAAAGCCCCCCGCGTCGCAGCGCGAAGAAGTAGTCGATTTACAGGGCTTTGTGCCGCCCACGTGCTCCCCCTTCTGCCGACGGCGCTCTTCTGGCCCACGGTCCCGGGTCTGGAACTCACACAAACCGCACAACTGCGGGGCTTTGGGGGCTCACGTTCCCGACGTGTGCCGCCGATGAACCCATTGCCGGGGTTCGACCGACGGACTGGCATTTTGGACGCGATGGATCGCGCTGCCCCCAAGACTCCCTGCAAAAACCACACATCGGCACACACATCAAGCGTCCCATCTCAATTCTCGGAGCGGTCCTTCTGGTCGCCGTGGCGTTTGGGCTCCTGGCAGCCCGCAACGTCGACCGTGCGTCCGCTGCGCCCTGCGCGGTTCCGGGGAGCACGGGTCCCGGTGGAACCCTGGCTGGTGTCGTCAACACGTACTACCCGGGATCCGGCAGCGTTGCGGCGGGTGCCGTGTCCATCCCGGTCGGCGCATCCCGAGGGGCTGCGACACCGATCGCGGCAGGCGATCTGCTCCTGGTCATCCAGATGCAGGATGCCGCGATCGACTCGACGAACACCGGCACGTACGGTGACGGAGTCGCCGGGGATCCGGCGACAGGCACGACCAATGCCAACAACTCCGGCAAGTTCGAATACGTGCGTGCGACCGGGCCGGTCGCGGCCGGGTCGGTTCCGGTGCAGGGCGCCGGCGGCGGTTCTGGGCTGGTCAACGCCTACACCGACGCCGCAGCGACCGCCACGCAGGGTCAGCGGCGTTTCCAGGTCGTCCGTGTTCCGCAGTACTCGACAGCGACGCTCGGCTCGACGCTGACCGCGTCGGCCTGGAATGGCGCGAGCGGCGGCGTCCTCGTGCTGGACGTCGCCGGGTCGCTTGCGCTCGGCACCGCCGCCGTCGATGTGAGCGCGCTGGGCTTTCGCGGGGGTGGCGCCCGCCAACTCACCGGTGCCGCGGGTGGATCCAACACCGCCTACAGGTCGCTCGCGACGAGTGCCTTCCACGGCCAGAAGGGCGAAGGCACCGCCGGCACCCCGCGCTACGTGCGCAACGGCGTCGCCGCAGCCACCGACACCGGCGTCGAGGGCTATCCCAACGGCAGCTCGGCACGCGGTGCACCCGGGACCGCAGGCGGTGGCGGCACCGATGGCAACCCCACTGCCAACGATCAGAACAGCGGCGGTGGCGGTGGCGCCAACGGTGGCACGGGCGGCCAGGGCGGCAACTCGTGGAGCACCAACCTGGCGCGCGGTGGCTTCGGGGGCAGCCCGTTCACGCCGAGCATCAGTCAGGTGGCGCTGGGGGGCGGAGGCGG
Source organism: Actinomycetota bacterium (assembly GCA_031372145.1). Lineage (GTDB taxonomy): Bacteria > Actinomycetota > Thermoleophilia > Miltoncostaeales > Miltoncostaeaceae > CALMEC01. Next base: position 1,549 of record JANMKR010000143.1, on the reverse strand, counting down.
CGCGGGTTCGCGCAACAACTCCCCGACCATCCCCGCCGCCTCGGCGGGTGGCAACGGTGGTGGCATCGTCATGATTCGCGCGGGCAACCTGACCGGCACGGGCAGCATCACGTCGGATGGCCAGACGGGCGTCACGCCCGAGAACGACGCGGGCGGCGGCGGTGGGGCCGGCGGCTCGATCATGGTGCTGTCGGCGGGGGGCGGGACGGCCGGCTTGACGGTCAACGCACGTGGCGCCATCGGTGGCGACGCCGAGCAGGCCACATCAGGCTCCCACGGCCCGGGTGGCGGTGGCGGTGGCGGTGCGGTCATCCTCTCCGGGGCGCCGGCGGCAGTCAGCGTCGCGGCCGGAGGTGCCGGTGACACCAACAACGGCAGCGGCACGTTCATCGCCTACGGCGCGACCGGCGGAACCGGCGGCACGAGCGTGACAACCGCGACGCTTCCCACGGTTCCCGGCACAAGCGCAGGCACGGAATGCACTCCGACGCTGACGGTCACCAAGACGACGGGCACCCCGGTCGTCGTCAACTCAGGGTCGGGTGGGACTGCGACCTACACGATCACCGTCGCGAATGCTGCGGGACGCGGAGATGCGACGAACGTCGCGATCTCGGACGCGCTGCCGGCGGGTTTCACCTACGCATCCACCGGCACGGTGACCCTGACCGGCGGAGCGACGCGTCCGTCGACCACCAACCCGACCGCAGGGTCGAGCGCGCCGGTGTGGGACTCCTTCACCATCCCGGGCGGCGGCCAGGTGCAGATCACATTCGACACGACGATCGCCGCCGCGGCGATCGGGACCTTCCAGAACCCGGCGTCCGCGACGTACACCGATCCCACCCGCGCGGTCGTGGGCGCCACAGTGACGGTCTCGTACGCCTCCGGATCGAGCACCGGTGAGGACGTCCTGGTGCGGCGTCCCAACGCGGACGTGGGCGTGACCAAAACCGTCAACACCGCCAATCCGGCAGCGGGTGGCAACGTCACGTTCACCGTGACCGCCACCAACAACGGGCCGGAGCTCGCCACGGCGGTTTCGGTGACCGATCTGTTGCCGGCGGGCCTGACGTACGTGTCGTCCACTCCGTCCGTTGGGACGTACACCTCTGGCACCGGCGTGTGGTCGGTCGGGAACCTTGCGAACGGCGCGTCCGCCACATTGTCGATCGTCGCGACCGTCACGACGCTCTCACCGGTGGTCAACACGGCCACGATCACGACGACCAGCACCGATGCCAACGCCGCCAACAACTCCGCCTCTGCCTCGGTCAACGTGTTGGATGCAAACCTTGCGGTGACGAAAACCGTCAGCAACGCGACGCCGGCCTTCAACAGCAACGTCACCTTCACCGTGACGGTCACCAACAACGGCGCCGACTCGGCCCAGACCGTCTCGGTGGCCGATGCGCTGCCGGCGGGGTTGACCTTGGTCAGTGCGACGCCGTCGACCGGTTCGTATGCCGGGGGTGTGTGGACGGTCGGCACGATGGCGAATGGCGCTTCGGCGACGCTGAGCATCGTCGCGACGGTCACGACCCACACG
>JANMKR010000136.1:0-8432 GCA_031372145.1 Actinomycetota bacterium | reverse complement strand
GCCGGGATGTACGAACAGGTCGTCGTACAGGTCGTCCAACCGGTAGGCATCCTCCAGCAGTGCGCGGGCTTGCGGCACGGCGGCGACGGCACGGACGCGCCGCGACGGATCACGGGCGAGGACGTACCAGGCCAGCAGGATCCCCGCGAACGCCGCACAGACCGACACGATGACCGTCGCCAACTCCTGGGCATGGGTCGCCTCGAGTGGTTTCAGCAGGCTGTCGGCGAACACGGGGTCGAGCCAGTCGGTGACCTTGTGCCAGCCAAACGGCACCTGCAGCCACCCACCGGCGATCGACAACACCGCCAAGATGGCGACGGGTGCGCTCATGGCCCAGCCGGCGCCGTGCGGGGCGTGCTCGTAGTCGCCGTCGGGCCGCGGGGCGACGAAAACCCGGAACAAGAGCCGGAACATGTAGAACGCCGTCAGGAACGCGGCGATCGAGCCGAAGACGAACAGCGTGACGCCGAGGCCGCCGCGGGCGAGCGCGTGGGCCAGGATGTCGTCCTTGCTGAAGAACCCGGCGAACCCGGGAACGCCCGCGATGGCCAGGCAGCCGATCGCGATCGTCGCGTACGCGAACTTGAGGTGCGTGCGCAACCCGCCCATGCGATCCAGGCTCTGCTCGCCCGCCAGCGCATGGATGACGATGCCGGCCGCAAGGAACAACAGCGCCTTGAAGAACGCGTGTGTCAAGAAGTGGAACATCCCCGACGAGTACGCCCCCAGTCCCGCGCCCATGATCATGTAGCCGATCTGGCTGACCGTGCTCCAGGCGAGCACGCGCTTGATGTCCTCCTGCGCGATCGCGATCGTCGCGGCCATGAACAGCGTGATGCACCCCACGACGGCCACGATGTCCATCGCGACCGGGGCCAGCTCGTAGAGCACGTGCGTGCGGACGATCAGGTAGACGCCGGCCGTCACCATGGTCGCGGCGTGGATCAGCGCACTGACCGGCGTGGGTCCCTCCATCGCGTCCGGAAGCCACGTGTGCAGCGGTACCTGCGCGCTCTTGGCGGCGGCGCCGACGAACAACAGCAGCGCGATCGCGACGGCCACCCCGCCGCCCGAGGTCAGCTTGTCGGGTGCCGTGGCGAAGACCTCGGTGTAGTCCAGCGTGCCCAGATCACGGGCCAGCAGGAACGCGGCGATGACCATGCCGACGTCGCCGATCACGTTGACCACGAACGCCTTCTTGGCGGCTGCCACCGCGATCGGCCGGTCGTCGTAGAAGCCGATCAGCAGGTAGCTGGCGAGGCCCACGAACGCCCACCCGACGATCAGGAAGATGAAGTTGGCGGCCTCCACCAGCAGCAGCATCGAGAACACGAAGAAGTTCATCTCGGCGAAGAACCGCCGGTACCCGGCCTCGTGGTCCATGTACTCGGTCGAGTAGACGTGGATCAGAAACCCCACGCCCGTGATGACCAGCATCATCAGCACCGACAGCTGGTCGATGCGGATCGCCAGGTCGACCTTGATGTTGCCGATGTCGATCCACTCCCACAGCCGTGACACGTGGACGCGCTCGTCGGGGTTGTCGCCGACCAGGCCCAAAAAGATCGCCACGGTCAGGACGAATGCCAGCCCGATCGAACCGCACCCGACCAGGCGCGTCACGATCTTGGGCGGCTCCTGTGCGCCGAAGGACGCCAGGATCAACGCCCCGAGCAGCGGCAAGCCGAGCACGATCCAGCCCAGGACGCCGCTCACCCGCGCAACTCCGACATCTCGTCGACGTCCAGGGCACCGTGCGAGCGGAAGACCGACACGACAAGCCCCAGGCCGATGACGACCTCAGCGGCCGCGACGACCATCACGATCAACGCGAAGATCTGGCCGCTCGTGTCGTTCCAGTACCGGCTGAATCCGACGAGTGCGACGTTGCCGGCGTTCAGCATCAGCTCGACGGCCAGCAGCAACAGCAACGGGTTGCGCCGCGTCATGACGCCGATCAGCCCCAGCACTATCAGCGCCCCCGAGACCGCCAGGGAGAAGCCCAGGGGCACGCCGTTCATCGGCCACGCTCCGCGAGCACCGCGCGCTTGGCCAGCAGCACCGCGCCGACGGCTGCGACCAGGAGCACCAGGGACGTGGCTTCGAACGGCAGCAGGTGCTCTTTGAGAAACGCATCCCCGATTGCCTGGGGGCTGCCGATGTCGTCGACCGGCTGCGGGTCGGCGCCGATGCCGGGCAGCTTGCTCGACAGGAAGACGATCCCGCCCATGCCTGCGAGTGCGAGCACCACGATCCACGAGAACACCTGGTACTTGGCGAGCCGGTCTGGCGAGCCCTGGACGCGCTCACCCAGGTAGGCGAGCACGAACAGGAACAGGGTCACGATCGCGCCCGCGTAGACGATGACCTGCACGAACGCGACGAACGGCGCGGCCTGCAGCAAGAACAACACCGCCACCGAGATCAGGGTGCCGATCAGCGCCACCGCCGCCCGGAACGCGTTGTTGAGCGTGATGACCAGGATCCCGCAGCCGATGGCCCCGGCGGCGGCAAGGCCGAATGCGATCTGCTCGCCCACCTAATGGCCCCGGCCGTGGCATCTGCCGTGGATATGGCGTGCGAGAAGTCCGCTGGACGCGGACGCAGGGAGCGTCCATATTGGAAATATGGACACGACTGAGGACAATGCCCCCGGCCAGTTGGGCTCCCCAGGGAGCTGCTGAATCCAGCGGAGCTTCGCAGCCGCCAGATCCCGGCGTGATGCCACGGTCGGGGCCATCAGATCTCTTGACCCGGCTCTCGTACGGGAACCTGCTTGGGGTGCGGCGCCAGGAGCATGTCCTTGGTGTAGACCAGGTCACGCGGGCGGTCGTACTCGCTCATCTCGTACTCGGCCTCGAGCGTGATCGCGTCGAACGGGCACGCAACCTCGCAGTAGCCGCAGAAGATGCAGCGGGACATGTTGATCTCATAGATGCGGGCAAAGCGCTCGCCGGCCGACACGCGGTTGTCCGGCGTGTTCTCCTCGGCGACGACACGGATGCAGTCGGACGGGCAGGCGGCGGCGCACAGCGAACAGCCGACGCACTTCTCGAGGCCGTTCTCGAACTTCCACAGGCGGTGGCGCCCGCGAAAGCGTGGGTGCACGGGCGTCTTGTGCTCGGGGTACCCGATGGTCTTCGGTGCCGTCAGCATCGTCTTGAACGTGACGCTGAAGCCCTTGAGGGTCGCTTGGATACTCATACGTCGCCTCCGCTACACGCAGCCGCGCAAAGCGGTTGAGCGGCCGGCACGGCCGCGAATAAGCCACCCAAGTGCCGTGCTGAGGGCGGCGGATGGATCGTCTTGGGCGGCCTATTCGCCGCCGACTCCAATAAATGGAGATCGCGGCGGCTCAACTGTTGGTGGCGGCTGGAATTTTCCATCAGTTGGTGAACCAGATGCCCACGACGATGGCCGTGACCAGCAGGTTGAGGGTGGCGAGCGGCAGCAGGAGCTTCCAGCCGAGTTTCATCAGCCGGTCGTAGCGCAGGCGTGGCAGGGTCGCGCGAAACCAGATGAACAGCAGCACGAGTCCCAGCACCTTGATCGCAAGCCACAGCGGGCCAGGAAGCCACGGGCCGCTGAAGCCGCCCAAGAAGAGCGTGGCGCCGAGGCCCGCGACGATCACCATGTTGAGGTACTCGGCCATCGCGAACGCCGCGAACTTCATGCCGCCGTATTCGGTGTGGTACCCGGCGACGAGTTCGCTCTCGGCCTCGGGCAGGTCGAACGGCGGGCGGTTGGTCTCGGCCGTGCCGGCGATCAGGAAGATGACGAACCCGATCGGCTGCAGCACGATGTACCAGGCGGTGTCGGCCTGGGCGTGGACGATGTCGGTCAGCGACAGGCTCTGCGAGAGCATCAGCACGCCCACGACCGACAACCCCATCGCCACCTCGTACGACACCAGCTGCGCCGCCGTGCGCGCCGCGCCCAGCAGCGAGTACTTGTTGCCGCTCGCGTAGCCGCCCAGGATCAGGCCGTAGAACCCGATGCCCGACAGCGCGAACACGAACAGCAGGCCCACGTTGAGGTCGGCGCCGACGAAGTTGACCTGGTGGCCCCACCAGGTGGTCGGCTCGCCGAACGGGATGATCACGATCGCCGAGATCGCCGCGAAGACCGAGATGACCGGCGCCAGCTGGAACAAGATCTTGTTGGCGCCCGCCGGGATGAAGTCTTCCTTGAAGATCAGCTTGACGACGTCGGCAAGGGGCTGCAGCGAACCGAGTGGCCCGGCCCGGTTGGGGCCGTAGCGCGCCTGCATGCGGCCGATGAGCTTGCGCTCGAGCAGCGTCAGGTAGGCGAATGCGGTCACGACCACGAACACCAGCGCGGCGGCCTTGATCAGGATCGTCAGGAAGGCTTCCTGGGCCATTATCCGGTTGCCTCCACGGTCACGCGCACCGGGCCATGGTCGACGGGGCGCAACGCACCGGTGCCCGACGACGGGGGTCCGGCCACGACGAACGCGGCCCCCTCGGGTACCGCGGGGTCGAGCGTCACGGCCAGGTCGCAGCTGCCATATGGCGATGTGACCGTGGCCCGCTGTCCCGTACTCAGGCCGAGCGCGCTCGCCTGTCCGGGTGCCAGCTTGACGGCCGGCGGTGTGCGGACGGCGGCAAGCGCGTCGGACTGCCACGAGATGGCGTCGCCGAAGATCTCGCCGGTGGTGACCAGCAGCAGACCCTCGCCCTCGGGTTCGCGGTGCGCGACGGATCCGGCCGGAATCGTCCCGGTCGGAGCGCCGATGACCTGGCCCTCGTCGCCCAGCGCTCCGTAGCTGAGTTCGGCGAACGCCGGATGGGCTTGGGTGGCGGCGGCGAACGCCTGGGCCGGCGTGCGGTGCGGCAGGGGCTTGCCCACGCGGTGGCTCAGCGCGATCAAGAGCTCCCACGCGGCCGCGGCACCCTCGGGGCCACGGGCGCCGGGGCGCAGTCGTTGCGCGCGCCCGGTCATCGACACGAGCACACCCTCCTGCTCGTGGTGCATCAACGCGGGCAGCACGACGTCCGCGCGCTCGGTGGTCGCCGAGCGGTGCGTTGCGATCGCGATCAGCGGCCCGGCCTTGTGCAGCGAGCCGCCCCAGCGGGTCGCACCGGCGGCGGCCAGGGGATCGGCGTGGACCGTCACGAGCGTGCCGACCGACTGCGCCTCGATCGCGGGGAGCAGCGCGTCGGTCCCGATGCCCAGGGCGCGCAGACCCGCTCCGTTGACGTCGGCGGCCAGCTCGATCTGATGGGCCCCGGCAGCGGAGATCAGGCGTGCGAGCTCCGCGGCGGCGTCGGGTTCGTTGGCCAGGTCGGCCTCGTCCCACAGCACGATCGCTCGCGTCGCGTCCTGGAGGGCTTTCGCGACGGTTCCCAGGCCGATGACGAGCTGACCCGGTGGTGTGCGAACGCCGTCGGCGCGTTCGATCAGCTCCTGCGGCCGCGGTCCGACGATGACGACGGCTCCGCGACGGCGTGCGGCCTTGCGGATGCGAAGCTCCACGACCGGCTGCTGGTTGGCGATGTCGCCGCCCACGACGATGACCACGTCAGCGGTGTCGATGTCACCCAGTTGCGCGCCAGGGAGCCCGCGCAGCGCGTGCAGCGCCTCGCCGGGGATGCCGAGACGACCGACCCGCCCGCCCGGCAGCGCCGCCGCCATCGACTGGGCCAGGAACGCCTCCTCGACCGTCGCGGCCGGGCCGACCAGAAAGCCTGGCGCCGCTGCCCGCGACAGGATCAGGGCCGCCGCCGCCACGCCGTCCTCCAGGGAGACCTCGCGCTCCACGCCACCGTCGCGCACGATGGGGTGTCGGATGCGCTCGTCGGACCAGGCGGCGGCGTAGCCCCACCGGCCCTTGTCGCACAACCAGCCCTCTTCGACCGCCATGTTGGGCGTGTCGCGACCGGTGATGCGTTTGAGCTGTCCTTCCCGCTGCGTCAGCTCGGTGTTGCAGCCCACCGGACAGCTGCCGCAGACCGAGGGGGCGTTCTGCAGATCCCAGGGGCGTGAGACGAAGCGGTACGGGATGCTGGTCAGCGCCCCGACCGGGCACAGGTCGATGATGTTGCCGGTGAACCGTCCCATGTATGGGTCGCCGGTGAACGTGGCCACCTCGGTGCCCGCGCCGCGCTCCTGGAACGTCAGCTGGCGGTCCTCCGCCACGTCCTGGCTGAAGCGCACGCAGCGGTAACACGTGATGCAGCGCTCGCGGTCGATCGCGACGAGCGGTGACAGGTCGAGCGGCTTGGGGAAGTGACGCTTGGGCTCGCTGAAGCGCGTCTCGCCGGGACCGAACTTGAACGTGCGGTCCTGCAGCGGGCACTCGCCGCCTTTGTCGCAGACGGGGCAGTCCAGGGGGTGGTTGGCCAGGAGGAGCTCGAGCACCCCGTCTTGGGCGTCGACCGCCTGCGCGCTGTTGGTGTGCACCACCATGTCCGGCCCGACCGGCGTCGAGCAGGCCGTCTGCAACCCGCGCAGACCCTCGATCTCGACCAGGCACATGCGGCAGGCGCCGATGGGGGCGCCCAGGCGCGGCTCGTAACAGAAGATCGGGATCTCGATGCCGATGGCCGCGGCGGCGTCAACCAGCATCGTGCCGGGCACCGCTTCGATGGCCCGGTCGTTGATCGTCAGCTTGACGAGGTGCGGCGTCACCGTCTGATCAGGCAACCACGGCCTCCACCATCGGCTCGGGTCGCGGCGAGCCCTCACCGATCACCCGGACGAAGTCGTCGCGAAACAGTGCGATCGCGCTCTTGATGGGTGCCACCGCGCCGTCGGCCAGGGCGCAGAGCGTCTTGCCCGCGATCCGGCCGAACAGCGATTCGAGCAGCTCCAGGTCCTCCAGCCGGCCCTGGCCGTCGACCATGCGCTGCAGGATCTTCTCGAGCCAGGTCGTTCCCTCGCGACACGGTGAGCATTTGCCGCAGCTCTCGTGCCGGTAAAAATGCGCGAGGCGCAATGACGCCCGCACGATGCACCCGGAGTCGTCCATCACGATGCAGCCGCCTGAGCCCAGGAACGTCCCCGCCGTCTGCAGCGACTCATAGTCGAGCGGGGTGTCCAGGTGCTGCTCGCCCAGGACCGGCACGCTCGAGCCGCCGACCCAGCAGGTCTTGAAGGCGTGACCATCACGCAAGCCGCCGGCCAGGTCGTAGACGAGCTCGCGCAGCGTGGTCTCGCCCAGCACGACCTCATAGTTGCCGGGCTTCAGGACGTGGCCCGAGACCGAGAAGATCTTGCTGCCGGGGCTCTTCTCGGGGCCGATCGCGGCGTACCAGTCGCCGCCCTTGTCGATGATCGGCGGCAATGCCGCCAACGTCTCGACGTTGTTGATGAGCGTCGGCGAGCCGTACAGGCCGGCGACAGCGGGGAACGGCGGCTTGAGTCGCGGCTGACCGCGCTTGCCTTCCAGGCTCTCGAGCAGGCCGGTCTCCTCGCCGCAGATGTAGGCCCCGGCGCCGCGGTACACGGTGACGTCACACGTGAAGTCGCTGCCGCAGAGGCGCTCACCCAGGAAGCCGGCGGCGCGGGCCTGCGCGATGGCGCTGTCCAGCACGCGGGCCTGATGCTCGTATTCGCCCCGGATGTAGATGTAGCTGCGGTGGCAGCCGACGGCGTATGCGGCCAGCACGATGCCCTCGAGCAGCTGGAACGGGTTCTCCTCGATGATCTCCCGGTCCTTGAACGTGCCCGGCTCGCTCTCGTCGGCGTTGCACACGACGTAGGCGGGCAGCGGTGAGTCCTTGGGCAGGAACCCGGCCTTGCGCCCCATCGGAAACCCAGCGCCGCCACGTCCGCGCAGGCCGGAGCGGTGGAACTGGTACAGGACCTCGTCGGCCTCCATCGTCGTCAGGGCCTTGGTCAGCGCGACGTATCCGCCTGAACGCTGGTAGGCGTCGAGGTGGATCAGCGGGGCCTCGCCGCCCTCCTCGGTGCGCTGTCGGTAGACGCTGTGCATGACGGGCATGGTTGCGCTACCTCCACACTTCGGCGGGAGCGGGGGCGTCGCGCAGCTCGTCGACCAGGCGGATGGCGGCATCGGGGGTCAAGGGCCCGATCATGTTCTCGGCGTCGACCTGGATGCAGGGCGCGCGGTCACAGGCGCCAAGGCACTGGGCCTCCTGGACGGTGATCGCGCCGTCCGCCGTGGTGCCGCCGTCGTGGGCGAGCTCCAGGTGGTCGCACAGGCCTTCGAGCAGCTCGTCGCTGCCGCGCAACATGCACGAGAGCGTGATGCACACCGACACCACGCGCTTGCCGACGGGGCGCAGGTACAGGCGGTCGTAGAACGTCGCCACGCTCTCGACGTACGCCTGTGAGTAGCCCGTGGCCTCGGCGACCGCTGCCAGGTCGGCTTCGGTCAGGTGCCCCTTCTCGGTCTGCGCCCACTTGAGCGCGGGCAACACGAGCGACCGCTGATCCGCGAACTC
>JANMKR010000128.1:0-6729 GCA_031372145.1 Actinomycetota bacterium | reverse complement strand
TCCAACCCGGAGTTCCTCAAAGAGGGCGCGGCCATCGCGGACTTCCTCAACCCGGACCGCGTGGTCATCGGTGAGTTCCATCCCGAGGACGGTGACCGCGTCGCCGCCCTGTACGAGCCGCTCGGTTGCCCCATCATCCGGACCACGGTGCCCACGGCTGAGATGGTCAAGTACGCGTCCAATGCGTTCCTCGCGACCAAGATCAGCTTCATCAACGAGATTGCGAACGTCTGCGAAGAGGTTGGCGCGGACGTCGTCACCGTCGCCCAAGGCATGGGTCTGGATCAACGCATCGGACCCGCGTTCCTCAAGGCGGGCATCGGTTTCGGTGGGAGCTGCTTTCCCAAGGATGTTTCGGCGCTCAAACAACTGGCGGGCAACTCGGGGTATCACTTCCAGTTGCTCAACTCGGTCATCGAGGTCAACGAGCTGCAGAAGCGCCGGGTCATCGGCAAGCTGCGTAAGCACCTGGGGCAGTTGGAGGGCGCGACCGTCGCGTTGCTTGGACTGGCGTTCAAGCCCGAGACCGACGACATGCGTGAGGCGTCCAGCCTGGTGCTGGCGGCGCGGCTTCTGGCCGAAGGCGCCACGGTGCGCGCATACGATCCGATCGCCCTGGACGCCGCGAGGGAGCGGCTTCGGGGGGTCGAGTTGTGCGGCACCGTCATCGAAGCGATGACGGGCGCTGACGCTGCTGTGCTGGTGACCGAGTGGCGCCAGATCATCGATCTGGATTGGGCTGGGCTCGCGCCGACCATGAACCGCCGGGTGCTGATCGACGGTCGCAACGCCCTGGACCCCGCCGCGATGCGTGCGGCCGGTTTTAACTATGAGGGAATCGGCCGGGCGTGATCGAAGCAGTCATCCTCGTCGGCGGTGAAGGCAGGCGTCTTCGCCCGCTGACCGACACGCGTCCCAAGCCCATGATGCCGCTGGTCGATCGGCCGTTCGTCGCGCACCAGCTGGACCAGCTCCGCCGATTCGGCGTGATCGACGTGATTTTCTCGTGCGGCTATCGACCCGAGGCACTCCAAGGGCACTTCGGTGACGGCGCGGACATCGGGATGCGATTGCGCTACGTCGTCGACCCCGTCCCGCTCGGCACGGCCGGCGCCGTCAAGAACGCCGAGTCGTTGCTGAGCGGCGCGCAGGTGCTGGTGTTCAACGGCGATGTGCTGACCGACCTCGATCTGTCCGCGGTCGTGGCGCAACACGATGCGACGGGGGTCGCCGGCACGTTGGCACTGACACCAGTCGCGGACCCATCGCGCTACGGGCTCGTGCGTTTGCACCCGGATCGGGGTGTGGAGGCATTCCTCGAAAAGCCCAGTCCGGACCAGCTTCGCCCCGGTGAGCCGTTTCTGATCAATGCGGGCACCTATCTGCTCGAACGCGAGGTCCTGGACGTGATTCCGTCCGGTGAGCCGTGTTCCATCGAACGCGACATCTTTCCCGGCCTCGCTCGGGCGGATCGCCTCGCCGGATATCCGAGCGACAGCTATTGGCGCGACATCGGGACACCGGACTCGTACCTTCAGGCGCACCTGGATGTGCTGGCCGGCGCGGTCCGGACCGACTCGCCGACCGGTGACCGGTATCTGGGTCCCGGTGTGCAGTTGGCTCCTGATGCCCGCGTCGCGTCCGGAACGACGATCGGCCCGGACGTGGTCGTCGGCTCCGGCGCGGTTGTCCTTGGCAGCGTCGTCGGGGCCGGCTCGCGGATCGGCAGCAACGCGTTGCTCGACGGGGCAATCGTCGGAGCAGGCGTCACGGTGGGAGATCGTGTCAGGCTTGTGCGCGGCGTCGTCGTCGGTGACGGCGCTACGATCGCAGCCGGACTGACGGTCGCGGGCGCCACGATCTCGACCAACGCCGACGTGGATCAATCGCAGTTGTACGGAGGGGAGCGCAATGAGCCTGCTTGACCACCCAGCCATTCTTGACATCGATTCGTTCGGCCTGGTCGCCGAGACCGGTCGCGCGGTCGAGGTCTTTGACGCCGCGGTCGCGAGCGCCAGGGCCGTCGAGATCCCGTTCCCACCCGATGCGATCCACAATGTCGCCATCTGCGGCATGGGCGGTTCGGCGATTGCAGGCGATCTGATCATCGGCGCATTTTGGGAACGGCTGCGCCGGCCGGTCCAGGTCATCCGCGACTACTACCTGCCCGGATGGGTGGGGGAGAACACGCTGGTCATCGGCTCGTCGTTCTCGGGGACCACCGAAGAGACCCTGACCTGCATGCTGGATGCGATCGACCGGACCTGCCCGGCGATCGGCATCTCGACCGGCGGGCGATTCGTGGACTACTACCAGCCGCGCGGCGTGCCGTTCGTCGAGGTGCCCCAGGCGCCGATGCCGCGCGCGGCGTTGGTGCAGATGCTGGCGGCGATGCTGGTGGTGCTCGAGCGTTTCGAGGTTCTGCCGCCGCTCGAATCCGAATGTGTGGAGGCTCGTGAGACCCTGCTGTCGGCCGTCCGTGACTACGGTCCCGCAGCCCCAGAGGAGACGAACCCGGCCAAGCAGATCGCCTCGATGCTCAACGAACGGCTGCCGCTCATCTGGGGCGCCGAGATCACCGGCCCGATCGCCTACCGCTGGAAATGCCAGCTCAACGAGAACGCGAAGATCCCCGCGTACTGCGCACGGCTGCCGGAGCACAACCACAACGAGATTGTGGGCATCGAGGGAATGGGGGCTCAAGGCGCTCGGACCCGCGTGATCATGCTGCTGGATCCGCGCAACCATCGTCAGGTGGAGCGGCGGTTCGGGCTCACGGAGGATCTGGTCAGCCCATTCGTCGAGGGGGTCACTCGCATCGAGGCCGAGGGTCGGGGTGCGCTGGCGCGGATGTTGGATCTGGTCCTGTTGGGCGACTACGCCTCGCTGTACCTCGCGTGTCTGCGCCAGGTCGACCCGGGCCCGATCACGATGATCGACAAGTTGAAGGATCTGCTGGCGAACACCCCGTACGGTCGCACCGCCGAGCCTCCTCAGGAATGAGCATCGCGGCGCCGCCGCCCGGCCTTGCGCCTGCGGACATCCTCGCGTTGGGCGATGGCGAGGTGCGGATGCTCGACCAGACGCGCCTGCCGAGCGAGGTCGTCAGCGTGACCCTGCACACGTGGGCCGAGGTCGTCGAGGCCATCAAGACGATGGTGGTGCGGGGTGCGCCGGCCATTGGTGTCGCCGCTGCGATGGGCGTGGCATTGGCGGCGCAGCAGGGGCCCGCCGAGCTTGTGGCACTCAAAGACGAGCTCACCCGCGCGGCGCACGCGTTGCGGGCTGCACGGCCGACCGCCGTCAATCTGGCCTGGGCGGTCGATGCTCAGCTTCGCATCGTGGCCGACCACACGGAATCATCCCCGGCGCTCGTCACGGCGCTTGTGGCGAATGCCCGGCGCATTCATGCGGACGAAGTCGACCGGTGCGAACGTATCGGTGCCCACGGTCAAACGCTGGTGCATCGTGGCGCGCGGATCCTGACCCACTGCAACGCGGGAGCACTCGCGACCGGTGGGTACGGCACCGCGCTCGGTGTGGTACGCGCCGCGTTTGCCGCCGATTCGACGGTCCGGGTGATCGTCGACGAGACGCGGCCGCTCCTGCAGGGCGCCAGATTGACCACCTGGGAGCTCGGCCGGGAAGGCATCCCGTACACGCTGATCGCCGACAACATGGCGGCCACGATGATGGCCGAGGGCCGCGTCACCCACGTCGTCGTCGGTGCGGATCGTGTCGCGGCCAACGGTGACGTCGTCAACAAGATCGGAACGTACGGCGTCGCGATCCTGGCCCGCGAGCACGGCATCCCGTTCATAGTGGCGGCGCCGACCTCAAGCCTGGATCTCTCATTGCCGTCGGCGGCGGAGATCCCGATCGAGGAGCGTGCCGGTGATGAGGTGCTCGCGATCGGGTTGTTCGGTCGCATCGCGACACCTGCGGACGCAACCGTCGCGAATCCCGCATTCGATCGGACACCGCACCGGCTGGTGTCGGCGATCGTCACCGAGCAAGGCGTCCACCGCCCGCCGTACGATCGCACCCTGCGTGCGGCGTGGGACGCGGCGACCAGCCAGGGGTAAACCCAACCACGCACAACGGGGCGACCGCCAAGCCCCCCGCTGTCCAAACGACAGCGCGTTTCCGCTGGGCCCGCCCCCGAACGGCGAGATCAGCTCGGGTCGCCCCGGTGCCCGCCGCCGCCGTACCGGACGGCACGGACGGACGGACCAACTCGACCCGCAATCCGTCCGCTCCCTCGGGCACCAACACGATGCGCTGGCCATTTGGCCATGTCACGGTCGGTCAATCGTTACGTGACCTGTGACGAAGCCGTGACACAAATGACACGGTGGGTGGTGCGCTGTAACAGGTTGTTCGGACACGATCCGTTCATGGCAGAGGCTGAGGATCTGGGTGGAGGTGCGGGCATGGACGGGTGGGACGCGCCGGGGGCGGCTCGCGCGGAGGATGAGATCGTCGGTGGCGGTCCGCCGTGTGCGATCTGTGCGCGCATCGGTGGGGAACCGCGGCGGCTCGTGCATCTGACCCATGAAGTCTCGGTGTGGTTGTGCCAGACGCACGCCGGCGATCGGTTTCTTCGCGATGACAGCGGCACAGTCTTCGCTGAACGTCTAGCCGCGATGTGGTGTGCGACCGGCTCCGTCGAGCGGCTGCCCTGCGGGCACATACGTCAAATCCAGTCCGCGGGCGCGGCGCGTGACCAGCCTGGTTCGTATTCGTGGGCCGCCCTCAGGAGCGAGGCGGAACAGCGGTTTGCCGCAGGGCACGATCCGCAACGCGTCATCCAGGACTTGCGTGACCGCCATGCGGAGTGTCCCGCGATGGCGCCTTCTGTGCGCACGATGCGACGGTGGTATCTGCGGTGGGACTCTGTCGATCCGAGGTGGCGAGGCGGGGAGTGAGGCGTGCTGAATCGCCGCGCCGGTCCACAGGCAAAGCCGAGGGTTGCTGCGCAGCGAGGCTGCGATTCCGTGCAATCCATCCCTCGCGCAATGGTCAACCGAAGGAAAGCTCCAACGTCTCGCCGTCGGCGGGGGTTGCGACGCGGCCGCCCATCCCGGCAGCGTCCATGGCTGCACGAAGACCGGCGCGATCAAGCCCGCAGTGGTTCATCGCCTCCATGTGAACCGCGACGACCAGGGCGTCCGGCGCCGCATTGCAGGTGGCGACGACATCGGGCACGTCCATGGTGATCGGATCGCCGTGGATGAACCGGGCCGCCCCGGCGTTGACGACGATGACGGCCGGTTCATGCGCGGTGATCGCGTCCTGGACGTCGTCGCACCACACGGTGTCTCCGGCGATGTAGAGCGTGGGCTCGCCGTCGGCGGCGATGACGTACCCGCTGCTGTCTCCCATCTCCTTGCCGATCGCACCGGTGCCGTGCTGACCGGTGGTCCGGGTGATGCGCAGCGGTCCGAGTTCGGTGGTCCCGTCAAACGTCGTCGCCTGCAGGCCGGCGCGCACGAACATCGGCTGATCGCGCGGCTGGCACAGCAGTGGACGATCGCGTGGGAGCGCGCCCAACGCCGTGCGGTCGAAGTGATCGCCGTGAAGATGCGTGACCAGGGTCGCGGACACCCCGGCGACGGCATCGAGTGGTTGCACGGGAAGCTCAACCAGGGGGTTTGGTCGCGGGTTCGGAGTCTCGGGCACCGGCGGCTGAGTTCCGACGGGATCGAGCATCGGGTCGATCAGCAGGCGGACGTCGCCGATCTGCACGAGCAACGTGGCATGGCGGAGCAACCGGATTCGCATGTCCACACTCTCCCAGGCCGAGCGGAGCGTCGCTACCTGTCGCCGACTGCGAAGAACAGGATTACGACCGCGACGTATCCGCCGATCAGAACTGCGCCGCGCAAGCGGCTGGACCGGCCACCCCACAGCACGACGCTCGTCAGGACCACCGCTCCGCCCAGCGCAGCCATCTCGATGGGGCGAAACGACAGGGCGAGCGGCTTCAACGCCCACGACAGCAACGCGACGGAGGGGATCAAGAACACCGCGACCTGTGCGCTCGACGCGAGCGCGATCTCCGACGCGAGCTTGATGTTGCCCTTGACCGCCACGACGACCGCGCCACCGTGTTCGGCCGCGTTGCCGACGATCGCGACGATCACCGCCGACACGAAGAACTCCGAGAGTCCGGCCTTCTCGGCGAACACCTGCAGTGAACCGACGAGGACCTCGGCAACCAGAGCTGTGACCACCGTCGCCGCGCCAAGCGCCATCAGCGACATCGAGAGGGACCAGCCCGTCATCTCGCTGGGGTCGTCAGAGACGTGAAGCTGACGATGCCGGCGCAGCGCGAGGATGGTCACCACCAGATAGACGACGAGCAGGACGATGGCGATCGGCACTGACAGTTGTGCGAGCGACCGTCGTTCGGGATCGCCATCGAGTCCGGGAACCATCGGGATCACAAACAGCACTGTTGCGAATCCGACCAGCGCCAGCGAGACGAGACTGGACGGCCGGTCCAGGTCACCACGACCCCCGAACAGGAGTGAGAACCCAAGTACCAGGAGCGCATTGCCGATCACCGAGCCGATCAGCGAGCCCCGCACCACGTCGAAGAGGCCCTCGTGAATGGCGAGCAGCGCGATGATCAGCTCGGGCGCGTTGCCGAACGTCGCGTTGAGGAACCCCCCGATGCCGGGGCCCGTGTGGTGCGCCGCGTGCTCGGTTGCCTCGCCGATCAGC
>JANMKR010000107.1:0-16398 GCA_031372145.1 Actinomycetota bacterium | reverse complement strand
TACGAAGCGGCGCTCAAGTACGCCACGGAGCGCGAGACCTTTGGTCGACCGCTCTCCAAACACCAGGTCATTCGCTTCAAGCTCGCCGACATGGCAACGCGCATCGAGGCGGCCAAGAGCCTTGCCTACAAGGCCGCATGGCTCTACTCGACCGGCCAACCGTGCGTCAAAGAGGCTTCGATGGCCAAGTTCTTCTCCGCCGAGGTCGCCGACTACGTTACACGCGAAGCGGTGCAGATCCATGGCGGGTACGGATACATCGTCGAATATCCCGTCGAGCGCTACTACCGTGACGCCAAGCTTGCCTCCATCACGGAGGGCACCAGCGAGATCCAGCAATTGATCATTTCGAAGGAGATCGGATTGTGAATCCACCACCCTCACGCGAGGCGTTGGCGAGCCTCATCGGCAGCCCCGAGGGAGTCATTGACGGCCTCAATTACCCCTTCTTCCAGGCGGTGTGGGACCGCAAGAGCCGCCGCGTCGGACTGGGGATGGAGATCACCACCGGGCCGCTGTCCTACACCAGCCCCTATGAGCCGGTGCCACTGTCAGAGGTCGAAGAGGCACTGCTCTTGATGGCGGCGACCGGCCTCAACGGCCTGAATCTGGCCGACATCGACCCCACCCAGGGGGCCGACGCCCTGGTGCAGTGGACGGCCCGCACATGGCCGTCATCGTGTTCCAACCATGGGACCGAACTCTTCTTCACCAACGACGACGGACTGTTCTTCTTGGATATGTGGAGCCTTCTGCCCGAGCCTGGGGAGCTTTCGACCTTGTCGGGAAAGTCGATCGAGGCGCAGGTCGAGAAGGTCCTGGAGATGACCAATCGCGCCAAGGTGCGCCTGACAGACAGCAGGGCCGAGCTTCCCACCGGCCTTCCGGGCCTCTTCGTGTTCAACCATTGGAACGCCAACAAGCCCGGCTCAACGTTGTTCTTGCCAGTGTCGAACATGACCCTCGAGTACATCAATCTGCTCTTCATCTACCTCTCCCCCGAGTATGGCTTCTCGATCGTCGACGAACAGGCGGGCTACGCCTCGGCGGGCCTGCAGAAATGGATCGACAACGGCTCGCTCGACCCGGCCCGGCAGATGGGGATGATCGACCTTGAGCAGCGGGTACTCTCGATGCAGGTCGTCGAGCAGGCCTTCATCTGCCAAAACCTCAACATGGCGTTGCAGTGCCTGGGACTGGGCGGCTGGACCTTCACCGGCTACATCGCCCGCTTCGTGTTGGGAGGCATGGATGTGCCCGGTTTGGGCTTCCGTTTTGCCGACGCCAAGCGCGGACCAAGCGCCCCGGTCGGTCGCGACGGGGTGTTCGAGGCGTTCACCCCGCCCTATTACACGGACATGCGCGAGGCAGTCGACGCGTTCCTCGAGGTCAAGTGGTCGCAGTACGACGCGGACAAACCCAAGGCCTACACCGCACCCGACCAGATCATGCCGCACATCCAGCGGCCCGACGCGACGACGATCGAGCGAGTCAAGGACTACTGCCAGTACGTCCACGACACCTACGGCCGGTTCCCGGCGTTCATCGACCCCATGTACCAGCGCTTGACCTGCCAGGCCCAGCACGTCGACCCGGACTTCTATGCCGAGCACTACCCGCCGGGAGCCCTGACCCACCAGCACCACGAACACTTCCGCCGGTGGCACCCGGAATTGGCGGGCCCAGACGGGCTGCCGCCCCACCGCTGAGCCGAATGACGGAGGGCGCCCACCCGGGCGCCCTCCACCTCATCTGGATGTCGCCGAGATCGGGTCCTACACCTCGCGGCGACGGATCAGCATGTTCCACTGACCCTTTTGCACGACTTTGTCCTCCTGGTTGAGGACTTCGATCTCGTAGATGCACCAGCCCTGAGCCGGGTTCTTGTGCTCGGACTTCTCACCGATTGTGCGCTTGACACGAATCGTGTCGCCGATGAACACCGGCGCCCGAAATGCCCACTCCTTGAGACCCACGAATGCGGCAGTCGCGATCTTCGGCTCCATCTTCTCGACCTGCAGGCCCGTCGCGATCGAGGTCACGAGCATGCCGTGCGCGACGCGCTGACCGAAGACCGATTCCTTGGCCTTCACCTCATCGATGTGGAACCAGTTGAAGTCGCCGGACACCCCGCAAAAGTTGACGATGTCCGCCTCGGTCACCGTCCGGTTCAGGGAAACGGCCTCGTCCCCTGGGTTCAGGTCCTCCCACAACAGACGCTCTTCAGCCACAAGCTCTCCTTCGATCAGGTCGTTGACCACCGAAGCCTACGTTGCCGCTCACCCCGGCACACATGAAAGGAGGGGCGCCCCGACGGGACGCCCCTCACCGTGCTGCATGGCGATGACCCTAGAGGTTGGCGAGGCCCTTCGCCATACGGGCCATACCCTCGTCGATGACCTCGTCGGGCGCGGCGTAGGTGATGCGGACGTGTCCCTCACCACGGTCGCCGAACGCGGAGCCCGCGACAACCCCCACCAGGCACTCCTCGATCATGTAATCGGCGAACTGCTGTGCCGTCATCCCGGTTCCGCGGATATCGGGAAACACGTAGAACGATCCGTCCGGTGTCGGGCAGTCAACGCCCGGCATTGCGTTCAACGCGGTGACCATCCGGTCACGCTTGGCCTGCAGCCGCGCGGTCGTCTCGATCACGTGCTCTTGTGGGCCGGTGATCCCGGCAAGGGCTGCGATCTGCACGAACGCCGGCACATTCGTGACCGAATTCTGCTGGAAGATGTCCATCGCGGTGATCATCTCCTTGCTCGCGACACACCAGCCGATGCGAAATCCCGTCATGATGTAGGTCTTCGAGAAGGTGTCGACCAGGACCGACCGATCGGCCATTCCCTCGACGGCCGCGATCGTCTTGTGTTCGGACGGCGCGTAGACCATGTGGCTGAAGATCTCGTCGGTCAGAACCATGACGTTGTGCTTCTTGCACAGCTCGGCGATCTCGTCGAGGTGACCGACGCACATGCCGTTGGGACGTTGCGGCGAGTTGATGATGAGGAGTTTGGTCTTCTCGTTCATCAAACCTTCGAGCGCGTCCAGGTCGAAATGGAAGTCCGGCTCGATGAGCGGCGCGTAGACGACCTTGCCCCCGGCGTAGGTGATCCAGAACTCGTCCGGCGGGTAGCCGGGGTTTGGAAAGATGACTTCGTCGCCCTGGTCGACGAGGGTCAGAAGCGACTGGGTCAGGGCGTGTTTGGCACCCATCGTGACCAACACCTCTTCGCGCGTCGTCGGGCGGCCGCGTTTGGTGGCCTCCTCCGCGATCGCGTCGCGAAGCTCTGGCATCCCCGGACCTGGGACGTAGCGCACATGACCCTCATGCACCGCCCGGGCCGCGGCCTCGTAGATATGCGGGGCGGGGTAGAACTCGTCGCCCTGAAAGTCACCCTTCTCGAAGTGGATCACACGCTTGCCGGTCTCGCGCTCGAGCGCCTCGGCCTTACGCATGGAGGCCCACTGCTTCGGCAGGACAAAATGCGAGGTCCTGCTGGAGAGTGGGATCTGAAAGTCGGTCGAGGCGGTGGTCGCCATGCGGTGTCACAGCTCCTTGTGTGTTGTTGCGTTGTCTGGTGAATGTCCGCCGTTGGGGACAGAGCCCCGACGTCGCTTGCCTTCTTGGGTTCGTACCCGCAGCGCAGTTGGCGCGTATGCGCCCGACTGCTCGGAACCCATCCTCCGGGAGAGACTTCCGGCGGCGAGCATCACGAGCTCTGCGAGCTCGTCCACCCGTTGTGGCGTGACCCGTGTCACAGGTCCGCCGATCCCAATAGCGGCGACGACCTGCCCTGTGTGTCCGAGGATCGGCGCGCCGATGCAGCGAAGCCCTTCCTCATACTCCTCATCGTCGACCGCGAAGCCTTGTGTGCGAATCAGGTCCAGTTCGGCACTCAACCGGTGCGGGTCGGTGATGGTGCCGGGCGTGCAGCGAACAAGCCCACGCTCGGCGACAATCGCATCGCGTGCATCGCCGGCCAGATGTGCAAGCAGGATCTTGCCGAGACTCGTTGCATGTGCCGGATACCCCCGGCCGATCGCCGACGGGATGCGCAAGGCCCGACGTGCTTCGACCTTCTCGATGTAGACGGCTTCGCCGCCGTCGAGCACGGCCAGATGACCGGTCTCACCGCTGTCGCGCACAAGCCCTTCGAGAAACGGCAGCGCCTCGTCCCACAGATTCATCTGCTGCAAAACCAAGCCGCCCAGCTCGAAGATGCGCAATCCCAATCGATAGCGCGACGTGTGGCGGTTGCGCTCCACAAGCCCCGCCGCCTCGAGGTTGACGAGAAATCGATGGACCGTCGACTTGTGCAGTTGGAGACGATCAGCCAGATCGGTCACCCCGAGCTCGGGCTCCTCAGCGCTGAACGCGTTGAGAATCGCGACCGCACGTTCGATCGATTGGATGCGGTATCGGCCGCTTTCGGATTGCTTCGGCGCCAATGTGGTCATCTGAGGTCGTCTCGCATCATGGTCTTGCGTCTTGTTCCGATTGGAACGAACTGAATTGTTACCAACCGCCTACAAACTTCCAAGCCCTGGCTCCACGATGTGGAGACATGTCCCACATTATGAGACACCATGCCGACGGGGCATATGCGAGGATTCTTTCGGCGAGGCCATACACGCAAGGCAACGACGGGGGCACAGAGTGACGTTCGAGGACATCCTCTACGAGGTCGGCGGTGGACGGGCGACGATCACGATCAACCGGCCGGAGCGTCTGAACGCGTTCCGCGTCCAGACGATTCGAGAACTCTGCGAGGCGTTCGAGGCCGCGGCAGACGACGAGACGGTCGGGGTGATCGTCTTCACAGGTGCGGGAGAGAAGGCGTTTTGCGTCGGCGGCGATGTGCGCGATCCCACTCGCACCGCTGCCCAGAAACGGGGTCTGCACCACCTTCACGACCGACTCGCCGTCGCCATCCGAAACAACGGCAAGCCAATCATCGTCCGGGTCCGTGGCTATTGCATCGGTGGCGGCAACGAACTCAACGTGCTGTGTGATCTGACGATCTCCGGTGCGTCCGGACGATTCGGCCAGGCCGGCCCCAAGATCGGCTCGGCGCCGTTGTGGTGGGGCTGCCAGCTCATGCCCGCTGTCGTCGGCGAAAAGAAGGCACGTGAGATCCTGTACCTGACACGCCAGTACACCGCGGATGAGGCCCTTGTGATGGGTCTGGTCAACAAAGTCGTTCCCGATGACGAGCTCGACGCAGAGGTCGACGCGTGGTGTGAGGAGATCCTGCGTAAGTCTCCTCAGGGACTGCGCTTCGCAAAAATCGCCATGAACGCCATGACCGATCAACTCTACGGGGCCGTGCAACACGGCCTGGAGCTCGTCGCGCTCAACCACGTCTTCGCCGACGAGCCCAAGGAAGGCATCGCCTCGTTCCAGGAAAAGCGCAAGCCCGACTGGCGGAAGTTTCGCGGCGGGGAGGGGCCGGACCCGACCGGATGAGCACCCACGCACCCGACCTGGCGGGGCTTCGTCCCCACATTCGCGCAGCCGTCGAGACAGCCCTCGATGGAGAGCGACTCGACGCCAAACACGCGGTGGCCCTGGCGGACGTGCGTGGCGCCGAACACGCCACATTGTGGGCGGCGGCGGCGGCGATCCGCGACCGCGGCCACGGAACGTGGGTCACCTATTCGCCCAAGGTCTTCATCCCACTCACCAACTTGTGCCGCGATGTGTGCAGCTACTGCACGTTCGCCCAGGACGAGAATTCGCCCCGCGCCCACACCATGAGCCCCGACCAAGTCCTTGCCGTCTGCCATGAGGGCGCCGGGCTCGGATGCAAAGAGGCGCTCTTTTGCTTGGGTGACCGACCAGAGATCCGCTGGCCTAAGTACAAGGAGCAGCTGCGCCGGTGGGGACACGAATCCACGCACTCCTACCTCGTGGCCATGTGTCGCATGGTGCTCGAGGAGACCGGGCTGTTCCCACACCCCAACGCGGGTGTCCTCTCACACCGCGAGTTGGCGGAACTGCGTGAGGTCGCACCGAGTCAAGGGATCATGTTGGAATCGGTCGCCGAACGGCTGTGCGGCCCGGGTGGTCCACACGAACACGCCCCGGACAAGCGGCCTGCAACGCGCCTGGCGATGATCCGCAAGGCCGGGCAGCTGATGATCCCGTTTACCAGCGGCATCCTGATCGGCATCGGCGAAACCACCTATGAGCGCGTTGAGGCACTCCTGGCGCTTCGGGATCTGCACGACGAGTATGGCCATATCCAGGAGGTCATCGTCCAGAACTTCCGTGCCAAACCCGACACGCCGATGGGCGACGCCGGCGAGCCCGGGCTGATCGAATTGATGAGCGCGTGCGCGATCACGCGGCTGGTGTTCGGACCAGCGATGAACATTCAGGCACCGCCCAACCTGTCTGCCGACTACGGGCCCCTTCTGGTCAGCGGCATCAACGACTGGGGCGGCATCTCGCCCGTCACGCCGGACTACATCAACCCCGAGGCCCCGTGGCCGGAGTTGGGACGACTTGCCCAACTGTGCTCCGAGGCCGGATACGAGCTTCGCGAGCGGCTGACGATCTACCCGGAATACGTCCACGACGACGCATGGGTCGCTCCCGGGCTTCGCGATCGTCTTCGCCATGACGCCGACGCCGACGGTTACCCGGTGACCGCATGAACACCCGGCACGTGACGTTCCTGCGACGCGGCGACACCAGCCCGGCACTCGTTCGCGAAGCGATCGGATTCACCGATGCCGAGGTCGCCGCAGCCCTCGCCGCCGGACTGCTGCCGGTCGCAACCGGCGATTGTGATGCCCCTGCCGTCGCTTGGGTCGTTGATCCCGACGATGCCCACGCACTGGCCCGACGGGGAGTGGACTTCTGGCGGATCACGGTGCGCCACACCGGTCGGCACGAGGACGTACTCGATGCGATCGCACGAACACATGCGCCGTTTCTTCGCGCCGACCCCGCACACCTTGACGCGGCCGTCGCCCTCTGCCTGCTCCCCGGCATTCGCACCGTTGCCCAATGTGTGGTCGCCACCCTCAATGAGGCACTCTTGGCGATCGCTACCGGGGCGGCGGATCTCATACTCCCAGCGTGGAACGATGACGCGGTCGCGGCGCTGCGCGATGGCATCCCCACCGTCATGCTGGTCGAACGCGGCCCCTTCCCGATCGGGACCGACATCGATGCCATGCGCGACGTGCTGGCCCGGCCGTTGCTCAAAGCCGCCCTCGACCAGCTCGACGGGTCAGGTGCAGCGCGCCCCCGATACGCGTGGGCACCCGGGAAGGACATGCACCCGCCCGTGCCATCACGGCGCCTGTCGGCGGAGTGGAGCGATGGTGCCTGGAGCAACGCTGAAGCGCGCACGGGCATCGACCATGTCTCGCCTGACCTGGCCGAGATCCTCGAGCGGTCCCTTGCCGGGACCGCCCCGACCCGTGACGAGGTGGAGCGCCTGTTCCGATCGCGCGGCGCAGAGGTCGAGGCCGTCGCCTGGGTTGCCGATCAGATCCGCCGTCGCGTCTGCGGTGACACCGTCACGTACGTGGTCAACCGCAACATCAACTACACGAACCTCTGTTACTTCCGCTGTGGTTTCTGCGGCTTCTCCAAGGGACCCAAGAGTCTCAACCTGCGCGGCGACCCGTACCTGGTCGGAACCGAGGAGGTCGTGCGCCGGTCGGTCGAGGCGTGGGATCGTGGCGCAACCGAAGTCTGCCTGCAGGGCGGCATCCACCCCGACTTCACCGGGGATTTCTACGTGGGAATCGTCGAGGGCGTCAAGACTGCGCTCCCAGACATGCACGTCCACGGGTTCACCGCGCTCGAAGTCTGGCAGGGCGCACAGACCCTCGGAATCTCCGTCAGAGAGCTCTTGCTCCGTCTGCGCGACGCCGGATTGGGGACACTGCCCGGCACCGCTGCCGAGGTCCTCGACGATCGCATCCGCATCCATTTGTGTCCGGACAAGATCCGCACCGCGCAATGGGCCGAAGTGCACATCACCGCCCATGAGTTAGGGCTTCGCTCCAACAACACCTTGATGTTCGGCCACATCGACGGACCGGCCTCGTGGGCCAACCACATCGAGGTCGTGCGCGAGATCCAGCGTCGGACGGGCGGTCTGACCGAGTTCGTGCCACTGCCATTTGTGCACATGGGCGCGCCGATCTACCTGCAGGGTCGCTCTCGTCCGGGGCCCACCTGGGATGAGGTCGTGCTCGTTCACGCCGTTGCGCGTATCGCATTTGACGGGCTGATCCCCAATATCCAGGCCTCCTGGGTCAAATTGGGCCTGGACGGCGGCGGGCGGCTCTTGTCCGCCGGCTGCAACGATCTGGGCGGGACGCTGATGGACGAGAACATCAGTCGCGCCGCCGGCGCCTCCCATGGCCAGCTTGCCACCCCGGATGACTTCCAGCGGGTTATCCGTGAGGCCGGTCGCATACCGGTTCAGCGCACCACGACCTACGCCGTCATCGAGGATCCGCGGCCGGCATTCGCCGGCGTGGGCTAGCGGCCGAGCACAGCGAGCATCTCGTCGAGCGACGCGAACTTGCGTCGCGGACGTCCTGTGGACTCCCCACGCTCGCGCTCGCGCTGGTCGATCTGCTGCCAGTCGGTCCACGACACCGCGCCGGGGACACGTGCGGCGACCAAGCCGGCTGCAGCCGCTTGGGTGGGATGAGTCGGCTTGAGCAGATGCCCCCTTGCCAGATCCTCGATGAGGCTCGCGACCGTCTCACCTGCGTCGGCTTTGTTCGTGCCGATGACACCCTGCGGACCGCGCTTGATCCACCCGGCCACATAGCGACCGGCCCGCGGCGAGCCGTCATCTCCGAGAATCCGTCCGGCGATGCTCGGAATGCGACCCACACGATCATCAAACGGAAAGCCCGGAACCGGCGCGCCACGGTAGCCCACAGCGCGCAGCACGAGGCCGGCCGCGACCACGCCGGTTCGGTCGGTCGCATGCGCACGCAGCGATCCGTCCTGCTCGACCAACTCGTTCTCCACAAGCGCGACCTCGCTGACGGCAATGTCGCCGCGAAGCTCAGTGGGTGAGGTCAGAAATCGCAGCCGGATGACGCGGTCTCCGAGGGCGGGTATTCGCCCGGCGACGCCACGAAGGGCCTTCATCACGCGCGCGGCATGCTCATCGTCGCCCACATCACCGGCGGCATCCAGATCGGCGGGATCGACGATGAGCGTCACGCCCGAAAGCTCGCCGAGTTCTCTGATCTCCTTGGGAGTAAACGCCGCCTGCGCCGGTCCGCGTCGGCCCAACATGGTCACCGTCCGCACCGCGCTTGTGCGAAGCAGCTCGAGCGCATGGTCGGCAATGTCGGTGCGGGCGAGCTCGTCGACGTCTGTGACGAGGATCCGCGCGACGTCGACTGCGACGTTGCCGTTGCCCACGACCACGACATCCTCGACCCCGAGATCCACATCCAGGCTACGGTGATCCGGGTGGGCGTTGTACCACGCCACAAAGTCGGTCGCCGAGATGCTCCCGGACAGATCCTCACCGGGAATCTCCATTCGCCGGTCGACCGGCGCGCCGACGCTCAACACGATCGCGTCGTAGTAGTCGGCCAAGTCGACATCGGTCAGGTCCCGCCCGATCTCGACGCATCCGAAGAACCGAAACCCGGGGTGTGCGGCGATGCGCTCGTAGACCTTGGTCACCGACTTGATCTTCTCGTGGTCGGGCGCGACCCCCAGCCGTACCAACCCGTACGGAGTCGCCAACCGGTCGTACATGTCAATTGCCACGACGGGCTCCACGAGCTTCTGCAGGTGCTCTGCCGTGTAGAAGCCCGCCGGACCAGCACCGATGATCGCCACGCGAAGCGGCCTGGCCACAGTTCCCACCTCGTTCACGCGTTCATCTCCCTCGCCTGATCGCGAAACAGGTCATGAGCCGGATCCCGAAGGAGTTCGGCGGCGCTCCCGGGCGCCCATTCGGTCTCGACCCCATGCACCAACACCGCTGGGAGTCCTCCGCCCTTGTCCATCAGGATGCCCGCGGCGGCCGCAAGTTCGTCCGCCAGACCTTGTTCGGTCGCGACCAAGACGCGGCCCTCGCGATCACTACGACCCCGGTGATCGACGACTGCGCGAAACCCGGCGACGCCGATCGCCACATTGACGATTCCGCGACGAAATGCCCGCCCGTGGGTGTCGGCGATGACCACACCCACTCTGCCACCCGCCGCCGCCGCGAGCCGCACCTGCACGTGCCGGGCGCTTCGATCGGGATCGGACGGCAGGAGCACCAGCTGGCCGTCAGGGACATTGGACGCATCGACACCCGCATTCGCACAGATGAATCCGTGGTGGGTCTCACAGATCAAGGTGCTCCCGCGTCGACGCAAGATCTGTCGCGATTCGCGAAGGATCACTTCACACAAACGCGGGTCTTTTCCTGTCTCGGCGGCGAGCGCTTGTGCCATGACCCCCGGCGTGACCTCTGTCAATCGCACCAGCCGGCCTTCAGCTTTGCTGACAACCTTGTGGGCCACCACCAGCACGTCACCGGGCACAACCCCCGCGTCGCGGGCGCGAGCGGTGATCATTGCAGCGAGGTCCGCTCCAGGGGAGATTTCCGGAAGGCCCGGCAGCGCCGTTAAAATCACTGTCGGGACGCCGCCGCAATTCGATCGGCGACACCGAGCGCGTGACACAGGAGTCCAGCGCGGGATTCGCCAGGGTGGCGTACGAGCGCTGCGAGGTCGTCTGGGGTGTCGACGTCGAGCATCAACCCCGGGGCGGTCACGAGCGTGGACTCGACGTCTGCCACCTCCGCTGCCGCCACGTGACGGGCAAGCGAGTCGACGCCGAACGCGGTGGCGATCACGTCGGGCGGGCTGAGCAACATCGCGTTGGTCCCGCTGCCGTCGCGGGAGACCGCACACACGACACCCCGACCACCAGCATGGGCCAGACTGACCTGGCGAAGATCGTCGGTCGTCGCACAAGGCAGATCGCCCATGACCACCAACACACCGTACGCGCCGATCGCGGCGATGCCCCGCGCGACGGCCGCGTTGATTCCCACCGGTGGATCGCTATCGGGCGCAACCACGGCGCCGTGCTCGCGTGCAAGCGCACCCACAAGTTCATCCGCGGTCACAACCACGACGCGATTCGAAAATACCGTGGCCGCAGACAACACGTCGCTCAGCATCGCCGCCTGCAGCGCACGCCGTTCTGATGTGTCGAGGACGCCGCTCAAACGCTGCAGCGCGACATCCAACGGCTTGGCCGGAATCACGACGGGGATCACGCGAGCGCCTCCAAGGCCTCGCCGGCCAGGCGTGCGCGGCCAAGCCGGTCGCCCATCAAGATGTCGCACGCAACCGGGCGCATCCCCGTCGCTGCAACATCGCGCGCCACATCCTCTGGCTCGGTCTCGTCGATCAGAAACGTCGCCGCGACATCCGTATATAGGCGCGCCATGACCCGGGCAGAGCACTCGGTCTCCCCGACTCCCGCCAAGAAGCGGTCCGCCGGACCTTCAACTGGGCGTGTCCCGATGATCGGACTGATCGCCACAACACGGTCGCGGCGCGCAGCGATGGCTGCACGCACGCCGGGTACCGCAAGGATCGTCCCGATCGATACGACCGGACTGGACGGGGCGATCACAATCGTCTCGGCCTCGGCGATTGCTGCGAGGAGCCCCGGCGACGGTTGTGCGGTCTCAATCCCGACGAGGTCGATCCGAGTGATCTGCTCACGTGCGCCGTCGCGCACCAGATACTCCTGGAACCCCTTACGGCCGGTCGGCGTGTGGATCACCGTGCGCACATCGTCATCGCTCATCGGAAGCAGCCGCGCCGTCACACCGAGGCGTGTGCAGATGTCGGCGGTCACCTCGGTCAACGTCGCACCGGCGCGCAGCATGAGCGTCCGGTGGATATGGGTGGCAAGATCACGATCGCCCAGGCCAAACCACGCGTCACGGCCGTAGGTCGCAAGGCCTTCGAGGCACCGGAACGTATCGGCGGCAAACCCCCACCCGCGCTCGTCGACCACACCCGCCAGGGTATAGGTGCAGATGTCGAGGTCCGGACAGACGCGCAGACCATGGAAGTCGTTGTCGTCTGCGGTGTTGACGACGGCCACCACGTGGGGCTGCCCGACGACCTGCGTGAGGCCGTCGACCATCTTCACCCCGCCGGTGCCACCGGACAGGCAGAGGATCACGTCGCGGCGATTGGCGGTTCGAGGCTCACGCGACGCGCGATGCTACCAGCGTTCTCAGTCGATGAGGTTCGCGAGCGCGAGGACGATGTCGCTCGGCAGGTACGTGACCAGAAACAACACGAACAAGCTCACCAAAAGCCACGGGATGATCATGATCGACAACCGTTCGACCGAGACCTTCGCCAGGCTCGACACCAGGAACAACACCAACCCGATCGGTGGGTGGATGAGCGCCAACACGAGGTTGAACACCACGATCAGCCCGAACTGCGTGGGGTTGATGTGGAAGGTCCCGACGGCGATCTGCGCGAGGAACGGCGCGAAGATGTAGAGGGCGGGTAGCGGCTCGACGAAGATTCCGATTGCGATCAGCAGGACGTTGACGATCAGCAGGAACACGTACTTGTTGTCGGTGATTCCCGTCAGGAAGTCCGAGAGATCCTGGCCGAAACCGTTGTTCTGGAGCACTCCCGCAAGAATCGACGAGTCGCCGACCAACAGCAGCACGATGCCGGTCTCGATCCCGGCCAGGGTGATCACCCGCGGCAGGTCGCGCGGGGCGAGGCTCGCATACCAAAAGAGCGCCAGCCCGACCGCAACCGCAGCGGCCGCCGCGCCGGACTCACTGGGCGTGAACACGCCGCGCAGGATCCCCCCAAGGATGATCACTGGGATCGCAAGCACCGGCAGCGCTGCCACGCCCGATCGCGTGACGGCCCTGACGCCGGCGAATGGGCGTTTCGTGAAAAACCCCATGCGACGCACCACGATGTACACCGTCGCACCTTGGAACAGCAGCAGCAGAATCTGCGCAACGAGACCCGACAACAAGAGCTTCGATATCGGTGCATATGCATCACCCGACACGATGACCCCGTAGACGATGAACATGATCGAGATCGGGCCGATGGGACCCTTGATCGACGCTCCGGCGACCACCGCCGCCGCGACCTCCTTGGGATAGCCCTCCTTCACCATCGCCGGTACCAACAGCGGCGTCATGATGGCCGCATCCGCTTGCGCAGACCCTGATATCCCAGATACCAGCGCCGATGTCACTTGACAGACGTAGGCCATTCCACCGCGGAAATGTCCGACGAGCGTGGCCGCGAACCGAATCAGCCGGTCTGACATCCCGCTTGCGTTCATCACCTCCGCAACGATCAAGAACATCAGAACGACAACGAGTTCGGTAAAACCCTGCAGACCCAGCGTGTATTGCGTTGCGCGAAACGGTGAGAGCGCATCGACGCTCGGATAGAAGCTCAGGCCGGCCACACCGGTCGTCGCGATGATCCCGACGATCGACAGCATGAAGATGATCGGGTTGCCCGCCAACGTCAGCGAGACGAATACGACGCCCAAAGCAAGCAACGGGCTCGCGCCACCGCCGAGCAGCACCGCACAGATTCCCCAGACAATCCCACCGATCGTCGCACCGGCGGCGACTCCGCGCCAGGCCATGGCCACACCGACCCGTCCGCGCGCCACCAGGTCGGCCGCGCCCACGACCGCGCGACGGAGGAAGTGCAGGCTGATGAAGTAGTAGCCCAGCGTCATCGACGCGATCCCATAGAAGTATGGGATCCCCAGCGCTGTGGAGGTCGACGTCAACGCCTCGCGTGAGGTCGCATACTGGGTGGTGCGCACAAGGCAATACGCAAAGAGAACGGCCAGCGAGAACCCCGAGAACACCCGCACACCGTGGCGCCACCACATCGGTCCACGATCGGTCAGAAACGTGATGACCGTGACATCACCACGACGCACCGCGATCGACACGCCCATCCACACCACCCACAGGAACGCGTACGAGGCGACCTCGTCGTAGCCGGTGATCGAGAACCCGGAGACGTACCGCGTGAAGACGTTGACGACAACGGTCCCGGCACACAGCACGACGCCGACGATCACCAACGCTCGGGCGATCCGCTCTGCTGCGGCCGAGTAGACCTCAAGCCACCCGCCCACGCGACGCAGCCTCGATGCCCACGCATCGCCAGGCGAGGAACCGGTGGTGGCCGCAACGCTCACCGCGACCGGCGTTCGCACAGACGTCCCGCCGGCCCGACCTGAGGTCGGGCCGGACGGGTCACCGCTCTGGCCGTTAGGCCTTCTTGCACCCTGCTGGCAGCGGCGCCGGGGCAGCCGGCGCCGGTGCGGCCGCCTTCGCGTCTTGGATCTGCTTGATGAGACCCGCGACCTCCGTATCCGACGAGATCTCGGCGTAGGCGGGCTGTGCCGCCTTCGCGAGTGCCGCTCGGTTCGCGTCGCCCGCAAATGCGAACGTCAGGCCCTTGTCACAGAGAACCTGGACGAAGTTCGTGGCGCCTGGCGCTGGGTTCAAGAACACGTTGATCGAGTTCTTGGCAAGGTTTTTGCCCGCCGCCTGGATCGCGGACTTCTGATCAGCTGAGAGCTTGTCGAACTGCGCCTGGTTGATCACCACGGCTGCCGGGAACGGCCAGAAGTTGACGTCCTGGGTGACGAACTTTGCAACCTCGTTGTACTTGTTGGTCGCGATGAGACCCAGGTTCGCCTCCATGCCGTCGACGGTGCCGTTTTGAAGGGCACTGAACACGTCTCCGACCGGAAGGGCCACCGGCTCAGCTCCGAGCGCGGTGAGCGCCGCCGCGAGCACCTTGGACTGGGGCGCGCGGATCTTCTTGCCCTTGAAGTCCGCAGGGGACTTCAGCGCGGCCTCACGACCAAGCGGCTTGCGAAGCCCGCCCTCGAGGATGCCGATTCCGACGAGACCCAGTTTTTTTGGCCCGTTGGCGCTTTCGAGCATGGCGGTGCCGATCGGACCACCGATGATGCCTTGGTCCAGGCCGTAGTTGGTGATCAAGAACGGTGCTTGCAACGGCTGGAAGACGTTGACGCCTTTCGTGTCCCAGATGGCGGTCGAGACGGCCCCCATCTCGACGGTGCCGCCGGAGACGTCGTCGAGCAGTTTGGTGTCGCCGCCGGTGTAGTTCGGAATCAAGTCAACGGTGACCTTACCGCCGCTGGCCGCCTCAACCTCCTTCTTGAACGCGTCGACCGCGATGCCGTATGGATGCTGCGGGGTCGTCACATACCCCAGCCGCAGTTTGACGGTGTCGCTCGCCCCGCCTCCCGTCGTCTTGTTGTCATTGCCGCCGCACGCTGCCAAGCCGGCGGTGAGCGCCGCCGCGCCGAGCAGGCCGATCAACGAACGCGAAAGCCCCTTCATGAAACCCCCCTTTATTCCCCGGTGGATCCTTCGAGCCCCGGCAGCATGCCGCGCGGGCGCCTCAGCCGCGAGGCTACGACCTCCGAACTGAGGTTGTCAACATCCGCACGATGTGGTTGCAGATACCGCAACCCCGCTTGCACGCAGCGTTCTTGCTGTCCGAACCGACGTCGTTCCACCCCGTTGACGACCATGGGTACGTGACATATGCTGCGATCGCTGTTCGCTCCTTCCGAACGCACTCGGCAATCGCCGCTGGCCTCGGGAGGAACGTTTGTGCGGTTCGTGTGCACCACCCTTCCATCCTGAAAGGGGGATGCCAAATATGGCAGAGCAGTTCGCCGTGACACAGATCCCAGGCGCCGAGACAGGGGAAATCCCACCGTCTCCGGTCGACCGTGACGAGAAGACAGCGTTTATCTACTCGCTCGTCGACCCGATCTGGGACATTGACACCCTTCCGCTGACCTACACCAACTCACGTTGGTCAGCATTTTTCTACCGGGCTGACGAGAAGGTCCTTCGTCGCGTAGTGCCCGATTGTCTCGATGTCGAGGACGACATCGTCGAGTTCTGGTATGTGGACCACAACCACACCATGCTCGGCCCGTACGGTGAGTGGGGCGCAACGGTCGCAGCCAGCCACAAGGCTGGCGACGGCAAGACCTACTACGCCGGTTACTACCCGTACATGTACCTGACGCAGGACGCCGCAATCGACGCCGGTCGTGTGCTTGGTTTCCCCAAGAAGGAAGCCTTCATTCGCATCGTCGAGCACGGTGGAGCGCCTGACGACGGATACGGGGTCATGGACTCCAAGATCTACGGGTTCAACTACTTCTCGTTCCTCATGATCCGGAACGGGTACGTGCTTCACTCGGCAACGGGTAAGTACGACGACGCGGACCTGCCGGCCAAGCCGGCGTTCTACGGCAACACGGAGTACGGCCGTATGAACATGAAGGTCGTC
>JANMKR010000105.1:0-4750 GCA_031372145.1 Actinomycetota bacterium | reverse complement strand
GATGCGCGCGCCGACCACCCGGGTCGCGCTGCCCGGGGTCCCGAGCCGTTTGAAGATGGCAACGTGGACCGGTGTCGATGCGGCGATCGGCTCGCCGGCGGGCGTGCGCAGTTGCACACGCACGCGGGTGCCGAGCTTGGGTCGGGGCGGGACCGCGGTCCCCAGCAGGTGGCCGACCCAGCAGGTCGTCGACTGCTCGGACCGGTTTCCGGGCAGATCGGCCAGGACGGCGCGCACGATGTAGAGGCCGGGCTCACTGGCGACACCATCGGCGCGTGCGCCGTTCCAGTTCCACAGTGTCGTTTCGCCGGCAGTGACGTTCTTGGGTCCGAATCGCGCGATTGCCGGTGCCTCGGCGGCGGGGAGGACGTCGATGCCGAGGACACCACGATCGAGTGCGGTCGCTGCGACGCGGCATTCGCCCTCGCCTGGCCCGGCGATTGCAGCCGATTGCACCGACAGGGTGCCCAGCGGGGGCGCCTGTCGGTCCAGCACGACGCTTCGACTCACATTGAAGCGCTTACGGCCGGCCGCCGCACGGAGGCTGATCTTGTAGCGACCATCAGGCGCCGGCGTCCCTTGATCATTGGTGCCGTCCCATGTGAGCGAGACGATTCCCGCGGCACGTCGCTCCGAGATCAACCCCTTCACGCGCGTGTCGTCGAGGTTGCGGACTTCGACGTCCACGGTGCTGGCCTCGCTGAGTCGCACCCCGACGTGTGCGACCTCGCGTGTGCCGTCGCCCGTCGGACTGAACTGCTTGGTCGCGTGAAAACGCGTCACGATCGGGGGAGGTGTCGGGAATGCGAACGGCGCCAGGAAGACGGCGAGCCCGACACCGAACAGCGCGATCAATCCGATGCCGACGATCAGCCGGGCTCGGGAGGCATCGGTCGGCGGGGGCGCTTGGATCGTGGGGGCGTCGGTCATCTCAGAGTGTCCGCGGTGATCGGGTCGTCGAGCGGGGCGCTCGACGACCAGTCATAGGCTTCGCCGTCAATTGCCGAGATCCGTCTTGCGGATTGCCTACGGCAACGCCCTTTTTGGCGTGAGCGCGTTCGCCAGGGCGAGGGTGCGAAAGTGATCGAACGACGGTTTCTTGGTCCCGTCGCTGCGGAACAGGCCGGCGGTCCAATCGCGCTGGTCCTGGAGGTTGAACCAGACCACCACCTCGACCTGCGGGTGCCTGCGCGCCTCGCGGAAGGTCAGATCCAGCCATTGGGCCTGTTGTGTCTCCGAGACGAAGTAGCGGTGGAACGGCGTGTAGCTCGTCGTGTACCCGGTCTCGTCGACCATGATCGGCATCCGGTTTTGGGGGTGCATCTTGTTGAGGAGCTTTTCCATCTGGGGCAGGCTGCGCCACGAAGGAAAGGCTGCCACGCGATCGGGGGGACCGACGGGGTAGATGTGCTGGGCCCAGATGTCGAACGGGACGTTCCGCTTCCCGCCGAGCGCCCCGTGCAGCAGGCGGGTGAATTCGATCGACCCCAGTGACGACGTTGCGTTCTTGCATCCGCCGGACTCGGCCGAGTTGGAACCCATCTCGCCCGCGACAATGAGGATGTTGGGGTTGGCGGCGCGGATCTTGGGCGCCGAGGCCTTGAGCAGCGCCGCATAGGCCTTGGGTGCGACGGGGACCCACCGTCGGCCCACCCGTGCGCACTGGGGCGTGTTGAACAGCGAGATGTTCGGTTCGTTGCGGACGCTGAGGCTCTTGATGGCCGGCAGGAAGCCGCCCCCCTGTTTGGGGTAGGCGCCGCTGTAGCGCTTGGCGACCGCACCGGCAAACGACGCGGCGTCAGCAGTGCGCGGTGTCGCGTTCCACTTGCCGCTGGACGACGCCCACACCGGGGTGCCGTGCAGCGTGATCATCGTGCCGATGCCACGGTTGCGCAGCTCGGCGATGATCGCGTCGTGGCGCGACCAGTCGTAGGCCGGGTCGGCCGGGTCCTCGGGGTTGACGGGTCGCGTCGGTGCGACCTGCGTCCAGTCCATGGCGACCCGTGTGTACTTGGCACCGGTCGAGGCGACCAGGTCCACGCGGGAGATGATTCCGGCGGCCGTGGGGTTCTGCCAGATCGCATCGTCTTCGACCGCGATGACGGGGGCGCCGAGTGCCGGTGCGGCCCCGACGACGAGCAGCACGATCCACATGAGAAGACGCGTCATGATCCACCTCCCGGTGAGTAGGCGCCAGGAGGTTGCAGAACCGAGGCGACGACGATTGCGGTCTTACGGGGCTTGCCCCTGGTCGAACGTTCGGCGACGGCGACGCGCCGTCCGTCCGTGGCGAGCGCGACGAGCTTGCCACGAAGGCGCAGCACGTTGCGAATCCGGCCGGGGACGCTCTGCGTCACGACGCTCCCGTTGGTGAACACGACGGTGCGATCGCCGGCCGCGACCAACCCGGGTGCCCGGCCGCCGCGCCAGATGACCTGGGGGGTCCACGTCGGCGCGTCGTGCCGGACGAGTTTGTAGCCGGTGTCGGTGCGTACGAGCGCCACCACCATCGTGCGTGTCACAAACAGGCGGGTGATCTCGCCCGACTGCGGTGCCAGCACGGTTCCGCCGAACACGTCGTAGACGCCGGAGATCGTGCTCAGGCGAATCGTGCGCCCGGTTGCGGCGTCGACGCTTGCGATGATTCCGGGGGCCAGCGCGATGAGCGAGGGGTTGTCGTCCGGGAGCGGGCGCGTGACGCGTTGAAAGAGCGGCTGACCGGGGGCATCCGACACGGTGTAGCTGACGAGTGTGTGGGTGCCGTCTCGGTTCCGCAACACGTAGCGCGCAAGCGGCCCCTCGAGGGCCGCGGCGATCGTGACGGGCGCGTCTGGGCGCCCATCCGGCTCGAGCGGAATGTCGCGTGGGGTGCGGGTGCAGCAGAACACCGGCTGGGGAGGGGTGCCACTGCCCGTCGCGATGATGATGTAGCGGCCGGTGGCGTCACCGAAGATGGGGCCGCCCGTCGTCCGTCCCGCGCTTGTGCGGTAGACGATGTCCGGGATGACCCGACCGTTCAGCCGGTTGCCCTTGAGTCCAAGGCGGAACGTGTCCGTGCGGAAGATCGTGTACCCCCCGGGGAGGATCCGTGGGGAGGTCGATTCGGCCAGCACGACGTTGGCGCCGGACATGCCGAGCGACACCGTCGGCCAGCCCTTGAGCAGTCGCTGGGTCTGCGCTGCAAGCGCGGGGCTGGCAACCGTGCCCGTGCAGGCGACCGCGATGGCGATGAGTGGGATACGTCGCTTCAGTGGAGGTCCTCCGTCCGATCTGTTGCGCGAAGTTGGGTGACCAGGTCACCCAGGAGCGCTTCGCTGTGCGCCGCCTGGTCCGGTGCGGCGAGTGGTGTCATGTTCGTCAGCTGCACATGCCGCGCGCCTGCCGTCACAAATTGCTGCACAGCAGCGGTGATGTCGTCGGGTGTGCCGTAGAGCACGGTATCGCGAACGACGTCCGTGGGAACCCGCTCGGCCAGCGCGAGCGCCTCTGCCGTCCCATACCGGGTCGGCAGGAAGCTCGTCAGGCCGAACGCGCCCGCACCCAAGGGGTGGTCGACGCCACGTGCGGCGTAGGCCTCTGCGGGTCGGGTCAGCGCGATGAACCGCATCAGCAGCGACGAATCGATCATGCGTTCGGCCGTTTCGCGGTCATCGGCGAGTACGACACGTGCGTAGAGACCGGGAGTCACGGCGTCGTCGGCCCGCCCCGCGTCACGCGCGGCGGCCGTGACCTGCCCGAGCATCCCCGCGTACGCGTCGGGCTCGGTTGCGAGTGGGATCCAGCCATCGGCCGTGCGTCCCGCGAGCGCGAGTCCCTTGGGGCGGTGGGCCGCCACCCAGATCGGGGGTGGCTCCGCGCCGTGTGGCCGAAGCCCGAGCGTCATCCCGCGCAGGGTAGTGAATTCACCGTCGAAGTCGATCGGATCGGGTGTGTCGAACAGGGCCCGGATGACCGCAAGGCCCTCCGTCAGCCGCGCAAGCGGGCGACTGTTGTCCAAGCCGATCGGTTCGATGTTGAGCGACTCGCCCGAACCGACGCCGAGGATGAAACGTCCTCCGCTCAGATGGTCCAGCGTCAGCGCGGTCTGTGCGAGCACCGCCGGATGCCGTCGCACCAGATCGGTGACGCCGACCCCGAGCCGGATGCCGTCGGTGACGCCGGCGGCGGCGGCAATGACCGTGAAGGGATCGAACCACACGTGTGGATTGGCTTGTCCCGCGGCGGCCTGGGGCACGAACTCCGGTGTCCAGATCGAGGTCGGGAACCAGTGCAGGAAGTGATCGGCCCACCAGATCGCGTCGAAGCCCTGCTCCTCCCTCCGCGTGGCGGCGGCCAGGGCCGCCTGCGCCGGTGGGCGGACGGCTCCCATCGCGGAGAGCTCGAGGCGTGGCCGGGTCGACATCCAGCGCAACGCTATAGGCACGAGATAGCTCAAGGCACGAGATAGCTCACGCGACTCTCGCGACCCCCTGAAGGAAATGAGCCGACTGCCAGGAAGAAGTGAGCAGCTGCTGACGCGGTGCGTCCCCGAATCTTGATGACGTGCTTGTCGAAGGGGTCCTAAGGGGAATCTCGCCGAGCGTTCGTGGCGAAGAGGCCCTTACGGTTCGAAATGGGTGGTATCGGCTGTAGAGGGAGTCTGATGAAGTATCTGTTCCTTGGGGTGTCGACACGGTCGGCGTCCCACGACGACACGACGTCGTCGCGACACGATGAGGCAGCACGGCGCGTCGAAACACGTGGGAAACCA
>JANMKR010000102.1:0-2527 GCA_031372145.1 Actinomycetota bacterium | reverse complement strand
GACCTGTTGCGCCTCAACCTCGCGATCCTGCCGACCGCTGCTCCCAAGCGGCTCGGTGCCCTCGCAGGAGACGCACAGGGTTACCCGAACGGCCGTCGCCTCGGTGACGATGTCGTCGACATCTCCGAGGAGGCCGTCGCCGGTGTCTTGGCACCGCTGTTCGGCCTGCCGGCACCGACCGCCGCAGCCGGCATGCTCGGTGACGGGGTCGACACCAACGACCTGCCGTTCCTGTCCACATTCCCCTACGTCGCGACACCGATCTCGGGCTTCGATGTGAAGCACCCGCGCCCGGCTGTCTGATGCACCACTGCAGGGGGTCCCGGCATTGGGGCCCCCTGCACTCACCAACCCTCCTTTGAACTGAGTCACGAGATGCGTCGAATCATTCTCACACTCCTTCCAGTCGTGGCCGTTGCCGCGGTCGCGTTCATCGCCAGCGGCGCGGTCCTGCAGCACGACCGCCCTGCTCCTCCCAAGCCCGGCCGTTCAGGCCCGCAGACGGCGGAGCAGGTCGTCGTCGCCGCGCAGAACGCGATTCGCGCCAACCCACGGTCGGATCGGGCCTATGCAACGCTTGCCTCGGCCTCGCTCGACCGCGTCCGCGAGACCGGCGATCCCAGCTGGTACGCCAAGGCGGACGAGGCCGGGACCCGTGCCCTCGCGATCGCCCCGCACAATGTCCAGGCGATCGATGCGCTGGCCTCACTGGCGAACTCGCGGCATCGCTTCGCCGAAGGGCTTCGTCTGGCGACCCAGAGCACCAAGCTCGAGCCCGATCACTTCGCCCCGCTCGGTCTGGCCGCCGATTCGCTCATCGAACTCGGCCGCTACCGCGAGGGCTTCGCCACCGTCCAGCAGAGCCTGAACCTCAAGCCCAACGCATCCTCGTACAGCCGGGCGTCATACGTCGCCGAGCTTCGCGGTGACCGCACCGAGGCGATCGCGCTGATGGGGCTTGCGGTCGAGTCGGGTCGCCCCGGCTCGGAGGCGCGTGCGTGGTCGCGCGTGCAGCTGGGTCTGCTGCACTTTGGCTCCGGGGATCTCGACGCGGCGGCCACGCAGATGCGCACGGCACTCGCCGAGCGTCCCGGTGACGCCCGAGCGACCGCCGGACGCGCCCGCATCGAAGCGGCGCGAGGGCACCTGGATCGGGCGGCGTCCCTCTACCAGACCGCACTCGACACGACGCCGTTGCCGGAATACGCAGCATCGCTGCTCGACGTCGACCGCGCCCGTGGCGCGACCGATCGTGTGAGCGGCGACATCGAACTGCTACGTGCCATGGAGCGCCTGCAGGAACAAGCCGGGGTTCGCATCGATCTGGATCGCGCGCTCATCGACGCCGATCAGCGCCGCCCGACGGCGGCCGACCTGACCCGAGCCCGGGCCGCCTACGCCACCCGACCCGGCATCATCGGCGACGATGTCCTGGGTTGGGTGTTGACGCGTGCCAACCATTGCGACGAGGGCCTGCGCTACGCACGCAGGAGCCTGCGGCTCGGCACACGTGATGCGTTGATGCTCTTTCATGCCGGGGCCGCTGCGCACTGCGCCGGTGCCGCCGCCGATGCCCGGACGTGGCTCACCGCGGCGCTGGACCTCAACCCTGACTTCTCCGTTCGCTGGGCCCCGGTTGCCCGGCGGATGCTCACGGAGGTGACCTCATGAAGCGCCTGCTCTTGATCATCGTCGCGTCGCTCGGGCTGCTCGTGCCCGCAGTGGCGGCGGCGCACCCGCTGGGAAACTTCACCGTCAACACCTACGTGCGGGTCGAGGCGTCCGGAACGGACCTGTACGTGCGGTACATCGTCGACCGCGCCGAGATCCCGACGTTGCGCGAGAAGGACCGCGTGCGGGCGGCCGGAGGGCTTGACGCATACGCGGTGGCTCAGGCACAAGAACTCGGCCACGGCATTACGCTCAGCGTCGATGGACAGCCGGTCGAACTTGATCCGATCAGCCAGCAGGCAACCGAAGCGCCGGGCGCCGCCGGTCTTCGAACGCTCAGGCTGGCCGTCTGGTACCGGGCTCCTGCGGCGGCGCGCGGAGGCAACGTCAGCATTCGCGACGGCAACTTCGGCGGTCGCATCGGCTGGCACGAAGCGCTCGTTCGCACGTCTGCAGGGGCGGTGGCGCGCAGCCCGTCCGCAGTGAACGACGTCAGCGACGAACTCCGGCGCTATCCCGCCGACCTGCTGTCGTCTCCACTTGATGCGCGTCAGGCAACTTTTGTCTGGACGCCGGGCAGCGGACCCGCCCAAATCAACGGGCTCGGTGACCGCGAGGTTCCCGTGGCCAAGAAGAACACCGGCTTTGTCTCTGGTCTCGTCGAACGCGATCTGTCTTTGGGCGTCGTGCTACTGGCGCTCCTCGCAGCGATGGGTTGGGGCGCCTTGCACGCCCTGTCGCCGGGGCATGGCAAGTCGATGATCGCGGCGTATCTGATCGGCTCACGTGGAACGCCACGTCACGCGCTCGTCCTCAGTGGTTTCGTCACCGTGACGCACACGTTGAGCGTCATCGG
>JANMKR010000101.1:0-2040 GCA_031372145.1 Actinomycetota bacterium | reverse complement strand
CCGCGTGCGCTTCAACGTAGACCAGCGGCGTCGCGACGACCCGGCGGGCCGCATCCCAGATCCTCTCGGCCGCCGATGAGGTCGGCTCTGAGATGACGAGGGGTACGAGCGCCGAGGTGTCGAAGTAGACGATCACCGACGCTGGTCGGAGATCAGATCAGCGACCGTGTCCTTTGCCGGGATCCGCCGTGACGGACGCGTGCGTTGCGGTTCAGCAGCCGGCGTGATGAGGCCCTCCCGGATCAACCGATCGATCGGGCGCTCGTCCGTCGGGACGATCCGTGCGATCGCCCGCCCATGATCGGTGATGGTCAGCTCCGCCCCCGCCCGAACGCTCTGGAGGTATCGACTGAGATTCCCCCGCAGCTGGCGTACTCCGACGTCCATCCGGAAACCCCCTCCGTACATGTACACAAATATGTTTTCATTGTAGCGCTTTTTGTCCGGCGGCTTTCAAGACTCACCGCGTCGACGTGTCGTCCTTCACCCAGAAGACGCCGGAGGCTGCACCTCAAAGATCTGTCCGGCCGCGAGCGTCTGGTCGATGCCTGGCAGCACGAGCGCACCATCGACCGCGACCTCGCGGACGTCGTTCCAAGTGCCGTCGGCCCGGGGCTGTTGGTGGACCACGACGACCTGACGCGCGACCTCGATCCGCCAGTACAACGGCGCGCCGGCCGATGCATAGATCCGACCTTTACGAACGTCCCACGCCAGGCTGCTGTCGGAGATCTCGACAAGCAGCACGGTCTCTGCGGCGCTCGGATGAGGCGCATCGATTGCAAGCGGTGCCGGGGCAACCGCCAGATCGGGTTCCGGAATCTGATCGGTGATGCCACCGATGGGGAGCTGAACGCGTACCTGGCGGGCCGGGCTGTAGGCGAACATCAGCACCGCGCTGAGCTGCGCGATGATCCCGGCGTGCCGTGGGCTCTGCGGGCTCACGTAACGCAGTTGCCCGTCGATGAGCTCATACGGCTCATCGGGATGCAGCAACCCCATATCGAGCATCCGCCACACCTCGTCGGCGGTGAACCGCCGAATCGCGGGTGCGGGTGCTTGGTGCGTCGCCATGACCACAAGGCTACCTCCGAGCTGGGGGTTGCGGAAGGAGCCCAACGATCCATCGACAGGCGTGGATGGTGGCCCAACTCCATGACTGCAATGAAGCCAGATCAAATGTCACAGCAGGCGCGCGAAAGTGTGCCAATTCGTCACGAAACTGTGTCAATTGTCGTGGCACTTCCCGCACCCCTCGCCCTGGTCCGACGGACGTCGAGTGCCCACCACCCCGGGTTGCCACCGTACGACGAGCCCTCCCGCCGGCGCGTCCCCAGCGTCAGGGAACAGTGAAAGGCGAACCAGGATTCACCTCCCGGTGCCGGGCACCGCAGGTGAAATGAACCCGAACCTCCGGATCGCGATGGGCAGCACTGACACCCGTCCGGGACCCTTCGTTCCAACGTGAACACGCGTGCCGTCAGAGCGGGTTGACCCAGCGGACCTCGGGGAAGCGGGCAAAATCGGCGTCGGTCGAATACAGCGTCACGCCATGCTCGATTGCGAGCGCCGCCAGGTGTGCGTCGCCGATCAGGGGGCCGGTCAGTGCGTGATCGCGGATGAGCCGGCCCAAGATGTCGGCGTGACGGTCGGTGGGTGCCGCAACCCATGCCGCCGGTGCCGCCAACCAGGCGTCGATCTGATCGGCAGCAGCGTTCGATGTGAGTGGCTTGGGAAACGCCCGGGGGTTGGTCGCGATCCGCAGGAATCCGGTGAGCGACTGCCACGGCAACCCAACTCGGGTGCTGCCGTTGAGCGCCGCAGTCAGCCACGCCCGCGCCGCCGGGTGTCGTGCGTCGTCTGTGTTGCGCGCGTAGAGCAACAGGTTGGTGTCGACGAGCACTAGTGGTCTGTCTCAGGAATGCGTTGACAGTCTGGCGAGTGAAAAGCCCGCAGGGCGAGGACGCAGCCTTCGTTCATATCGGACCATATGGGCGAAGGCGAGGACAACGCTCCAAAGGCGAAACGTCTGTCTGAACG
>JANMKR010000089.1:0-51774 GCA_031372145.1 Actinomycetota bacterium | reverse complement strand
TGCTCGATCGACCGGCCTCAGCGGCGCACGTCAGGATCGCAACCTGCCGCCACACGATTGGCCACTTGGCCGCCACACCATTGGCCACTTGGCCGTCGTCGCGACGGCCAAGTGACAACCTGGCGGACGACCATCTCGTTTCTGCCTGCAAAATGAACTCTTTAGGACTTCAATCAACGAAGATCGGCCACGTGTGTCGCCTCCGTGGCCAATTGGCAATTGCAGCAACGGCCAATTGGCTGTCCATTCGCCGGCACGGGGCCCGTTTGCGATGACCGGTGGTGCCGGGC
Source organism: Actinomycetota bacterium (assembly GCA_031372145.1). Lineage (GTDB taxonomy): Bacteria > Actinomycetota > Thermoleophilia > Miltoncostaeales > Miltoncostaeaceae > CALMEC01. The sequence goes on along the minus strand of JANMKR010000089.1, from coordinate 51,484 downwards.
ACGTTTTGCACGGCCGAAGCCCTCGCGCGCCGCGTGGGGTCAGTTGACGCGACGATCCCGGCCGGCCCATTCGCGTTCGCGCAGCACGTATTTTTGGACCTTGCCGGTCGAGGTCTTGGGAAGCTCGTCGACGATCGCGAAGGTGTCCGGGCATTTGTAGCCGGCCAGCAGTCCCCGGACATGCACGTGCAGCTCATCTGCGCTCACCACGGCACCGTCGCGACATACGACGAACGCCTTGGGCCGCTCGCCCCACCGCTCATCCGGCACACCCACGACGGCCGCCTCGAGCATGGCGGGGTGGCGCAGGATCGCTTGCTCGACCTCGATGGTCGAGATGTTCTCGCCACCCGAGATGACGATGTCCTTGGCACGATCACGCAGCTCGATGTACCCGTCCGGGTGCGACACGCCGATGTCACCGGAGTGGAACCATCCGCCCCGAAACGCCGTGGCCGTGGTCTCGGGATCGCGGAAGTAGCCCTTCATCACATTGTTGCCACGCATGACGACTTCGCCTTGCGTGACGCCGTCGCGCGGGACATCCCGCATGTCGTCGTCCACAACCCGGATGGGATCGGCCATCACCATCGCCACGCCCTGTCGCGAGAGCAGTTCGGTGCGATCGACCGCCGACAGCCCGCTCCACGTGCGTTGCGGCTGACACACGGTGTACGGCCCGTACGTCTCGGTCAGCCCGTACACGTGGATGACGCGTGCGCCGAGCGCCTCGATGCGCTCCAGCACAGTCGGGTTGGGCGGCGCCGCTGCGGTCATCACACAAAGCGGCCGATCGAGCGGCGCGGCCTCCGGCGCGTTGACCAGACCGCTCAAAACGGGCGGGGCACCACACAAGTGCGTCACACCCTCCTCGCGTATGAGACGCCACGATTCACCGGGACGAAACGCCCGGATCGTCACGTGCCTGCCGCCGACCGCCGTGATCGCCCACGGATGGCACCAACCGTTGCAGTGGAACATCGGCAGCGTCCACAGGTAGACCGTTTCGTGATCGTGTCCGGCGGTGACGTTCTCGCCGAGTGCGTTGAGGTACGCGCCGCGGTGCGTGAACATCACACCCTTGGGCTGACCGGTCGTCCCCGAGGTGTAGTTGATCGAGATGGTCGCGTCCTCGTCCGGAACGGCCCACGGCAGCGGATCGTCGGTGCCCCGCGCCAACAGATCCGCGTAACGCGTGCCGTCCATCGGCGCCGACACTCCAAGATCGTCCAGCAAGACGACCTCGCCAAGATCCGCACGCCGATCGCGAATCGGGGCGACCGTGCCCGCAAGCTCGGTGTCCACCACAAGGAGACGCGCTCCGGAATGGTCCAGGATCGTGGCGACCTCGTCCGGTGCAAGACGCGTGTTGATCGCCACCAACACCGCCCCTGCGAGTGGCACCCCGAAGTGCGCGACGAGGAGCTCCGGGACGTTCGGCGCCAGGTAGGCCACGCGATCGCCCGGTTGAACCCCTGATGCGCGCAGGGCATACGCCAGCCGGGTCGCGTGGGCGGCAAGCTGCCGGTAGGTCACGCGACGCGCACCGTGGACGATCGCGACCTGGTCGGCGAACACGTCGGCCGCGCGCTCCATGAACGCAAGCGGCGTCAACGGCGTCAGGTGTACCGGATGGGTCATGGGCATCTCCCCAGATCGCCGCCGCACCCAGCGGCAGGTCCTCCGGAGCTTACCCTGCGCCTGGTTGCACCAGACCCGACTCATATGCCAGGACAACCGCCTGCACCCGGTCACGCAAGTGCAATTTGCCGAGCACGCGTGCGACGTGGGTCTTGATGGTCGTCTCGCTCACCACCAGATGCGCTGCGATCTCGGCGTTGGACATGCCCCGGGCCATGAGTTCGAGCACTTCGCGCTCACGTTCAGTCAGGTCCGCGTAGCCAGGCGGCGGCGCCGGTCGGGAGTCCGGGCGTCCCGCAAACTCTGCGATCACGCGACTCGTGACCGACGGTGACAGCAGGGCCTCGCCACCGGCCACGATCCGGATCGCGTCGACCAACTGCTCGGGCGGGGTGTCCTTGAGCAAGAAGCCGCTCGCCCCCACCCGCAGTGCCTCGTAGATGTAGTCGTCCAGATCGAACGTGGTCAACACGATCACCCTGGTCGGACTGTCGGGGTCAGCGAGGATCTCGCGGGTGGCGGCAAGTCCATCCATGTTCGGCATCCGGATGTCCATCAGGGCGACATCCGGCCTGACCTTGCGGACCATCGCCACAGCCTCGACGCCATCGGTGGCCTGGCCCACCACATCGATGCCGGGCTCGGCGTCCAGAATCATGTGAAACCCCGCACGCACGAGTGCCTGATCGTCGGCGATCACGACGCTGATGCTCACGACCCGACCGCAGGATTGATGGAGTCGACCGGCAGCCGCGCATGGATGCGAAACCCGCCGCCCTCGCGCGGGCCGGTCTCGAGATCCCCACCGTAGACCGCAACCCGCTCGCGCATCCCGATCAGCCCGTGGCCGCCGCCGTTGGCGCGGCTCAGGCCGGCGCCGTCGTCCTCGACCACCAGCTCGACGCCGCTGTCGCGGACCCGGACGTCGACCCTTGCGTGCGCCGGGCCGGCGTGCTTCAACACGTTGGTGAGCGCTTCCTGCACGATCCGGTAGATGCTCAGGTCCACCCCCGGCGGAAGTTGAGTCGTCTCACCCTCCAGGTTGAGGGTCACCGCCAGGCCCGCTTCGCGGATCTCATCCACGAGTCGTGTGAGCGTCGCGATCCCAGGCTGGGGCTCCAGCGCCGCCGACTCGCCATCGCTGCGCATCACGCTGACCATGCGGCGCATCTCGGTAAGCGCCCGGCGACCGGTCTCCTCGATCGCGGCCAGCGCGTCCCGCTCGCGCGTCTGATCAGGCGCCAAGAGCCGGCGCACCCCGCCCGCCTGCACGGTCATCACGCTGACGCTGTGCGCAACCACATCGTGGAGCTCCCGTGCGATTCGGGCCCGTTCCTCTGCGACCGCCTCGCGCGCCGCGGCATCCCGCTCCCCTTCCAAACGTGCCGTTTGAAGGCGGAGTTCGCGGGCGGTCCGGGTGCGGCTCGCCACCACCCATGTGGCACCCCACCCGATCGTGAAGAGGATCGTGTTGGAGATCAGCACGCTCACCCGCGAATCCTGCTCAGACCTGATCACGTCGCCCGGCGTACGCAGGACAACGACGACCAGGACACCGAGCGCGCCCGCCAGACCGATCAGCCGGTCGCGCTGCTCGGTGAGTGAGCCGAAGACACAGCACGCCACCAAGGCGACGGCGCCGCCGGTACTGACGTGGAACAGCGATCCCGGCGCGACGACGGCGCCCACGAGAAAGCTCCCGAGCGCCGCGAACGCCGCCTGGAGCGGATACCAGCGCGCGGCGGCGAGCATCGCGATCGCCGCAAGGACGAACGCCACGCCCGCACCACGGCGATCGCCGCCCACGATCTCGAGCAACACGAGAACGGCCAGGAGGGTCGCCAGCCCGACAGACCACCAGCGTGTGACGAACTGTGGGAGTCGGTTGCGCATGAAACAAGGGTAGTCGCTCGTCCGGCGCGACCCAATCGGCCGTCAGGACGATCCGCACGCCCGGAATGTCATCCGCACGGATGACCGTGCAATCAGTGCAACGGCCGACGCCCCACCACGGGGCGGCTCGTACCTTCGACCCATGCAGTTCGCAACCTCTCGAAAGGAACACCGCATGAGCTCCGCAACACTCACGAGGGACGAGGCGTCGCTTCCCACCCAGGTGCACGGCGCGGTGCTGGCCGGCCGCGACCTCATCAAGACCTACGGCACCGGTGACGTCGCCGTCCATGCACTCGACGGCGTCTCGTTGACCATCGATCACGGCGAGCTCGTCGCAGTCATGGGCCCGTCCGGCTCGGGCAAATCCACGCTGATGCACATCCTGGCCGGCCTTGACCGGCCCACCAGCGGGCAGGCGTGGATCGGCGACGACGAAATCAGCACCCTCAACGACGACCGCCTGACCGAAATCCGGCGCCGGCACGTGGGCTTCATCTTCCAGTCGTTCAACCTGCTGCCGATGCTGAGCGCGAACGAGAACATCCTGCTTCCCGCACGCATCGCGGGACGAAAGGTTGACACCGTCTGGTTCGACAGCCTTGTCGAGCGCGTCGGACTCGGCGACCGTTTGGGTCACCGTCCGTCCGAGCTCTCCGGCGGCCAGCAGCAGCGCGTCGCCATCGCCCGGGCGCTCGTCGGCCGGCCGACCGTGCTGTTCGCGGACGAGCCGACCGGCAACCTGGACACGCACTCCGGCACCCAGGTCCTCGAGCTCATTCGCGAGGCCGTCGAGCGCGATCGCCAGACAACGGTCATGGTGACCCACGATCCGCGTGCCGCCGCCATCGCCGACCGCGTCCTGTTTCTGGCCGACGGCCAGATCGTGACCACACTCAACAGCCCGAGCCGCGACAGCGTCATCGCGACCCTGGCGGAGGTGACGGGCCGATGATGTCGATCGCACTCCGCGGCCTCGCGACCCGCAAGCTTCGCTCCGCGATGGTGGCATTCGCCGTCGTCCTGGGCGTCGCGATGATCGCGGGAAGCTTCGTCCTGACCGACACCATCCACGCCGCGTTCAGCGGCATCTACAAGACCGCCACCGAAGGCAGCGACGCCATCGTGTCGGGCAAGCCGATCGTCGAGAACTCGCAAAACGGGGACGCCACCATTCCCCAAGCACTCCTGCAGCGGGTCCGCACGACCCTCGGCGTCAAGACCGCGGGCGGCGGAATCTCGTCCGACTACGGAGCGCGGCTGACCGACCACAACGGCAAGCTCGTCGACACCAACGGCAACCCCTCACTCGCACTCGGGTTCGCACCGACCGACGCGGCGTTCAGCCCGTTGCGTCTGTCAACCGGCCGCTGGGCCTCCGGCGCGAACGAGGTCGTCCTCGACGTCGCGAGCGCCAAGGATCTCAAGTACATGCTCGGTCAGCGTATCCGGATCGCCGGCCAGGCGACCGCCGGGACGTTCACCGTCGTCGGTACCGCGACCATCGGCAACTCCTCGAGCATCGGCGGCGCAACCGTCGCCGCGTTCGACCTGCCGACCGCACAGAGGGTCGTCGGGCTGAACGGACGCCTGGACCAGATCGCCGTGACGGCGCAACCCGGTGTCAGCCCGGAGGCGCTCATCAAGAACATTGCGCCGATCCTGCCGGCGACCGCGCAGGTCCTGACGCGTGACCAGGAGCAGAAAGCACAGCTCAAGGACATCGACAAGGGCTTGGGCTTCATCCAGCAGTTCCTGCTGGCGTTCGCGGGCATCGCGCTGTTCGTCGGCGCATTCGTCATCTTCAACACACTCTCGATCACCGTCGCGCAACGCACGCGTGAACTTGCGACCCTGCGGCTCATCGGCGCGTCCGGCAAGCAGATTCGCCGGTCCGTTGTGGCCGAGGGCACCATCCTGGGGTTCGTCGCCTCGATCATCGGGCTCGGCGCAGGTATCGGCCTGGCCAAGGGTCTCAACGCACTGTTTGCCGCCACCGGGCTCGACCTGCCGCAGACGAGCATGGTCATCGCGACCCGCACCGTCGTCTGGTCGCTCGTAGTCGGCACGCTCGTCACCGTCGTCGCCAGCCTGGTCCCGGCGATCCGCGCAACGCGTATCGCGCCAACGGCAGCGGTCCGTGAAGGCCTGCCGCAGCCGAGCGGCGGGGCACGTCGGCACACGGTGATCGCAGGAGCAGCTGCAGTCGCAACCGGACTTGCCGTCTCGTGTGTCGCCCTCCTGATGGACGGAATCGACACCAAGGCACGGTTCTTGGCGCTGGCCGCTGCGCTCGTCGTGATGTTCATCGGCGTCGGCCTCGTGTTGCCGCGACTGATCGGCCCGATCACCCGTGTCGTCGGTGCCCCCAGCGCGCGCTTCTTCGGTGAGGCGGGCAAGCTCGGCCGCGACAACGCCATGCGCAACCCCGGCCGGACGGCAGCCACCTCGGCCGCCCTGATGGTTGGCCTCGCGCTCATCGCATGCGTCGCATCCCTGGGGCAGGGCCTGCGCCAGAGTGATCGCAACGCGATCGCCGGGCAGGTTTCCGCAACCCACGTCGTCTCGTCGAGCGACGGCTTCACCACGGTCCCGACCGAGGTCGGCACGGCCGTCGCAGCCGCCCCGGGCGTCACCGTTGCATCCAGCATCCGCCAGGAGCAGGCGGCCGCGTCCACGGGCGAGGTCACCGTCAGTGGTGTCGATCCCGCCACGATCACCGGTGTCGTCAACGTCAACTGGGCCACCGGTTCGACATCGACGCTCACCAAGCTCACCACGGGTCAAGCGGTCGTGTCGGACACGTTCGCCAAGGACGCCAACGTCACCATCGGAAGCCACATGAGCGTCCAGACGCCCGATGGAACGGCCGTCGCGCTCACCGTTGCCGGCGTGTACAAGCCGTCACGGTTCGACTCGATCCTGGGTCCCGTCGTGATCAGCCAGTCGACATTCGACGGAAGCTTCAATCGACCGGCCGACGCGATCACACTGGCGAAGGTCGCCGGCTCCGCTGCGACGGGCACAGCCGCAATCACCGCCGCGCTCGCCGATCACCCGGACGCCAAGCTGCTGACCAAGGACGCCTGGGTCACGGACCGCGCATCCGGAATTGATCAGCTGCTCAACCTGCTCTACGTGCTGCTCGGTCTCTCGGTCGCGATCGCACTGCTCGGCATGGTCAACACGCTGGCGCTGTCGGTGATGGAGCGCACGCGGGAGCTGGGCACCCTCCGGGCACTGGGCGCCTCGCGCCGTCAGCTGCGACGGATGGTCCGCCACGAGAGCGTCGTGGTCGCCCTCATCGGTGCCGCCGTCGGGCTGCCGGTCGGCGTCGGACTGGCTGCCCTCGTCACCCGCGCGCTGTCGGACTACGACGTGTCGCTGTCACTGCCGATCGGCTCGCTCATCGCGATCACGCTGGTCGCAGTGATCGCCGCCGTCATCGCCGCCACCGGCCCGGCCCGCCGCGCGAGCCGTGTGCAGGTCGTGCAGGCCCTGGCCCAGCAGTAACCCTCCACGCGCACGACGGCCAATTGGCACTCACCGCGAGTGCCAATTGGCCATTTTGAGCCGGTTCGTCGACGTCGGTCCAACGGTGGGAACGTCGATGGCGAGCGCAATCCCGGCCGCCAGCGGAGTGACCACCGCACCGGCCTCCAGTCGCTCGACGCCGCGAGGCAGCGCGGTGGGCGTGATCTCGTTGAGGGACCCGATCTCGTCGTCCTGACCGCACGCGACGGCCACCAGTGCTCGGTGCGGGTCGTCTCAGCTGTGCTCGTTGTTCGCCTCCAGACGCATCGGGTGGACTACAGTGACCGCAGACGCCGATCCGTTACCGCGTCACACCAGGCGCCGGTCGCGGCACCGAAGGAGCGTGAACACGACGACTGCCCTCGCACATCCCACGCCCGAAGCACTCGGCGCGCGCGACCCGCGCAACGAGGCGCAGCGCCTGGTGACCGGGCGCTTCGATGCTCGTGTGCTGGAACCTTCTCCTCCGACCAACGACGACGACACGTGGTTTGCCGACGACCCGACCGACCCCGCCGGGGCCGAGCAACCGGTCGTGGGGCCGACCACGGCTGCGGCGCTGACCTGGGACCGCTGGCTGCGGGACTTCCCCGAGCTGGCCGACTGGGCCGCCGATCGGTGGTTGGGGGCATACCGGCCGCTCAGCCCACCACCGTCCACGCTGACTGACACGCGCGTGGCCCTGCATCGCCTGGCCGTCTATGTCGTATCGCCCGCGCGACGGCGTGCCAACGGCAAGATCGCATTGCGCTGGACGCTCGGAGGCTTCGGCACACCGTTCTTCGGCGCGGACGAGCAGGTGCGGGTCGCCGGGACGTGGCTCGTGCGGCAGATCGGCGCAGCCGCGACCGCCGTACCCATCACGAGCCTGGCTGATGCAGCTGCACTGGTGTTGGGAACGCCACCCGATCTGGAGTGGGCCGCGTCGTTCGACGTACCGGCGACCGGCGATCTGGACGCGCAACTCGACATTGACCCGGCCTCGTCGGTGTGGCTCGGCGATTGGTACGGATTCGCGTATTCCGTGCTCGAACAGTTGCGCGCCGACCCGGAGTCGTCCGACGCCAGTCGCGTACAACTGTGGGCCGAACATTTCGACGCGGCATTCGAGTGCCTGCCGGAGGATGCGGGCCGCCGCGCGGGGTACGGGGTGTCCCCTGGCGACGCCGCCCATCCCGAGCCGTACCTGTACGTCGTGCCATGGAGCTTCGACCGGGTGCCGCCCAGCGAACTGTGGAACGCGACCGCATTCCACGGCGCCATGCTGCCACTCAACTCGCTGCTCGACGCGCACGATCAGCGCACCTTCGCGCTGGACTGGTTTCGCGAGCGACGTGCGTTGCTGGCAATGTAGCGGGCGTGCGGCAGCTCTTCCCCACATCCGTCGATCAGGTCGATCCAGCAACCGCGTACGCTGACATGCCCACCGCCTCCGGCCGTCCCGGCGTCCGGATCAACATGGTCGCGAGCGTCGACGGGGCCACCGCCATCGGCGGCGTGTCCGGCCCGCTGAGCGGTCCGCCGGATCGCATCGTCTACCGACTCCTGCGCTCGCTGGCTGACGTGGTGCTGGTCGCCGCCGGCACCGTCCGCACCGAGCACTACAAGCCGGCCGTCGTCGGTGACGACGATTTGAAGGCGCGACGCGCACGGGGGCAGACCGACGCCCCCCGCATCGCCGTTGTCAGTCGACGCCTGGACCTGGACTGGGAGCTTCCCCTCTTCCGCGAAGCCGCCGAACGCACCATTGTCGTGACCAGCACCGATGCGCCTGCGGGAGCGCTCGCGGCCGCACGGTCGTTGTGTGATGTCATCGCGGTCGGCAGGGGCACCGTCGACCTGCCCGCCGCGCTGATCGCCCTGGGCGAGTTGGGTGCCGACCACGTCCTGGGAGAGGGCGGGCCGAGCCTCAACGGGGCGCTGGCAGAAGCGGATCTGATCGACGAGGTCTGCCTGACCATCTCGCCGCGTCTTGCCAGCGGCGATGCCAAACGCATCCTGTCGGGTCCCGACCTGCCCGGATCCGTTGAACTCGAACTGCGTACGTTGCTCGAGGAGGATGGGTTCCTGCTCGCCCGCTATCGCGCACGCAGGTAGCTGCGCTCAGCGGACGGTAATGTGTCTTGGCAACGCGTTCCACGTCGGTGAACTGAGGCGCTGCCAATATCCCTGACGCAGTCGTGCGCTCAGCGCGCGAGAATGTGGGTGACGGCAACGTGCTCGTTCAAGGCCACACCGACGCTGGGAGATCCCCCATGACGCGCCTGCTCCTCACGCCCGACGCCGAGCACGCCGCGCAGGCGGCTGCGACCCTCGTGGACGAGCTGCTCGACGCCCGACTTCGTGAGACCGACACGGTGCACGTCGCCCTCGCGGGAGGCACGACACCTCGGCGCGCGTACGAGCTGCTCGCCGCGCTTCGCGCCGACTGGACCGGGGTTCACCTCTGGTTCGGCGATGAGCGAATGGTGGATCTGGACAGCGACGACGCCAACGCACGGATGGTGCGTGAGGCACTTGTGGACCAGGCGCACATCCCGGCGACGCAGGTTCACGCGATACCGACCGAGCTCGGACCTCGTGGCGCATGCGACGCCTACGCCGACGAGCTTCATTCCGTGCTGCCGCCCGGACCCACGGGGCTCCCCATGCTCGACATCGCGGTGCTCGGCCTGGGCGAGGACGGTCACACCGCGTCGCTTTTTCCCGGATCCCGTGCGCTCAGCGCCGCCGCACGGATCTGCGCCGTCGTCGAAGATGCTCCCAAACCGCCGCCGGTGCGCGTCACCCTGACGATGGCGGTGCTCAACGCGGCCCGCGCACGCATCGTCCTCGCCACCGGGATCGGCAAAGCCGGTGCGGTGGTCGCCGCGATGGCCGACCCCGATCCACGCGTTCCCGCAAGCCTGCTGACGCCCGACGCCACCACTTGGATTTTGGACACGGCGGCCGCATCGGCCCTCGACGCCGCAGATCCCCATGCCTGAATCAGGATTCACCGACCTGCTGATCGTGGTCGTGATCGCGTTCGGTGCGCCCCTCGTGCTGGGACTGGCGCCCAAGCTGCGACTGCCCGCGGTCGTGCTCGAGATCATCGCGGGCATCGTCGTGGGCCCGTCGGGCCTGGGTTGGGTCGAGATCAACGAACCCGTCGCGATCCTCGCCACCGTCGGCCTTGCGTTCCTGTTGTTCCTGGCAGGTCTCGAGATCGATCCGGAGCAACTGCGTGGCCGCGTGTTGCGGCTGACGGCGATCGGATTCGGCGTGTCGGTCGTGATCGCGCTCGGCGTGGGCTACCTGCTGTCAGGCCTGGGCCTGGTCGACCGCCCTCTGCTGGTCGCGATCATCTTGACCGCGACGTCGCTCGGCGTGATCGTGCCGGTGTTGAAGGACGCCGGCGAGAGCACGTCGCAGTTCGGCCAACTCGTCATCGCCGCCGCATCCATCGCCGACTTCGGGGCGATCATTCTGCTGTCGATCTTCTTCTCGCGCGACGGCGCCGGGGTCGGTGCGCAGCTCGTCATCCTCGGGATCTTCGCGGCGGCGCTCATCGTGGCGGGCCTCGTCATCGCGGGTGTCGAACATGTGGGGCGCATCTCGCACCTGCTCGTGCGCCTGCAGGACACCACTGCCCAGATCCGTGTTCGCGGCGCGTTTCTGCTGCTCATCGGGTTGGTGGCGCTCGCGAGCCGGCTCGGACTCGAAGTGATCCTGGGCGCGTTCGCCGCCGGGTTCATCCTGGCCATCCTGGACCGTGACACGATGCGCACCCATCCGCAGCTGCACGTCAAGCTCGACGGTGCCGGGTACGGTATTTTCATTCCGGTGTTCTTCGTCTCGAGCGGTGTGCGATTTGACCTGGATGCGCTGTTCGCGAGCGCGTCCGCCGTGGCCATGATCCCCATCTTCCTGATCGCGCTGCTCGCGGTGCGCGGTATCCCGGCCCTGGTCTATCGCACCACGATCGACCGGCGTCACGTCGTCGTCGCCGGTGTCTTTCAGGCGACGTCGCTGCCGTTCATCGTCGCTGCGACCGCAATCGGACTGGAGATCGGCGCGATCTCACCGGCCTCGGCGGCGGCGCTCCTGGCAGCGGGCCTCTTGTCGGTGTTGATCTTTCCGCTCCTTGGACTCACGATCCTGCGTCGCGACAGCGCCGATGCGGCGACCCCGCAACCGGCGCGCGCGACGCCAACCACCTGATCGCAATCGAGGCGGTCGTGTCACACACCACTCGAGCGCTGCAGGCGCTCTCGCCAATGCTCATTCTCGGCATCGCTGCGGTCGGGTGTGGAGGCGGCACACGGCGGCACCAAACGGGTCTGGGCGAGCCCTCAACGCGATGCCCTCGTCGACGGTGCCACCCAGCGGTTTCCGGATCCCGACGGCACCGTCATCGTCAAGCAAGGCACGCAGGGTGGCGAGGTGACGTTGATCGCACTCATGGAGAAGACCGGTGCCGGTGGATCGAACACCGGTGGCTGGCGGTACACCGAATACACCCGCGCCACGGGCGAGGCCGCCTTCGCCAAGGTCGGCCTGCCGCAATCAGGATGCGCCGGTTGCCACATGAACGCGAACACCCGGCACCCGACCGACTGGGTCTTCTGGTCCTTACGGTGACGCGGGCAGCACCCGCACGCTGACCCGACCGCGGAGGCCGCGCAGTTCGATACGGCGGCTCGCGACATTGTTGGACCGATCTCGCTCCAGAATCCGCCCGCGCGCGTTGACTGTGTGCACCAGGAGGTAGCGACCCGCAGGGACGGTCGTGACGTCAATGTGCTGGCTGTCCAGATACGCCGCGTAGTCGTCGCCCCATCCGACCGAGATGCCTTCGGTCAGGCTGAGCCGTGCCGGGTTGGCGAACCCACATCGGGTCAGATACGCCGGCGCGTCAACCGTGCCGGCAGGTCGTGGCTCGGCACGGTAGCGATCGCCCAGGCAGAACCCGCTCTTACGATCGCGGATGAGCGCGACGCCGGAACCATCCCGGCGAAGCTCGTAGCGCTCGAACGGCAGGAGGTGCCAGTGCGAATGGTCCGCTGAACGGACATAGCGCAGGAACCCGACGCCACCGATTCTGCGCGTCGTGCCATCCGCTCGCAGCACCACCTGGTCGGCAGTCATGTCGCGGACGCGCGCGTTGGGTCGCCGTGCCACGATGGTGAGCGGACCATCGCCCGCATTGTGCACCGCGGACCGAAATCCGAGCAGATCCCTTCCGTTGACCCTGATGACGCCGATGTCCTTCGGCGATTCCTGGACAAGGTCCGGCAGCAGGTCACCGGGTTGCCCGGTGGGTTCGACTGCGGGTGCGGCAGTCGCCGCACCGGCCACCAGGACCGCGCACACCGCGGCACGTGTCAGCGAACGGCGCCCCTTGGTTCGTTGGTGCCCGGCAGCGCTCACAGTCCGAAATCTATCGCGCGCACCGGGGGCTCCCGTGTCCCGCGCTCGTCGTGTGCGCTGCGGGGGATATCCACCATGTAGTGGTAATATGCCCACTATGGCGTTTATCGTCATCCGGCGGGATGGGCGCTTCGAGATCCGGGAGAGCGTGTCGACCCCGGACGGGCCGCGTGCACGCACGCTGGCAACGTTCCGCACGCTCACAGATGCCGTACTCGACCTGGCCGAGACCCGAGCCACACGGCCGTTCGACCGAGGACGCATCGAGGCCAAGGCGCTCGCCGTCGGCGCGCTCCGCGACAGCCGTGAAACCGTGCGGCTGGCGCATCATCTGCTGGCCGATCTTCATACCGGGCGCATCCTCCCCCCAGCGCTCGCGGGAGCACTCGCGCGCGAGCTGGCCGAGGCATCGGCGTCCTTGCCTGACAGCCTGCCGCCGCTGGCGGATTGGTTCGGTGCAACGCTCCGTCAGCGGGGTGATGCACTCAGAGATCTCCTGCGCCTGACTGACCGGCTGCCACCGGGTCGGCGACGACGCGGCAAGGCCTTCCCCAGGATCGCTTCGGCGCGCACGTGATGGCTGAGCCCGGACTCGACGAGAAGATCGTGCTCGTGCACCGCGCGCTCGAGGGCGTCTCGATCGCCCATGCCTTCGGCGGCGCCCTCGCGCTTGCCTACTACGCCGAACCCAGGGCCACGATCGATGTCGATCTCAACGTCTTCGTGCCTCCCCGGCGGGCCGGGCGCACGCTCGACACCCTGACGGCCCTCGGCGTCGATCTGGAACGTCGTACCACCCTTGAGCTGGCACGACGTGACGGCCAGGCCCGTGTGCGGTGGGGCCGCACGCCACTCGACCTGTTCTTCTCATACGACCCGTTCCACGATGCGTGTCAGGCGTCGCGGCGAATGGTGCCGTTCGGCGACACGCGGATACCGATCCTCGCCGCAGAGCACCTGCTGGTGTGCAAAGCCGTCTTTGACCGGCGCAAGGATTGGATCGACATCGAGCAGGTGCTGTTCATGACCGCCGCCGAACTGGACGTCGTGGAGGTCACGACGTGGATGGACCGGCTTGCCGGGTCCGCAGACGGGCGCACCATCCGGCTGCAGGGTCTCTTGACCGCCATCGTCGGAATCTGATCAGCGCAGCGCGACGGATGCGGCCTGCACGCCGCACGCCTGGGCGATCAGCTCATACGACCGCAGCCGCTCAGCATGATCGTGCACGGACGTCATCACCATGATCTCGTCGGCGCCGGTCTCCTCCACCAGCGCGGCGATCTGATCCCGCACCTCGGTGGCGGTCCCGAGGATCTGCGCGCGCAGGTAGCGGCGCAGCTGGTCCTGCTCGGCCTCGGTCCAATCGTGATCTGCGGCCTCCTGCGGCGTCGGAAGCTTGCCGGGGCGCCCCTGCCGCATCCGCACGACACCGAGTCCCAGTGACAGGGCCAACTGCTCGGCGCGGTCCGACGTCTCGGCGGCGATCGCCGAAACCGTCACGATCGCGCATGGTTCGGTCACTGCCGGTGACGGCTGAAAGCGTTCGCGATAGAGCCGCACGGCATCCGCCGCCCCGCGCGGGTTGAGATGACGTGCAAACGCAAAGCGCAGTCCATACGCCGCGGCGACCTGCGCGCCGAAGTCACTCGATCCGAGGATCCACACCGGCGGCAGGTCCACTTCGCCAGGCTCCGCCGAGACGGTGCGAAACGGGTGATCGTCGGCGAAGCCACCCCCGGCGAACGCGAACAACTCTGCAAGCTGATTGGGAAACCCGTCGCCGTCGACCTGCGCCCTCCGCAACGCGAACGCGGTGACGCCATCGGTGCCGGGCGCCCTACCGATGCCAAGATCGATCCGCCCGGGGTGGAGCGCCTCGAGGAGTCGGAACTCCTCGGCCACGTGCAGGGCGCTGTGGTTGGGCAGCATGACCCCGCCCGAGCCCACACGGATGCGCTCGGTGGCCGCCGCGATGTGGCCGATCATGATCTGCGGTGCCGGGCACGCCATGCCAGGCGTGTTGTGGTGCTCGGCGACCCAGTAGCGACTGTAGCCCCAGCGATCGGCGTGGCGCGCCAAGTCGAGCGTGTTGTGGATCGCTTCCGCCGGAGATGAACCGGATGGAACGGGGGTCAGATCAAGGATTGAGAGCGGCACCATCGGCCGCGCAGCCTATCGAGGTGGCTCGGTGCGGGGCCGCGTACCGGACCCCGCACCCAGCCGAGAGCATTCGCTAATGCTTGCCGTTCGGCTTGAGCACCGAGATCGTGAACGGCGCTCCTGCCGCGTACACACCACTGCTGGGCCTGCCGAACTGCGAGTTGACGACGTACAAGCGCCCCTTGTGCAGGGCCGCGGTGGTCGGCGAGTCGAACGACGGATCTGTGATCGTCGTGCGGAGCTTGGCCGACCTGAGCGAGTGCTTGAGCTTCAAGATGTCGACGACACCCGTGTGGACGACGTAGAGCCGCTCATCGTCCAGGATGAGCCCATCGCCCCCGGTCAGGTTGGTGCCCCGGACGGTGATCTCGGCGATCCGCTTGGTCTTGATCTTGATGCGAAACAGCTTGCCGGTGTTGGTCTGCACCGTCAGCAGGTACTTCTTCCTGGCGACGATGCCGTTGAGGTTGAACCCGTTCTGGTAGACGATCGGGGTGCCGGCGAGCGTGAGCCACCCCTCAAGGACGCCGGTCGTGGTGGGGGCGGCCAGCGCGGCCGCCGGGATGCGGTAGATGACCGCGGCGAACGAGTCGGTGACGTATGCGTCGCCGTTCTTCGCGATCGCGAGGTCGTTGAGGAACGTCGGCCCGCCGGGCGCGTAGACGCCGGTATTGGCGAACACGCCGAGCGTTGCGCCGGTCTCGCGATCCAGGACGAAGACCTTGCCGGTCGCGCCACCGGCCACCAGCAGGTGACCGTTCTTGTCGATCTTCATGCCGAGCGCAGCAGTGCGCCCATCGACGCCGGGGGGCGCAAGCTGTACCGCGGCCGTCCCCCGCCGCGGCGCACGGAAGATGGTTCCGTCACGCGAGCTGCCGGTGTAGATCCACTCACCCTTGGCGGCGATGCCTTCGGGAAAGACCGCATTCCCTGGCACCGTGATGGTCGTGGCCGCCTTCGGGGCCTTCTTCTTGCCCTTGCCACCGTCGGCGAGCAGGCTTCCGGTAACCGTGAGTGACAGCGCGGCGGTGATGCCCACCAGCGCCAAGATCCTGCGACGCATACATTCCCCCAGGGGTCGGTTGCACAAATACGTGCTCTCCCGACTACCACGATCGATCGTGTCGGGTCTTACGCGCTCGTGCTCCCCAACTCATGCCGGATCAACCAGCGCTTGATCGCGATTCCGTCCTCGGACGGACCTGCGTAGCCGACCATGGTCCCGTCCGCCCCGATCACGCGGTGGCAGGGGACCACGATCGGCACCGGATTGCGGGCGTTGGCGCCACCGACCGCGCGCGCCGCACCCGGCCGGCCCACCCGTTCGGCGAGTTCACCGTAACTCTCGGTCGCCCCGTACGGAATGTCCACGAGGGCACCCCAGACCGCCAACTGGAAGTCCGTGCCCTCGACGTCAAGGGGCAGGTCGAATGTGCGACGTTCGCCGCGAAAGTACTCGCCCATCTGCCGGTGGGTGTCCCTGAGGATCGGGTGGTCAGGGCTCTCCTCTGCCCGCATGGGAATGCTGCGGTCGGGCAATGGCATCCGGATCTCGCGGATTCCCGCGTCCGAGGCGACGACCCGCAGATCGCCAACCGGGGTGGTGATGGTCGTTCGGTGCAACATTTCAATTGTCTCCCAGTGAGTTCCACAGGTGATGGGTGGCGTACGCCCGCCACGGTCGCCATGCCTCGGCGATGCCGGCGATCTGGCGAGGCGTCACGGTGACGCCCAGCCGCCCGAGCGCGTTCCGGACACCCAGGTCCGTTGCGGGGAACGCGTCCGGATCCCCGAGCGCGCGCATGGCGACGTACTCGGCGGTCCACGGGCCGATGCCGGGCACAGACACGAGCCCGCGGCGGACCGCTTCGCGATCGGTGCCGGCGTCCAATGCGATGTCACCGGTGGCGATGCGACGGCAGGCCTCGCGCAACGCGGCCTTGCGGGGGCGCGGCATCGGCAGTACGGCATCCGGGGCTTCGGCCAGGTCGGCCGGCGACGGAAACACGCGGTCGAGCCCGTCAACGGGTTCGGCAAGCGTGGTGCCGAGCGCCAACGTGATGCGCCCCAGCACGGTGCGCGCACCGGCGACTGACACCTGCTGTCCGACAACAGCGCGCACGAGTGCCTCGGTGCCGTCGACCATCCCCGGGGAACGGACACCCGGGTTGCGCGCGATCAGCGACCCCAGGTACGCGTCGGCGCCCAGCGTCGCATCGATGGCCACCGGATCAGCGTCGAGGTCCAGCAATCGGCGGCTTCGTTGAAGCGCAGCCTGCAGGTCAACGAGCGACTCCAGACGGAGTTCGCAGGCGATGTGGTCGGGTTGGGCACGCAATGCCACGACGCCGGTCCCGCCGGGCAGTCGCATCGTCCGGCGATACGTCTCGCCATCCCACGCCTCGACGCCCGCAATCGCGCGCTCCCCCAGAAAACGCAGCAGTGCGCGTGCGTCGTACGGGGCACGAAACGGAAGCCGCACCGCAATCGGGCTGGCTCCGTTGCGGCGGACGCCACGTGATCGGGCGTTGCGGAGCTGGCCCGGGGTCGCGGCGAACACCTCACGGATCGTGTCGTTGAACTGCCGGACGCTCGAGAAACCCGCTGCCAGCGCGACCTCACCGAACGGCATTCCGGTCGTCTCGATGAGTATTCGGGCGGTCTGGGCACGTTGGGCTCGGGCAAGTGCGAGCGGGCTCGCACCGAGTTCGCCGACGAGCAACCGGTTGAGGTGCCGCTCGGATACCGCAAGCGTTCGCGCAAGACCGGGGACTCCAAGCCGGTCCACTTCGCCGTCGGCGATCAGACGCATCGCGCGTCCAACGATGTCGGCGCGGGTGTTCCACTCCGGCGATCCGGGCGACGCATCGGGCCGGCAGCGCTTACACGCGCGGAATCCGGCGCGTTGCGCGGCCGCGGAACTCGCGTAGAACTGCACGTTGACGGGTTTGGGCGCGACAGGGGTCGGGCAGCTCGGTCGACAGTAGATGCCGGTCGTCCTGACACCGAGGATGAACCACCCGTCGAACCGAGCGTCGCGGCTCTGGTACGCCCTGATGCATTGTTCGCGGTCGGGAATCACTCAGTCATCATTGCGCACGCTCCCGAACTTTTCTCGCGGAAATCGGCCATGCGTCTGCGGCGGGGCGCGGTGAATTGCCTTCGCGCGATTCGGGTCTTGGGCGTCGTTCACAGGCGGTCATCGCCACCTGAGCACACCAGACTCCATCGTGGCCCGCCGACTCGTTCGTGACTCCCGCACCGACGCGCCCAACCGCAGGCCCGCAACTGATCTCCGCAACGTATCCCGACCAGCCCTGCCCGACCTCTGCCCCATCGACCTGCGACGATCAGCGGACTCAACGTGTGCACTCGCTCATCCTCATCGATGCCCTGGATCAGCTGGTCTTTGGCCAATTGACCGTGGTCGCGTCGGCCAATGGTTACGAACATTGTTGCGAAGACGTGACAGAAGCGACACAAATGCGTGCTGCGCTGTAACAGGTTGATCAGGCACCATCTCCGTGAATGGCGCGCATTACGCACACGAGCACGTCGCCACGGGAGCAACGGCCGGAGTCGCCGCTCCGGGGCGGCAGCACCACGCAGGATCCTGGGTCCGCGGGCGCAGACGTACCCTGTGCGATCTGCGGTCACACCGGAAGCCGCTCTCGCGATGTCCACCACATGACCCACGGGGTCTCCGTCTGGCTCTGCGACGCGCACGGGAATGATGGGTTCCTGCGCAAGGACAACGGTGCGGCGTTTACCCAGCGCCTCGCCGGCATGTGGATCGCATCTGGAGCACTGACTGAGCGACGGATGGCTGCGCTTCGGGCGCACGTCCGCCAGCTCCAGTTCGCGGGTGCAGATCGCGACCAACCTGGCTCGTATTCCTGGCCTCAGCTGCGCCGCGAAGCCGAACAGCGCTTTGCCGCCGGGGACGACCCGCGTCAGGTGATCCAGGAACTTCGCGACCGCCACGGCGACTGCCCGGCCATGGCCCCATCGCCGCGAACCATGCGCCGTTGGTACACCCAAGCACGATGGCTTGCGTCGTGTCGCCCACGCAGGCAGAACTCAGCCGACAGGAGCGAGCGCATTCTCCTTCCAACCAAGTTCGCGCTCATCTTCGACCTCATGGCCAAGTGCGTCCCGCGGGGCTCGTACCAAGGCCCGCGGCGCGGTTCCTAGCGCACCGCCGGCTGGAGCCAAGAACGCCGGATCAGTGCGGGGCGGGACTCGTCGGACGGCCGGCGTTCTTGTCGGCCACACGCAGACGGTTCTCGGCCCGACGCCGGGCGCTTTCGGCGGTGACGCGTGTGACCTCGTCGTCCCCGACCGCCGCCAAGTCCTCTTCAGCCTGGCGCAACGCCGCCTCGGCCCGAGCGCGATCGATGTTCGCGGCATCGTCGGCCTGCTCGACCAAGATCAAGACCTGATCATCTTCGATCGAGAAATAGCCCTCGGTCGTGGCGAACACGCGCTCCGTGTCGTCCATCAGCTTGAGCCGCGTCTCCCCCGTCTTGAGGAATGCGATCAGCGGCGCGTGGCGCGGCAGGATGCCCACCTCACCCATGACGCTCGGCGCGATCACCATGTACGCCGCCCCCTCGAACACCGGACCCTCGGGCGTCAGGAGACGGACGCCGAGGCGTTTGCGATCGGCTTGAATCCCAGTGCTCATCGTTTCGCTCCGGCAACCACGTTAGGAAACCTTCGCCATCTCTTCGGCCTGGGCGATCGCCTCGTCGATGCCGCCGACCAGATAGAACGCACTCTCGGGCAGCTCATCGTGCTTGCCTTCGACGATCTCCTTGAACCCGCGGATCGTGTCCTCGAGCTTGACGTACTTGCCCTCGCGGCCCGTGAACGGCTGGGCAACGAAGAACGGCTGCGACAGGAACCGCTCAATCTTGCGGGCACGCGAGACCGTGACCTTCTGCTCGTCCGTCAGCTCGTCCACACCCAGGATCGCGATGATGTCCTGCAGGTCCTTGTACGTCTGCAGGATCTCCTGAACGCGCGTGGCCGTCTCGTAGTGCTCATCACCGACGACGAGACGCGACAATGCGCGGCTGCTGGAGTCGAGCGGGTCGACGGCCGGGTAGATGCCCTTCTCGGCGATGGACCGCGAGAGCACGGTCGTCGCGTCGAGGTGGGCGAAGCTCGCCGCAGGGGCCGGGTCGGTCAGGTCGTCGGCCGGGACGTAGATGGCCTGCACCGACGTGACCGAGCCCTTGCGGGTCGAGGTGATGCGCTCCTGCAGGTCGCCCATCTCTGACGCCAACGTCGGCTGGTAACCCACGGCGCTCGGCATACGACCGAGCAGCGCCGACACCTCGGAACCCGCTTGGACGAACCGGAAGATGTTGTCGATGAACAGCAGCACGTCCTGACCACCTTCGTCACGGAAGTACTCTGCCATGGTCAGTCCGCTCAAGGCGACGCGCAGGCGCGCGCCAGGCGGCTCGTTCATCTGGCCGTAGACGAGCGCGGTCTTCTCGATGACGCCGGACTCGGTCATCTCGCGCCACAGGTCGTTGCCTTCACGCGTGCGCTCGCCCACCCCGGCGAACACGGACAGACCGCCGTGCTCCTTCGCCAGGTTGTTGATGAGCTCCTGGATCAGCACGGTCTTGCCGACGCCGGCGCCTCCGAACAGACCGATCTTGCCACCCTTGACGTACGGGGCGAGCAGGTCGACGACCTTGATGCCGGTCTCGAAGATCTGTTCGGTCGGGTCGAGCTGGTCGAACGCCGGAGCCTTGCGGTGAATCGGCCAGCGGTCACCGGTCGTGATCGGCTCACCTTCGTCGATCGTCTGCCCGAGGACGTTGAAGATGCGGCCGAGCGTCTGCGGTCCGACCGGCACCGTGATCGGCCCGCCGGTGTCGACCGCGTCGCTGCCGCGGGACAATCCGTCGGTCGTGTCGAGTGCCACGGCGCGCACCTTGTCGTCGCCCAGGTGCTGCTGTACCTCGGCCACGAGCGTCGTCCCGTCGGGGCGGGTGATCTCGAGCGCGTTGTAGATCGCCGGCAGGTGCTCGTTGGGAAAGCGGACGTCGAGTACGACGCCCTTGATCTCGAGGATCGTGCCGGTAGTTCCGTTCGAAGCCATGTCTCGTGTTCCGTCCGTCGGGTGGTGGTGTGAAAGGTCTACTTGAGCGCGTCGGCGCCGGCGATGACTTCCAGGATCTCCTGGGTGATCGCCGCCTGCCGTGCGCGGTTCATCGCAAGGGTGTACTGGTCGATGAGCTCACCGGCGTTGTCGGTGGCGTTGCGCATCGCTGCGCGCCGGGCGGCGAGTTCGGCCGCGGCGCTCTCCAGCAGCGCGCGGTAGATCGTGGTGTCGAGATAGGTCGGCAGGAGCTTCTCGAGGAAGTCCTTGGCCTCGGGCTCGAAGAACGCAAGGGCCTTCGAGAGCGACGACTCATTGTCCTCGATGTCGTCCTCGTCCTCGACGATGCGGCGAGGGATCGGCAACAAATCTTCGTCGGTCACCGTCTGCTCGAGCACCGACTTGAACGCGTTGTAGACGAGCACGACGCGGTCCACATCGCCGTCGGTGAACTTCTTGACGAGGTGCTCGCTGACCTGCTGCGCATCGGCGTAGGTCGGGTTGATCGAGAACCCCTGAAACGAGCGATCCACGGTCAGCCCGCGGAAGCGCAACGTGCCGATGCCCTTCTTGCCGACGGCGACGAACACGACCTCATCCGCGCCGTTGGCCTTCAGCTCGTCGGCGATGGCCAGGCCGCGCCGCAGGATGTTGACGTTGAACGCTCCGGCCAGACCACGGTCGCCGGTGACGACCACGACCGCACCACGCGCGATCGTGGGGCGCTCCTCGAGCAGCGGCATGCCTTTGAGGCTCCCGCTTTGGCGCGCAGCCTGGGCCATGAGCCTGCGCATCGATTGCGCATACGGACGCACCGCCTCGATGCGCTCCTGGCCGCGGCGAAGCTTGGCCGACGCCACGAGCTCCATGGCACGCGTGATCTTGCGCGTGCCGCGCACCGACTCGATGCGGCGCTTGATGTCGCGAGTGGACGCCATTACGAGGCTGCGATCTCCTCAGCCGCCTCAACGGGGGCTTCGGCGACGGGGGCCGCGACGGCGGCGGGAGTCCCCGCCCGCTGCGCCACGAACGTCGTCAGAAAGGCCTCCAGTTTGGCGTTGACATCGTCCGCCAGATCCTTTGAGTCCCGAATCGCCGCGAAGATCGAGCCTTCGTCGCGCAACGCCGAACGCAGATCCTCGTTGAACCGGGGCACGTCGGCCGGGGCGACGGCGTCCAGGTGACCCTGGTTGGCCGCGAAGATGATGGCGACCTGCTCCTCGACCGGCCACGGCGCGAACGCCGGCTGGTTGAGGGTCGCGACCTGCCGGGCCCCGCGGGCGAGCGCGCGTTGCGTGGCGGCGTCCAGCTCCGAGCCGAACTGCGAGAACGCTTCGAGGTCGCGGTACTGGGCCAGCTCCAACTTCATGCGGCCCGAGACCTTGCGCATCGCCCGGATCTGGGCGTTGCCACCCACGCGACTGACCGAGATGCCGACGTTGACGGCCGGGCGTACACCCTGGAAGAACAGCTTGCTCTCCAGGAAGATCTGCCCGTCGGTGATCGAGATGACGTTGGTCGGGATGTACGCCGCAACGTCACCGGCCTGGGTCTCGATGATCGGCAGCGCCGTCAACGAGCCGCCGCCGAGCGCGTCGCTGAGCTTGCAGGCACGCTCCAAAAGACGTGAGTGCAGGTAGAAGACGTCGCCGGGGAAGGCCTCGCGTCCCGGCGGGCGCCGCAGCAGCAGCGACAGCTGACGGTAGGCGTCGGCCTGCTTGGACAGGTCGTCATACACACACAACGCGTGGCCGCCGTTGTAGGTGAAGTACTCCGCCATGGCGCACCCGGCGTACGGGGCCAGGTACTTGAGCGGGGCCGAGTCGGCGGCCGTCGCGGCCACGACGATCGTGTACTCCATTGCCCCGGCGTCGCGCAGACGCTGCACGAGCTGGGCAACCGTCGAGGCCTTCTGCCCGATGGCGATGTACACGCAGATGACGCCGGTGCCCTTCTGGTTGATGATCGCGTCCAGCGCCACCGTGGTCTTGCCGGTCTGGCGGTCACCGATGATCAGCTCGCGCTGGCCGCGGCCGATCGGGATCAGTGCGTCGATCGCCTTGATGCCGGTCTGGAGCGGCTCGGCGACCGGCTGGCGCTGCACGACGCCCGGCGCCTTGAACTCCACCGGACGGAACTGGTCGGTGGCGACGGGGCCGCGATCGTCGAGCGGGTTGCCAAGCGGGTCGACGACGCGCCCGACGAGGGCGTCGCCCACCGGCACCTGGATGACCTTGCCGGTACGACGCACCGGGTCGCCTTCCTTGATGAGCGTGTCCTCGCCCAGCAGCACCACACCCACGTTGTCCTCTTCGAGGTTCAACGCGAGGCCGGTGACGCCGTGCGGCAGCTCCAGCATCTCGAGCGCGACGCAGTTCTCGAGACCGTGGACGCGGGCGATACCGTCACCCACCTGCAGCACGGTTCCCACCTCCTGCGTGTCGATCGCGTCGGTGTACTGCTCGATCTGCTGGCGCAGGACCTTTGTGATCTCGTCGGGACGAAGCTCCATCGGCTGTTCTCTGTTCCTTGCTTTGGGGTCGTTCAGGATGCGTCGGTAATGGTGCGGCGCAGGCCGTCGAGACGGCCGCGCACGGATGCGTCGGTCACCACGCCGCCGACGCGAAGCACGAGACCGCCGATGATGTCGGGGTCAACGCGCTCGGTGATCTCAGGGGTCTTGCCGGTCTGCTCACGAATACGCTCGACGACCTTGGCACGAAGGTCGTCGACGAGCGGAATCGCACTCGTGACCTCGACCGCCAGCCGACCCTCGGCCGACGCGACCCGGTCGGCGAACGCCCCGGCGACGCTCGGCAGCTCCTCCAGCCGCCCACGATCGACGAGTACCTGCAGCAGGTTGATCGTCAACGGGTTGGCCATGTCAGCGAGCGCGCCGAGCGCGGCCTTCTTGGCGCGACTGTCGACCTTGGGGTTGTTGAGGACCCGCGCGACATCGGAGTCGGCACCAAGCGCCTCGGCCAGGGCGTCCAGGTTGGCTGCGACCTGCCCGACCGCGTCCTTGTCTGCCGCGGCCTGGTAGAGCGCCTCGGCATAAGTGGCTGAAACTCCCACGCCTACGCAGAGCCCTTCGCGAGGTCGAGTTCTCTGAGCGCGTCCTCGACCAGCCGACGATGGTCGTCGTCGTTGAGCGACTTGCGGGTGACCTTCTCGGCGGCGGCAAGCGCGATGCTGGCGACATCGTCGCGCACCGATGCCATGGCGGCGCGACCCTGTGCGTCGACCTGTTGCTGGGAGTCGGCCAAGATCCGCTCGCGCTGCCCCTCGGCGGCGCTCACGATCGACGTACGCTCACGCTCGCCGTCACGTCGACCGCGGTCGCGAAGCTCGTCGGCTTCCTTGCGGGCATCCGCGAGCTGCGTCTTGTAGTCGTCGAGCAGCTTGACGGCCTCGTCGCGACTGGACTCGGCCTCTTCGATGCTCTGCTGGATCGCGGTGCGACGCTTCTCGATGGACGCACCCAGCGGACCGAACACGTACTTCTTGAGGATCCAGAGCGTCAGGAAGAACATGATGATCGTCCAGATCATGAGCCCTGGACTCGCCGTCAGAAGCGGGTTCTCCTTGGCCGGGAACTGGACGCTGGACAGAAGACCGGTCATCAACTAGACCAGGAAGAACGCGACGAAGCCCATGAGCAGGGCGTAGAAGGTGATGGCCTCGGTCAACGCGAGACCCAGGAACATGAGGCCCATGATCTCGCCGCGAAGCTCGGGCTGGCGGGCCACCGACTCCACGGTCTTGCCCATGAGGTAGCCGACGCCGGCACCAGGTCCGATCGCGCCGAATCCGGTGGCGAGGCCAAGCTCAAGTGCCTTTGCCGCATCTACGATGTTGCCTTCAAGTGCCACGTACGTGCCTTTCGTGTTTGGTCAGTGCGGTTGCTCAACGGCGAAACCGATGTAGATGCCGCTGAGCATCGCGAAGATGAACGCCTGGAGCCCTGCGATCAGGACCCACTCAAAGAAGTAGAAGAACAAGCCGAATGGAATGGCCACCGCGCCGACCCAGCTTCCCAGCAGGATCGCGAAGCCGGCGGCCATGATGATGAGCAGGTGCCCCGCCAACAGGTTGGCGAACAGACGCACTGACAGGCTCACCAGGCGCAGGGCATTGGACATCAATTCGAGCGCGAACACCACGCCCTTCATGAGCGGGTGGATGTCACCGCCCGGAACGAACGTCTTGAGGTAGCCCACCGGTCCGTGTGCCTTGACGCCCTCGTAGTTGTAGATCAGGAACGTGCAGAGCGTCAGCGCGAGCGTGACGTTGATGTTGGCCGTCGCCGCGTAGAGCCCCAGGTCGGGGATGCCCCCGATCGTGGAGTGCTCGCCGCCGGGCAACGGGATGAAGCTGATCAGGTTGCTGACCGCGATGAAGATGAACAGCGTCGCCACATACGGGAAGTAGCGCTGGAACACCTTGGGCGGGAGCGTGGCCTTCGCGATCTGTCCCTCGGCGAACTCGTAGGCGATCTCGACGACGTTCTGCGCCCGCGTCGGCCGCATCTTGAGGCCGCCGCGCACCACGAACACGCAGAACAGGATGCTGATCGCCGACGCGAGCAGCAGGTACATGACGGCTTTGTTGATCGACATGTCGATCGGGCCGAGGTGGATCGGCACCCACTCCTTGAGCGCGAACTCGTTTTGCGGCTTGAACTCTTCGTCGCCGGCCGGCGTCTTGGCGACGAGGTACCCCAAGATGCCCCACCCGGCCAGAAGCGCAAGAACGCCGTAGACCCAATACTTGGCCTTGCTCGGCTTTGCAGGGGGGTTCGGAATCGGTTCGGTGCCGACGGCAGTGCTCACTGGCCGCCGTCCCCGCGCGCGATCTTGCGACGCTTCTCACGGATGGCGAACAGCGTCGTGCGGCCCATCAGGTCAAATGTGAACGCCGCCGCGAACACGCCACCGGCGACCAGGCCGGCGGTCTCGTCGACCTTGAGGGCCACGACGAACAGGATCATGACGACGACGACAGCCCGGCCGATCGACGCGATCCCGGTCAGGCCGACAGCCTGCGTGGCATCGAGGCCCTCGGAGATCTTCGTGATGAATCGCTGCGACGCCCAGCTTGCGGCAAACAACGCGGCACCGAGCACCCAGCCCCCGATGGGGCCGCCCAGGAGCGGCACGACCGGCAGGGCCACGAGCAGCGCCAGGAATCCCAGGATCGCGAGCACAAATTCGGTGGGGTTTGCGCGCAGCGGCACCGGGGTCGGCGCGGCGGTCGTCGTCATACGTTCAGCCCCGTCGGGCGTGTCGGTGGAATCCCGGGCCTCCGTGATGGCGAGCTCCTGACGAACAAACGGACGCAGGGCGAGGCGTCACCCCTCCCTGCAGCGGGTCGCAGTATACCCACCAGCCACCGTCGTGAGTCAACGAAACCCCACGTCCCGCCCAGGTTTCGGGACGTTCGTCCCGACCGATGCGCACGCGGCGATGCGGTGATCGAATGAGCAGTCATTCAATGGCTCCCGGCCGTACTCAGCTCAGGAAGTCGTCGCTGCCACTCCGTTGAGGTGGTTCGCCACAGCCACGCGCACGCGAAATCCCAGCGGCTCACGCGGATCATCCGAGAGCGGGCCGACGGGGGGCATGACGGCGCCGTGGATGTCCCCGATGGCGGCCATGATCTCGGGGGTCAATGCGGCACGCGACACGTCGTCGTTCGGCGCCCGCAGACGATCGTAGATCCGGACGGTGATCTCGCCCTCGGTGACATCGACACCCGCCTCCGCGGCACGGGCCGTGGCGAGCGCGAGTCGGCGCAGCGATCGGGCCACAAGCTCCCGCGCGGAGCCCTCGTTGTCGCGCTTGAGGGTGTAGCGCAGCCAGGGTCGGCCCTCGGCGAGGTCGAGCGCGTAGTCGCCTTCGTGGCCGATCAAGACGATTCCCGGCCCGTCCGGCACGTGGGCGTACCGCGCCACGTCGATGAGCAGGCCCTCAACCGCGCCCGTGCGAATCCAATCGTGGAACATCGGAACGACCGACTCGGGGTCAATCGTGGTGTCGCGGACGGGCACCGCAACCGAGACGCGCTGCAGGCTCATGCCGGCACCGCCTGCGCCTGCGCGCGTGATTCGAGGACGCGGATCTGGCAGGCGTGCGAGGCGTCGATGAAGAGCTGCGCCTCTTCGACCACCTCACGCACCGCGTCCACACCCGAGATCGGCCCGTCGTCGTGGCGGCTGAACAACGGACGGGCGAACTTGCCGTGGGCAAATCGATCGAAGAACACCTCGGTGTCGAAGAACCGCTCGCGAAACTCGCGCACGACCTCGTCGTCCGGGATCGGCGGGATGAACAGGTCGAGCGCCACCACCCCGCGGGCCGCGGCGATCATCGCCTGGTAGGCACGTTCGTCCGCGCGCACCAGGTCGCCCTCCTCCAACGCCAGCTGGCTCTCGAACGACAGGCTCTCGGCGATCGAAAGCTCCAGATCGGTGCGTGAGATGACCTCACCGGCGCACTCGCCGATGCCCAGGTCGCCCATCGTGAACTCGCGCGGATCGCCCCAATCGCTGTAGAGCGTGGCGTCGTCCTCATAGGCCGGAACCGGCTTGAGCTCGGCCAGCATCTCGGCGAGCGCCTTCTTGCCGATGCGCGCCGTGAACTCCTGGAAGCTCTCGCCCGCCTCGCGATCGGTGACGTAGCCGGTCGTGATGCGATCCACGACCTCGGGGATCCGCTTGGACGGAATCGACCCGATCGCAAGGCCGAAGGCCCCGGCGTTGTCCTGCCACTGGCCGCCCAAGACGACCTGGAAGTGCGGCACCGCATGCCCGCCGATCTTGCGGCTGTTGCCGAAGAACCCGATGTCGGCGACGTGGTGCTGGCCACACGAGTTGAAGCAGCCGCTCACCTTGATGCGCAGGCCCCGAACCGCCTCGTCCAACTCGTACGCCGTCGCGGCCAGTCGTTCCCGGAGCTCGCCTGCCAACCCGCGCGAGGACGAGATGCCAAGCTTGCACGTATCGGTGCCGGGACACGACGTGATGTCGAGGATCGTTCCGGCGCCGGGCTCGCCCAGGCCGACCTCGGCGAGTTGCTCATAGAGCGCAGGCAAGTCTGCCTGGCTGACCCACCGCAGCACGATGTTCTGCTCGACGGTCAACCGCACCGCGTCACCCACGAACCTGCGGGCGATGTCCGACAGCCTGCGTGTCTGCCAGGACGAGAGGTCTCCGAGCGGCAGCGCGACAGTGGCGGTTGCATAGCCTTCCTGGCTCTGGTTGTAGACATTGGTGGACGCCCAACGGCGAAACGCCTCAGATCCTTCAACCTCAAGTGGAGCCGCAGGCTTGATCGGTGCCTCGTCGAATCGGGCGATGCCGGGCAGATAGGACGTCCAGCGCTCGTCGTGCGGCAGCGCTTGACGTTCTTCCTCGACGAGGCGGGTGAACTCCTCGATGCCGAGCTTGGCGACCAGGAACTTGATGCGCGCGCGGTTGCGGTTGGTCTTCTCGCCCAGACGCGCGAACACCCGCGCGATCGCCTGCACGGTCGGGAGCAACTCCTCGACCGGCATGAACTGCGACAGGAGCTTGGCCTGGTAGGGACTCGTCCCGAGCCCACCGCCGACGTAGACCTCGAAGCCACGCTGCTCGACGCCGTCGACCACGCGAGTCGTGGCGATGCCGCCGAAGTCGTGCATGCGCACCAGACCACACGCCTCGCCGGCGCACCCGGAGAACGCCGGCTTGAACTTGCGGCCGAAGTCCTGGCAATCGGGGTGGCCCAGCAGGAACTGCGTGATCGCGTCGGCGTACGGGGTCACGTCGAAGGTCTCGGTGCGACAGACGCCTGCGATCGGGCAGGCCGTGATGTTGCGCACGGAGTTCCCACAGGCTTCACGGGTCGTGATGTCCACCGCCGCCAAACGGCGCATGATGGTGGGGGTCTCGTCGATGTGGATGTAGTGCAGTTGGATGTCCTGGCGCGTCGTGACGTGCAGGATCTCGTCGCTGTACTCCTCGGCCAGGTCGGCCATCAGATCGAGCTGATCCGGAGTCACGCCGCCGTACGGGATCTTGATGCGCAGCATCCCCGGCGCATCCCAGAGGGTCTCGGGCCCCTTGGTCAGGTCGGGGTTGGGAAAGGTGAGCGTGCGGGTGGCCGCGCCATCGTGGCGTTGGCCGTTGTCGTAGCGCTGTCCGTAGGCGCCGCGGCGCAGGCGGGTTTCGGCGAACACCCGATCCTCCATCTTGCCTTGACGCCGCAGCGCAACCTGCCCCTCGAACAGATCGATCTCGTCCGCGAGATCAACCGAAATCTGCCCGGCCAGCCGTTCCTTCCACTCCTGCGCGCTCAAAGAACTCCCTTGGTGTCGAGGACCGCCGCGCGAGATCCAGGCGCGGGTCACGGGAAAATACCATGAACACCGTAGGAAAGACAGAGAATTACTCTGAGGGATCTCTCGGGACTTCGATCCAGAACGTTGCGCCCTCGCCGGGGCGGTTGTCCACACCGGCGTGGCCACCGTGTCCCTCGGCGATGCCCTTGACGATCGCAAGGCCGAGACCGGAACCCGGTCGGTCCCCGTTGAGGCGGTGGAACGGCTGAAAGATCAGCTCCTCCACGCCGGCCGGCAGACCGCCTCCGGAGTCGATCACCTCGAACCGCCACGAATCCTCGCGCTGGACTGCGCACAGCTCGATCGGCGAGTCGCCATCAGTGTGGACCACCGCGTTCTGCAGGAGGTTGAGCAGCGCTTGGGTCAGGCGCTGTTCATCGCCGAACACAACGGCGTCAGGGGCCGCGGGCTCAAAGCGCAGCCGCCCGTCGAGGACCGTGCGGACCTTGGCGGCGATCCGGTCCAAGAACCCGTCCAGGTCGATCTTCCCGGGCACGACGAACCCCGGATCGTCGGCCTTGGCGAGCGTCGTCAAGTCGGTGATGAGGCGCCCCATGCGATCGAGTTCCTCCATCGCCACCCCCACGGCCTCCTGAACCTCCTCGGGCTGCGGCTCCTGACCGAGGAGCTCGAGATATCCACGCGTGATGGTGACCGGTGTGCGCAACTCGTGGGAGGCATCGCGAATGAATCGCCGCTCGCGATGGAAACCGGCCTCGAGCCGCTCGAGCATCCGGTTCAAGGTCGATGCAAGGGATGACAGCACCGGGGTCCCGTCCGTCTCGGGCATTCTCCGACTGCTGTCGGCCTCGAGCGAGACTTTCTCAGCCGCTTGAATCATCTCCTCAACCTGCTCGCGTTCTCTCCTGTTTTGCAGCCAGCTCCGGTATGACAGGTGGGCCAGGATCAGCGGGACGATGAGCAGTAGGGACGCCAGGTGGTCCGCGCTCCAGAGGATGACCGCGACGAGCCCGAGTGCAACGTTCGCTGCCCAATGCGCCAGTTTGAAGCCGACCGAGTCCACTACAGCAGGCCAAAACTTGGTGTCCTCAACCCACGTGATGACGAGGTCGACGGACAGTCCGTTGACGACCAGGAATCCCCCCATCGCGGTGATGAGCGGCAGCCATGCCGGCCGACCGACCTCGCCGACGTCGGTGATCGCGTGGTAAATGAGGCTCGCAACCCCCAGGCCCACGAGGTACTGGCCAACGTTGTAGGCGACCTTGAGCGGCGCAATTCGCCGACTGGCATAGCCCGCGGCGACGCCGATCGCCGAGGCGAGCAGGAACGGCCCGGGGCGCAGCAACATCAGTCCGATGACGAACGGCGCGTCGGCGACGCTAAACCCCTCCTGTTCGCCGCCGTGACGGATTTCCAGCAGGAAGTAGTGCGCAAGCGTGACCATGACGACCACGGCGACGCACCCCTCGAGATCCGTGACGTCCCACGCCCCGGACGCGACAAGCTGCCACACCAGGGCGGACAGCCCTGCGGCGACCATGCCGAGAATGAGACCCTGCGCACGTCGCGGCAAACCGGCGATCCCAAACACCTGCGTCCTCCCGGCGTCAGCCCGCTGCAGAGGTTCGTCGGTGGAGCCCGATCACCTGCAAACGTCCCGGCTGCGCCGGTCGACCGCAGGACCCGGGAAACCGCCTACTTCCAGAGCAACGTCGTCCAACCTCGGGCCGTCCAGCCCCTGGCCGTCCAACCTCTGGCGGTCCAGCCCCTGGCCGCCCAATCCGCGTCAGTCCATCCTCGCGCGTTCCAGCCGAACTCGTCGGATGCAACACCCTGCCATCCCGGCGAACCGGGCGACGTGGACGAGAACCCGGAAGTCTCGACGGTGTTCTGCACCCATGGGGATGCGTCCCACGTCTGCGCGGTCCAGGCGGTGGCCTCGGCCGCGGCCGCGTCGAACCCGCCGCCGAGGACATCGACCTCACCGGCCACCACGCCAGGAACGCCGTTGAGGTCGCCATAGACGTGATGGGTGCCGCGGCTCCCTTCGAGTGAGCCGAGTCCGCTTGACGGCGCGGGAATCGTCGCAAGGGGCCTCCAGCCTTGGATCCCACGTGCGGCATCCACGGCCCTTCGCGCGTTGACGGGGCCGCTCCCAGCCCCCGGCTCGCCAGCCAGATTGTCGTTGGCGGTGTCGAGCAGGATGCCCTTGACCTGGTCCGGATTGAGCGCCGGGTTGGCCTGGATCACCAGCGCCGCGACACCCGAGACGATCGCAGCAGACTGCGAGGTGCCGGTCCCCTTGAAGTAGTCCTCTCCGATTCGGGCGGTCGGGCGGAACGTGTCGATTGTGCTTCCGGGTGCACGGGTCGAGACGATCGAGACACCTGGCGCGAGGAGGTCGGGCTTCTCGACGCCGTCCTGGGTCGGGCCGCGAGACGAGAAGTCCGCAACGTGGTCGTCCTCCCACGTCAGCGAGTTTTCGTCGTCGAACGCTCCGACCGTCAGGATCCGAGGATCGTCGCCGGGCTTCGAAACCGTACCGGCGAGCGGCCCCAGATTGCCGGCTGAGACGACGACGACGACGCCGGCCTCCCACGCGCGCTCGACCGCACGGTCCAACGGATCGCTCCGATAGGTCTGACGCGCGTCCGTGCCAAAGGACAGGTTGACGATACGGATGTTGTACCGCGTCTTGTTGGTCACCACCCACCGCAGCGCGGCAATGACCGACGAGGTGTCGGTGGCGCCATTCCAGCTCGCGACCTTCAGGGAGATCAGATTTGCGCCGGGGGCGGCCCCAACCCACTGCTCGTCAGACGAGGTCCCGTCACCCACGATCAGGCCGGCCAGGTGCGTACCGTGCCCGAACGTATCCAGACCGTCACGTTGTTCGGTGAAGTCGACCCGCGCCACGACCCGGTCATGCAGGTCGGGGACGTCCGCAACGCCGGAGTCGATGAGCGCGACACCGACGCCGGATCCGTCAATCCATGACGGCACCCGGTCGAGCCGCACCAGCCCCCGCCAGACATGGTCTGCAGGCAAGGTGTCGTAGCGCGAGACGTTCGGGCCCGGGCCGTTCGCGGCGGCGGTCGCAGGGACGATCAACAGCGCGAGAACGAGAATCCGGCGGATGAACCCACCGCGGCTCGTACGACGGTCGCCAAATGATGCCGTCGATGTTCGAGTCATAACGGTCAACGTATCGCGGTTCCCGACGCGCCCGGCCCTTGATGAGGGAAGTCTCATTCTCTCCGCATCCACGATTTCGTACCCACTTTTGCGACGTCTAAGTCGCCAAATCATTATATCTGAGGATTTCAACAATCCTGGCGTGGATGCAGGTGTGTGTCAAGATCACCGCGAGCGTGAGCAACGAACGCATTCCGCAGACCCGCATCCTCGTGATCGAGGACAACCAGCGCATCGCCCACTTCGTCGAGAAGGGCTTTGCGTCGTCCGGCTACGCAGTCCAGATCTGCCGGGACGGGACGAGTGGCCTTCGCGCGCTGCGTGCGGCGCCGCCGGACCTGGTGGTGCTCGACCTGGGCCTGCCCGACATGGATGGGATGGAGGTGCTCGCGACGCTGCGCTCAGACGGGCACACGATGCCCGTTGTCGTGCTCACCGCGCGTGGGGAGATCCCGGATCGAGTCGCCGGGTTTGAGTCCGGCGCAAACGACTACATGACCAAACCGTTCGCGTTCGCGGAACTTCTTGTCCGGGTGAAGGCCCGACTCAAGGAGGAACCACGCGGAGAGTCGCAGGAACTCGTCCACGGCGATCTGCATCTCAACGTGCGCACCCGACGGGCGCGCACCCCCGATCTCGGCGAGCGTGAACTCTCCAACCGCGAGTACGCGCTGCTCGAACGGCTGATGCTGCGCCCGGCTGAGACGCATTCGCGCGATGATCTGCTGCGGGCGGTCTGGGGGATCGATTTCGATCCGCAATCAAACGTCGTCGACGTCTACATCCGGTACCTGCGGCGCAAGATCGGTGCACACCGCATCGAGACCGTCCGTGGGGGCGGGTACCGAATGGCCGAGCAGATCTCGGTCTGAGGCACGCGGTTCAGGACTGCCCCGCGCGTTCCTGTTCGCCCTGTCGAAGCTCGATGCGGCGGATCTTTCCGGTCAGCGTCTTGGGGAGGTCGTCGATGAACTCGATCTCGCGGGGGTAGGCGTAGGCCGAGAGCCGTCCGCGGACGAAGGCCTTGATCTCGGCCGCGAGCTCATCGGAAGGCTCGACGCCCGGGAGCAGCCGCACGAAGGCCTTGACGATGTGCCCCCGCGTGCCGTCGGGTGAGGCGACGGCGGCGGCCTCGATCACGCTCGGGTGCGCGACCACCGCGGACTCGACCTCGAACGGGCCGATGCGGTACCCCGCCGAGATGATGACGTCGTCGTTACGTCCCTCGTACCAGACGTACCCGTCGTCGTCCTGCCGCGCGACGTCCTTCGTGTGAAACCACTCCCCGCCGAAGACCTCCTCGCTGTCCTCTGGCCGCCCCCAGTAGCCCAGCGGATAGTGGGGGTTCGTCCGGGCTCGTAGGCAGATCTCCCCCGCCTCCCCTCGCGGCACCGGGCACTCGTTCTCGTCGAGCAGCGCGACGTCCCACCCCGGCAGCGGCTTGCCCATCGATCCAGGCCGGACCTCCATCGTCGGATAGTTGGAGCAGAGGGGATAACTCTCGGACAGGCCGTAGTAGTCGAACAGGGTCACCCCGAATTGTTCCCGGAACCACCGGATGACCTCGGGGTTGCAGGGCTCGCCGGCGACGCACGCCAGACGCAGATCGACGCCCGGGAAGCGCGACGCGACATCCCCCATCGCGGCCATGGCACGCAGCGCCGTCGGCGTGGCGAAGAGGTTGCCGACCTTGTACTTCTCGAGCATGTAGAGGGTCTGGGCGGGGTCGTAGCCACCCTTTCGGCAGAACACCGCGATCGGCGTTCCGAACCGCCACGGCCCGAGGATGCCGGGAACGATGCCGGCGATCCATGCCCACTCGCCCGTCGAATGGAACACCTCGTCGGGTCGCACGTCGTGGACGTACTCGAATTCGTTGTGGGCGAGCAGGTACCGGTGCGCGTGGACGATCCCCTTTGCAAGCCCCGTGGTACCCGAGGTGTAGTAGATCTGCGCGGCCTGGTCGGCCGGGGTGTCGAGCGTTTCGAAGGCGTCCGACGCCGCCGCGACCGCCTCCCCGAACGCACCGTCGACGATCAGCACGTCCTGGAGCTCGGGCAGCTCACCGCGGACCCGCGCGATCCGGTCGGCGTTGGCGGCGTCGGTCACGACGACCTTCGCGCCGCAGTCACGCAGGCGGTGGACGATCGAGTCGTCGCCGTAGAGGATCGACAACGACAGCAGGATCGCCCCAAGCTTGTACGTCGCGAGGAATGTCGCCGCGCCTTCTGGAATCGGCGGGAGCATGACAGCGACCCGGTCGCTCTCCCCGACGCCCACGGCCTGCAACGCGTTGGCGGTGCGGTTGGTCAGGACCTGCATATCGCCGAACGTCAGGCGCCGCTCGTTGCCCTGCCAGTCCTCCCACAGCATCGCCAGTCCCGCCGGGTCGCGCTTGTCGATCACGTCAGCGGCGATGTTGTAGCGCTCTGGAACGTCCCAACGGAACTCCGCGCACATCTGGTCGTACGGGCCCGGGCGCCAAGGTCTGTTCATGCGCGGATGCTATGACCGGCTCCGCTCCTCTGCAATCCCTGCACTGCCGCAGTGAGCACCTATGCCAACAGGTCGCCCAGCTCCGCGCGAAGCACGTCGGGCTGCAGCGCTTCGCCGTGGTTCAGTCGGGCGAGGAAGGCCTCGATGACCTCCTTGCCCTGCTCCCTCGACGAGCCCGCGAGGAACCCGTCGAAGAAGTGATCTCCCGCCAGCGCCCGGTTGAACTCCTGCTCGCGGTTGTGGTCGTTGAGCTCGGTGAAGTACACGACGCGGTACGTCTGGTTGTAGTGCCCCTCCCGGTAGACCTCGAACATCACCTTGTCCGCGGCCCGCGCCGCCTGCGTACTCATACGCCGCCGACACCCGCAGCCGCGCGAGGCGTTTGAGCGGCACTCAGGGCCGCGAATAGGCCGCCCAAGAGCCGTGGTGAGCGCGGCGAACGAGTCGCAAGAGGTGGCCTCTTCGCCACCGACTCCAATGATTGGGGCGCGCGGTGGCTCAAACGTCTGCGGCGGCTGGATTTCACTCCTCACCCCCCGCCATCAGCGCGACAGGCACGTCCGCACCAAGCTCCTCACGCAGCTGGCGCTCCAGTTCGGCCAGGCGCTCGTCGATCGTCGCGAGCTTGGTGTTGCGCTTGACCATGTCCTCGCGATAGCGCTCCAGGAAATAGCCGATCGTCTCGACCCGGATCCTGATCGAGCCGGTCGCCTTGTTCTCGTCGATGTCCTTGAAGCAAAAGTACGGCGTCCCGGCCGTCTGGACGATCTCCTCGACCACCGAGTAGATCGGGGCATCGTGCCCGCACTTGAACGACGAGAGTTCGAGCGCGACCAGGTTCGGGTGCTTCGCGACGTACTTGGCCGCCCACACCTTGCGTGACGTGTTCTCGCTGTAGCTGTTCTTCCAGACGTCGGTGATGTCGAACGGATCCTGGATGTAGCCGGCTTCGACGTCCTTGCCGAAGAGCTCCCACATCAAGTCGTCATCGATCGGGAGCGAATCCTGGGTGAAGACCGGGTAGCCGATCTTCTGGAACTCGGCGAGGATCTCGTGATTGACACCGGGGTCGTTGTGGTACGGACGGCCGAGCACGACCACACCCAGGCGTTGCTCCGCCACGAGCTGGTCGAGTACCTCGCGTGCGGCCTGGCGCAGGTTGTGGTCGAACGCCGTCTGCGCCGCATACGCCGCGGCGACGGCACGCTCGTTCTCGGCCTGCGTCAGGCCCAGCACGTCCTTCCACTCCTCGAACATCTGCTTTTCGAGCAGGCGCGGCTCGTCGACGTTGACGAACGTGTTGATGTACCGGATGCCGAGTTCCGCGAACAGGTCGCCTTCTTTGGTGAACGCGGCCTTGACGGCCTCGGGCGTCGCGGTGACGGTCGGACACGCGCGGTTGGACTGCGTACAGGACAGATGGGACTGCAGCGCGTCGATCATCGGGAAGAAGATGACGTCGAGCGGCCGCTTCTTGTGGGCGACGTGCAGCAGGTCGTGGACGTGCGGGATGCCGATCTTCGACGGGAAGCACGGGTCGATCGCGCCGCGCTTGGCGCCCTGCTTGTACATCTCCTCGTTCGTGAAGCTCGAGTAGACGAGGTTCTGCGGCGGGACGCCCAGGCTCTCGAAGTACGCTGAGAACAGCGGGTTGACGGAGTACTGGTTGAGCACGCGCGGGATGCCGATGCGCAGGGTCTCGCGCTTGGCGACCAGCTCGTTGCGGCGCCGCTGCCCCGGCGTGACGGCCGTCGCGTGTGGCGGGTCTGCGACCTTGGGCGGATTCTGGCTGCGCCACACCGCCTCACCGGCGAGCTCCACGAAGTTGGGGGCGGCGGCGGCCTGCGCATCCATTCCCTTCTTGATGACCTTCATCGATTCGACGTCTTCGACCAGGCCGCGGTCGCACGAGTTGCCGACGATCAGGCGCTTGACACCCGGCAGGATCGCGATCTTGGACGGGCGGTCGGACTCGTCGTCGCCACTGCCCTCGACGGTCACGTCGATGAACGTCCGCAGGCACTTGTTCTTGCAGAAATAGCAGCGCGTGTCCTCGTTGCGATGGGTGATGAACGTGATGTCGCGCACCTTGTCCATCCCGATGAACGCGGTCTGGCGCCCGTTCTCCCACAGGCGCACCGCCTCGATGCCGGCGCCGATCGCCCCGGACTCCCCGCAGTGCTGGTGGACGATGATGCGCGGCTGGACCTCTTTGCCCTTGAAGCGCGACTCGATGAAATCCACCTGCGACTTGACCGCCGCCAGGTTGTGCTGCGTCCCGCCCTGCAGCACGAAGTTGGTGCCGAGCCCCGCGATGTTGGGGATCTGCGAGACGTAGAGCCAGATGTTCTTGGGGAGCACGGCGGCCAGGCCGGCCATGATCTCTTCGGGCTTCCATCCCTGGCGCTGGAAGTCCACGATGTCCGACTGCATGAACACCGCGCATCCGTAGCCGAACGTCGGCATCGTCTGTGCGCCGAACGCGATGTCGGCGTAGTCGTAGACGCTGTAGCCGAAGCCCTCGGCAGTGGACTGCAAGAAGTACCCGTTGCCGGCCGAGCATTGCGTGTTGAGCTTGAAGTCGGTGACCTGG
Organism: Actinomycetota bacterium; assembly: GCA_031372145.1. Classification (GTDB taxonomy): domain Bacteria; phylum Actinomycetota; class Thermoleophilia; order Miltoncostaeales; family Miltoncostaeaceae; genus CALMEC01. Next base: position 14,093 of record JANMKR010000089.1, on the reverse strand, counting down.
CGGTTCTTGAGGATGATCAGCTTGATGTCCTGGCCGCCGACGTCGACGAGCACGTCCACGTCGTCGTAGAACTGCAGCGCCGACTCGGTGTGCGCCACGGTCTCGACCAGCGCCACGTCGGCGCGCAGGACGTCCTTGAGGATGTCCTTGGCATACCCGGTCGTGCCGATCCCCATGATCTTGAGGGTGGCGCCCTGGTCGTGCACGTACTGCTCAAGCTCTCCCAACACGTCCTGCGTGTCGACGATCGGGTTGCCCTTGCTGAGCTGGTAGCTCTTGACCAGGACGTTGCGATCACGATCGAGCAGCACCGCCTTGGTCGACGTGGAGCCGCCGTCAAGTCCGACGAACGCCTCGACGACCTGTCCCGGCTCGAACGTGACGGGAGTGAACTTGTGGATCTTGTAGCGCTCCTTGAACGCCGCCAACTCCTCCGGGCTGTCGGACAGGCCCTTGCTGCCCGACGCGGCCTTCTCCTCGACGCGGCCGACATCGATGTAGTGGCGCAGGAGCTTGGTGCCGCGGTAGACACCGACGTCCGGCCCCTCGGACAGGCCGTACTCGACCGCGCCGAGCGCGGCGTAGTACTGGGCGTTGTCGGGAACCTTGATCAGGTCCTTGGGATCGACGCCGTCGGGCAGCGGCGTGCCACGCTCCTCCCAGATCGGCGGGATGTTGTCTCGCCAGGCTTCGACCATGCCGCGGATGAACGTATTGGGGCCACCCAGCAGCAGGACCTCGGGCAGCAGCGTGTTGCCGCGGGTCAGGACCGAGAGGTTCTGACCGATGATCGCGTCGAACAGCGACGCCATCAGCTGATCGTTGGGGACGCCCATCTTCTGCAGCGAGTTGACGTCGGTCTCGGCGAACACGCCGCACTTGCCGGCAACGGGGTGCAGCTTGATGCCGCTGTAGCCCATGTCGCACAGCTGGTCCGGCGGGATGTGCAGCTTGGCGTTGATCTTGTCGATGACCGCACCGGTGCCACCGGCGCACTTGTCGTTCATCGAGGGGATCTTCTTCTTCTTGCCGGTCTCGGGGTCTGCTTTGAAGATGATGATCTTGGCGTCCTGTCCGCCGAGTTCGATCACCGAACCGCACGCCGGATAGAGCTTCTCGACCGCCAGTGAGACCGCATTGACCTCTTGCACGAACTTGGCACCGATCCGCGGCGCGACACCCGAACCACCGGAACCCGTGATGAACACACGGATCTCGTTGTGCGGGATCGGAAAGTCCGTCTCGATCATCGTCAGGAACTCGAGGCACTTCTCGGGCTGCTTGGTCTCGTGCCGCTGGTAGTCCTGCCACAGGATTTCGTCCTTGACCGGGTCGACGACCACCGCCTTGACGGTCGTCGACCCGACGTCCAGGCCGATGTAGAGGCGTGGATCGGCCATCAGTGTGCCGCTCCCACCGGCACACGCCTCGTCGCGCCCGAGCCCTCCGCGGCCTTCAGCTCGGCCACGTGGCGCAGGAAGTTGGCGGCCGTGCCGATCGTGCCCTTGTAGTGGGGCACCTTGTACAGCGGCCGCTTGAGTTCCGGGTGCGCGTCGGCGTACTCGCGCGCCTCGTCCAGGCTGACGCCGGTCTCCTCTTGGACTCGCTCGATCTCGAGCTTGGCCTTGACCTTGGCCTCACCCAGCGCCATCTGGACGCGGCTGTGCGCGTTGATCTCGCCCTCGCCGGAGGTCTCGACGGGCAGGTAGATGATGTCCTTGTACAGGTTGACGACCGCGGACTGGACACCGTCACTCTGCGTCGAGGGCATGCACCCGAAAGGCTTGAGCGACAGCACCATGTGGCACATGTCCTTACTGGAGTAGTAGATGTTCTTGGCGACCTCCAGGTGCCCCTCGCCTCCGCCGGCGCGGGAGTTGTAGAGCGGGTGGCCCAGGCGCTGCAGCTCGTACTGGTCGGTCAGCTCGTGCGGGATGCCGCCCAGGGCGTCGCGCAGACGGTTCCATTCGCGCTTGAAGATGGCCTCGGCGACCGTCAGCTTCATGTTCTTCTTGTTGGCGGTCCACGTCGTGGCCATCCGCTTGTCGACCCGCCACGCACTCGGCATGGCCTCGTCCTCGCTGACGCCGGCGCGATCGGTGTTCATCTGCTTGGCCTGGTGGATCATGTACATGATCCAAGTGCCGACAGGCTCCACCAGCACCTGGGCGCCCTCGCGCTCCAGGAACTTGAACATGTTGAAGTTGCCGTCGCCATCGGTCGTCTGCGCCCAGAACTCACCCGTGATCTTGACGAGCGGCTTGACCCGGGTCCGATCGACCTCGACCGCGTCGAGCTTGGCCCCCAGGTCGCGGAACGGGTCGATGTAGCCGTCGCCGAAGAGCTGATCCAGGAACTTGCCGACCATGTCGGCTTTGGAGCCGAGCGTCATCTTCATGAGCGCGCCGGTCTTGCCCTCGAGCCGGTAGGTGCGCTTGGTGCGGAAGATGTCCTCGAGCTCGTCCATTGCCGCGTCGAGCGCGGCGTTGGTGGCGCCTTCTTCGATCTCGAACGGTCGCGTCTGGTAGCCGACGTCGTTGACCAGGTCGCCCATGTTCATCGCGTTGAGCAGCGCCAGGAAGAAGTCCACGTTCATCTCGAGGCCCGCGCCGGCCTCGGATTGGTTGAGTCCGCCGCTCTGCTGAAACAACATCACCCGGAAGCCGTCAAATCCCGAGTTGCGCAGTGCCAGACGGTACTCGGCCTCGTACATGCCGAATCGGCACGGGCCGCAGGCCCCGGCGGTGATGAAGATGTGGTTGTCGATGATGTCGCGGCGCGACATGCCGGCGGTCTCAAGCTTCTGCAGGTGCTGCACGAGGTTGCCGACCGTGAAGTACGTCGGGTTGCATTGGCCGTTGTTGCCGTACTCCTTGCCGAGCTGGAACGCGGCCACGTCCGGCGTCGCGAGTGGCTCCACCTTGTAGCCCAGGCCGCTCAGGGCCCCGCGGATCAGCTGCTCGTGCTTCCAGGTCAGGCCGCCGAACAGGATCGTGGTGTGCTCGCGCTCGGCACGGGTGAAGTCCCGCTCCACCGGACGCTCAAATCGCTCGACCGTGGGGAGGGCCACCTCCATCTCGCGCATCAGGCGGACGCGCTCGTCCTCCAACCGCTTGCGGATGATCTCCTCGACCGACGGCTTGGGTGCCGCCTCCGTGGTCTCGATCGTCTGGGTCCGGGACTCTTCAGCCGACATCGCTCACCTCACATGGTCGTCCGGGCGCACAAGGGCGCCGGTGATCTGACGGCGAGGAAAGGCGACGGTTCGACGGTGACTTCGAATCATCCAGCCCGTTCACCTCCCTCTGGCAGGGGCGGTGTCCGATGCGCTGCACGGTCACGGCCGATGCGAGTACACGACGACCGTAAAGCCGCGCCAGCCGTCGCTCAATGCGAAGTAACTACGCGCGATATCTACGGATTATCACGGTGAAAATATTCGGTTTTTCCGCAAAACCCCTGGACGCCATCCAAGCAGCTACGGGCTCCAAATCACCTGGACCCGGCACCAAAGCGTGTGTCGCTCTGTCAGGTTGTGGGGGTTCCGGCGAGCGGGCGCGCGGGACGCGGCCCGTCGGCGATCTCGTGATAGAGCGCCTCGACCTGGCGGGCGACCCCTGGCCAGTCGTAGCGCTCACTCGCGACCTGCCGGCCACGGGCTCCCCACTCGCGTTGCAACGTGACGTCGTCGAGCACATCGCCGATGGCCACCGCGAGCGCGTCTGGATCGCGCATCGGCACGAACCGTCCTGGGGCGCCGTCCCGGATGACCTGCCGGAACCCGACGTTGTCGGCACACACGATGGGCGTGCCGCTCGCGAGCGCCTCGACCAGGATCACGCCGAACGACGCCAGTGTGCACGGCGCCGCGAGCACGGTGGCCTCGCGATAGCGTCTGGGCAGGTCGTCGTGGATCAGGCCGAGCCACTCGATCCGATCGGCGATCCCAAGCCGTTTGGCGAGACGCTCGTTGACCGCGCGCGTCGGCCCGTCTCCGGCCACCTGCACGACGAACTCCCGCCCCGACGCTGCGACCTGCGCAGCCGCGCGAATGACGTCGCTCAAGGCGTTGCGCGGCTCGAGTCGCCCCACGAACAGGATCCGCGACGGCCCCTCCGGTTGTGCTTCATCGGCGCTCATCGGGCGAAATCGCCCGCAGTCGACACCGTTGGGGATGACGTCGTACGTGGCGGGGAACGACCCGATCAGACCATCGACACACGCCTGGGACACCGCGATGCGCCGGTCGAGCCGGCCGAGCACCCGGTTGAGATAGCCGCCCGCGAGACGGTATCCCCAGTGCTGTCCACCTTCGACGTAGGTGTGGAACGTGCCGACCGTCACCGGCGCCTGCGAAACGGCGACAGACAGCAGTGGGAGCACCGGTCCGATCAGCCCCTGCGCATGGACGACGTCGGCGCCCACGAGCTCGCGACGCATCGTGGCCCACGGCAATGCGAGCAGTGTCGATCGGGCGATGGAGCCGTTCATCGGCAGCGGCACCGCGCGGCCAATTCGACGGGTGGTGTAGCCGTAGTCGTGCTCGGCGTCGCGGTCGACCTGCCGGAGGCTCGCCGGTGACCGGGCGTTGCCCGTGATCACGGTCACTTCATGGCCGAGCGCGACAAGCTCACGCGAGAGGAAATGGACGTGTTCCGAGATGCCACCGAGCACCGGATAGGCGTATTCGGTCACCATCCGGATGCGCAGGGAGCGGCTCACGGGCTCAGAGCGTAGCTGGCCCGCCCGGGGAACGACCTCACCATTGGTCCCAGTGCACGATCTCGTCCAAATCGCGTCGTCGTCCAGGCTTGAAGTCCGTGCCGATCGCGTGTGCCACCGGGATCAGCGCGACCTGCATGACCTCGTCGTACGGGATGTCCAAGACCGCTGCGGCTTCGCGCTCGTTGAACAGGTGGACCGTCGTCCAGGCGGTCCCAAGGCCGCGGGCGCGGGCGGCGAGCATGAAGCTCCACGCCGCCGGCAGGATCGAACCGAACGCGGACGCCTGTTCGAGGTTCGACCCACCGTCGGTTCGAGGACTCATGCAGGGCACGACGAGCACCGGGACCTCGTGCATGTGATCGGCCAGGTACCGGGCCGACTCAACGATCCTGCCCTGGGCGTCGTTGCGCGGAGCGGGGTCGGTCTTGGACGTTCCGATCCCTTGCGTGCGGTACCGGTCGAATCCCGCGCGATAGAGCGCACCGAGGGCGGCACGCTTGGCGGGGTCGGTCACGACGACGAACGACCAGCGCTGTCGGTTGCCGCCCGACGGCGCCTGCAACGCCAGCTCCAGGCATTCCCGCAGCAGTTCCGGCTCGACCGGCCGCGTCAGATCCAACCTGCGCCGCACGGCCCGGGTCGTCGAGAGCAATTCGTTCGGGGTCAAATGAGTGTTCATCCGGACAGTCTGGCCGACCGAGATCGAGACGGCCCGCCCAACCGTCCGCCGAATCGTCCCGGCCCGCAGCCAATCGGAATCGGCGGACATCCCAACCGCCAAGTGGCCACAGGTACAACGGCCAAGTGGCCACGGGTACAACGGCCAAATGGCCGCAGATGCAACAGCCAAATGGCCGTAGCTCTAACGGTCAAGTGGCCGGAGGTGTCACGGCCAAGTGGCCACGGGTGCAACGGTCAAGTGGCCAAACGGGTGTGACGGGAGCGGCGTCGGTGGCGTATGAGACACAGACGCGGTGTTGACGACCATCCGGAGGATGACGAGATGACGAGGAACGCACGAGGCACACGGTGGGCCAAGCCCGTCGCCGGGATGATGTTGATCGGTGCGCTGGCAGCGTTGCCGGCGTTGACTGGGTGCGCGGGCGTCGAGACGGCCAATGCCGCCGAAGCGACGCTCGAGCGGTTCACGAGTTGCGCTGCCCTCACCGACTACGCTCAGAGCCGGGCACTCGAGACCGTTGGCCCGTACGGGCTGGGTGGCGACACCTACTCCACGTTCGGGGGCGTCGCGCGGATCGAGGGCCTCGCTGCGACCACCCCCTCGGCCCCCACCCAGGCTGCCGACGCCAGTGCGACCAAAACGGCCGGCGTCGACTTCTCGACGACCAACGTCCAAGAGGCCGGCGTTGACGAGCCCGACATCGTCAAGAGCGACGGCAACCGCATCTTCGCGCTCGCCAAGAACCGGCTGTACGCGGTTGACGTCTCCGCCCCGACACCGCGGATCGCGGGGATCCTCGCGATGCCCAACGACACGTTCGCGCGCGACATGCTGATCAGCGCCAACAAGCTCATCGTCATTGGGGACGGACCGGCGGGGGTGAGACCGGCAACCGACCCGGCGGGCGACGGGACCTTCGGCAAACGTGCGGCGATCGCAACCGACAGCCTGCCGGTCTCCGGCGGCGGTGGTTCGGTGTTGATCGAGATCGATGTCACAGATGCGACCGCCATGAAGGTGTTGGAGACGCTCCAAACCGAGGCCCGCTACGTCACCGCGCGGCTGAGCGGAACCACCGCACGCATCGTCGTCGCGGCCGGCGGCCCCATGGGCATCTCGTTCACGTATCCGGCCGACGGAGGCGCGGCCGACGAGGCGAAGGCCGGCCAAGCAAATCGCAATCACCTGGCACGCACGACCGCCGACAACTGGATTCCGCGCTACCGCGTCACCTCCCCGGCCGGCACGAGCGCGCCACGCCCCCTGGTCTCCTGCGACGCCGTCAGCCGGCCCCCGACCTTCTCGGGTCTCGGCACCCTGACCGTCCTGACCGTCGATCTCAACGCCGGACTCGACCCGATCGACACCGACGCGGTGATGGCGAGCGGTGAGAACGTCTACGCGTCACCCCAAAGCCTCTACATCGCCACCAACCGCTGGGCGATGCCCGATGCGCAGGGGAACGTCGCCCAGGTCAACACCACGCAGATCCACAAGTTCGACACGTCGAGCTCGTCACAGACGACCTACCGCGGCAGCGGAACAGTCATCGGGCACACGCTCAACCAGTTCTCGATGTCAGAGTTCGAGGGCAACCTCCGCATCGCGACGACCGAAGCCGGTGTCGGGGTGGTTGGCGGCGATGTCATCGTCGACAACGGCGGCCAGAGTGAGAGCTACGTGACCGTTCTGGACGAGACCAACGGCAAGCTGCGTCAAATCGGTCAGGTCGGTGGTCTGGGGAAAGGTGAGCGCATCTTTGCGGTCCGGTTCATCGGCACGAACGCGTATGTCGTGACGTTCAAGCAGACCGACCCGCTCTCCACGATCGACCTGTCCAACCCGACGGCGCCACGCATCGCCGGCGAACTCAAGATCGCCGGCTACTCGGCCTACCTCCATCCCATCGGCGACAACCTGCTGATCGGAGTCGGACAGGACGCCAGCGAAGAAGGCCGCACCAAGGGACTCCAGGTGTCGCTGTTCGACGTGTCGGATCCGGCCGCACCCAAGCGTCTCCACAACGCCGTACTGGCCGGCGCCAACTCGGACGCCGAGTGGGACCACCACGCATTCTTGTGGTGGCCGACCAAGAGTCTCGCTGTGGTCCCGTTCCAACTGGTCGTTGCCGCCGCGGACACCGTCGGCGCGGCGGGCGGTAACCCGGCAACCCGCGTGCCGGAGTACCTGGGCTTCGTCACAGGTGCCGTCGGGATGCGGGTGACGCGTGACGGCATCAACGAGGCCGGTAGGGTCACCCACCCCAACGACCCCCAGTTCGTCGGGGGGGTTCGCCGGTCGCTTGTCGTCGGCGAAACACTGTTCACCCTCTCAGACGGCGGCATCAAGGCCAGCGCGATCGATGACTTGTCGGAGCAGGCCTGGCTTCCGTTCGCATAGCCCACCGCGAAACGGCCGTGGTGCCGAGATGAGCCGTACGTTCGTCTGTCCGGCCCTCGTTCGAATGTGCCTGCGCCCGTGGTCGTCCTACCGTTCAGGCGGCGGATCCACGCTCGCCACGCGACACCACCGGCTCGCTCACTGGTGCGGTGTCGTCGTTGACGACAAAGGGCTTTGGGACGCTCGAATGCATGTCGTCGGGATCGGTTGACGTCCCCATGAGGGAGACTCGGGTGGGCACGACTCCCGGTCCGGGACGGGCGAGGAAGTATCCCTGCCCATGCGTCACCCCGAGTGCACGAAGCGCTTCGAGTTCGGCGCGGGTCTCGATGCCTTCCGCGACGATCGTCACATTGGTCTCGCATGCAAAGGCGACGAGTGACGCCGCGAGCGCACGGCGTACCGGGTCGGTGTCGATGTCACGGGTCAGGGCCAGGTCGAGTTTGATCACATCCGGGTGCAACGCCAAGATCCGATTGAGTCCGGAGAACCCCGCGCCGGCATCGTCGATCATGAGCTGCACGCCCCGTCCCCGCAGATCCGTGAGCGTCGCTTCGAGCTTCTCCAGATCATCGACCTGGACGTGCTCGGTCAGCTCGACCGCCAACCGCTCAGCGGGCACCCCCGCCAACGTGTCGAGGAGTTCCGGCGTGCAGACCGTGCTCGGCGACAGGTTGAAAGAAAGCCGTACGTGAGACGGTAGGTCATCGATGTGGGAGAGCGCCGTGCGCACTGCGGCCAGCTCGAGTTCGACCCCCAACTCGACGGCCGCGGCCTCCGCAAACCAGATGTGCGGGGGGCGGTGCGGCTCGTCGGAGAAACGGCTGAGCGCCTCGGCAGCCACCACGTGCCCGCTTTTGAGATCGACGATGGGCTGGAAGACGATGTCCAGCCCGTCACCGTCGAGCACCCGCTGTATGCGTTCGCGTTGACGCCGGTGGACGTGCGTCGCGCCCTCCTCACGGCCGAGCTCCTCACCGATCATGCCGGCCAAGATCCTCAACAACCGGACATCGCGCATGCCGAGTTCGGGTTCCGGGCGTTGACTCATGCAGCAGAGCATCCCGTAGAGGTCGCCGTCCGGGAGCGTGATGGGCACGCCCGCGTAGGCGCCGATACCCGCCCGGTGCGTCACGGGCAGGTCACGGGTCCGTTCCTCGCGCCGGGCATCGCGCACGAGGTTGGGCAGGCGACCCTGCACCACCATCTCGCAATAGCTGCCTTCGAGCGTGCTCTCGGCCCCGACGTGGATCCCAAAGGAGGTTCCGTCGCCGTCGAGGTACCGCCATACCTGCTTCTCGTCTTGGAACTGTCCGACGGTCGCGAGGGTCAATCCCAGCTGCTCGCGTGCCAATTTGAGGAGACGCTCGATGCTCGGGGCGAGGCGGGACGAGGAGGCCCGTGGACGAAGGGCCATCGCGTGGACCAGTTCGGGCGAATACGGGATGCACGCGTCGCGTCCCTGCGCTTTGCCGACGTAGAGCGCACTGTCTGCGGCCCGAAAGAGGTCGTTGACGCTCATCCCCGCGGTCAACTCGGCGACGCCTGCCGACAGGGTCATCGAGCCCACGACCGAGAAGGGGATGTCGGCGATGGCCCGGCGAGCGCGTTCACCAGCTGTCCATGCTTCGTGCGCGCCGCACTCCGGCAACAGCCACGCGAACTCCTCGCCACCGACCCGCGCGACGGTGTCCTCTGCCCGAGCGAGCAGTGCGAGGCGCTCGGCGGTCTCGATGAGCACGCTGTCGCCGACGAGGTGCCCATGGAGGTCGTTGACACGCTTGAAGTGATCCAGATCGATGAGGACGAGCGCCAGCGGAGCTCCGGTGCGGCGGGAACGCTGGGCCTCCGCGTGCAGCCGCTCGAAGAACACGCCGTGGTTGGCGAGCCCTGTCAACGGATCACTGGCCGCCTGCGCTGCCAGACGTGCTTGGCCCTCGGCGTTGGAGATGGCCAACGAAACGAGCGCTGCGAAGCGCTCCAGGCGCTCCTCGGCACCCGCTTCGAGGACGTCGGCTCTGGTGGTTGCCGCGAGCAGCGCGCCCCAGAGGCGTCCGGCGACGTGAACAGGCGCCGCCACCGCGCTCCGATAGCCAACCCGCCGAATGATGCGCGCCACCGCATCGTCTCCGATGGACTGGGAGTCGGCGATGCGTGCCACCCGTCCACTGCGTGCAACTTGGGCAAGCGCGCCGACACCCCCCAGCGGGAACGAGACGTGGAGCTCCGACTCGCCGATGCCCCAACAACCGACCGGTACGGCCATGTCAGATTCGAATCGGGCAACCAGCCCGCACTCGACCCCGAGGAGGGCTGCCACCTCCTTGGCGGTCTGTGCGAACACCTGATCCGGATTCGCGTCACTCGCCACTTGCGTCGCCAAACGGCGCAGCGCCGTCTGCTCGGCGGTCAGGGCGCGGTTTTCGTCGAGCTGCCGGGCCGTATCCAACTGGAGGTGTGCGTTGGCGAGCGCAAGGGTCGCAAGGCTGGCGAGCCCGCGCGCTGCTTGACGTTCTGCCGCCGAGAAGGTTCGAGGCCGAACGTAGCTGCAAAACAGCGTGCCGAGCAGCACCGGCGCTCCGGCGCGCCGGAGCGAGAGATGCTCGAGCCGCACACCCAGCACGGCCCCGGACCCGAGGCGCTCCGCCAATGCCGGCGAGATGTCGGGATTCAGTGTGACGTCGTCGATCGCGAGGAGCGGGTCGGCCTGGGCCAGTTGTAGTCGCCAGATCGGCAGGCGTTCCGAGCCGAGTCCCACCGTGCGCTCGAGGAAGGCGCGGCGCTCGGGGTCGCTCTCGGTCGTGTACACGGCAGAGACGACCTGTGATTCCACGTCGTACGCGTAGCACGTGGCGCGCTCGGCGCCGAGCGAGCTGAGCGCCGCCGCTGCGATCCCCTGGAGGGTGGCAGCCAAATCCGACGCGTCACCCAGACTCACCGCCGCACCGGCGATGCCCTCGGCCGAGGCCATCGTCTTCTCCGTCATTCCGAGCTCCCATATCTTTGACTTCGATTCGAGGTATGCATCGGCAATCAACGCAACGGGCTTGACACGCCCGATTGCATTCGCGTTGCGGGAGGATGACCTGTCGTGCTTGCCCGAAGCCGACCCCGGATGCACAGGGCGCCAAGTGCCACCCTCGTCGAGCAGAGTCGGTCCGGCGGACGCCGCTTCCACGGTGGTAGCTGCGGTCCAGGCCTGGCGGCTTCGGTTCCGGACGCAGACCGCAGTCAGCGCTCGGAGCGGGAGAACCGGCTTCGCATTGCTGCGTTGACGACGTGGCGCGCAACTCCCTCGCCGCGCTCCTCGCGTTTGCCGCGCACGATGTCGATGACCGGGGTGCCGCCCCACTTGATGATCTCCAGCAGGTACACCAGGTAGACGCCGGCGATGACCGCCACGCCGAGTGAGATGCCCAGCCCGATCGCGCCGCCCGCACGGGTGCTGACGACGATGGCGACCGCGCTCATCAGGATGCACCACGCGTAGAGCGCGAGCACCGTCCGGCGCTGACTCCAGCCGATCGTGAAGAACCGGTGGTGGAAGTGACTCTTGTCGGCCGAATACACCGGCATACCGTGCTTGAGCCGCTTGAGGATGACGAACGACGTGTCGAGGATCGGGATCGCCAGGACGATCAACGGCAAACCGATCGCGACGGCCGCGGCGCTCTTCAAGACACCGTTGACGGCGACGCCCGCGATGACGAACCCCAACAGCAGCGATCCCGCATCACCCATGAACACTCGCGCCGGATGGAAGTTGTGGGCCAGGAACCCGATCGCAGCGCCTGCGAGCGACGCGGCGACGATGGCCGGCGTCGCACGATCGAGCGTCGCAGCCAGAATGGCGAACGTCGTCAGACCGATACCGGACACGCCGGCTGCCAGCCCGTCCATGCCGTCGGTGAAGTTGATCATGTTGGCGAGCGCGACGAACCACAACACCGTCACCGGATACTGGGCGGGGCCCAGGTCGCCGACGCCGACGAAGGGCAGCGTCAGGTGATCGATCGTCAGACCGGCCGCGACCGGGATGACCGCGCACGCGGCTTGCCCGACGAACTTGACCGCCGGGCTGAGCTCGACGATGTCGTCCAACGCGCCTACGAGCGCGATCAGGATTGCTCCGACGATCAGTGCCTTGGCGGGTGTGTCGAACGTCGGCAGGTAGTAGATGACCGGGATCAAGAACCCGGCGAGAATCGCCAACCCACCCAGCAGCGGCGTGGGTGTGCTGTGGATGCTGCGGCCCTTGGGCTCGGCGACCGCGCCGACGGCCCGCGCAAGGTGTGCGGCGAGCGGGGTGAGCGCCACGACCGCGAGTGCGGCCACAACCCCACAGATGATCGGAATCAGCGTGGTCGTCACGAGAGGCTCCGCGCCCCGGTGGGGCGTGGGTGATTCATTCTACGAACGTACACCGGACACCTTCAATGCGCACCGTCCCCGGCGAACTTGCGATGCAGGGCACCGGCACCCCAGACGATCAGACGCCGGGGCAGCACAGCCACCAGAACGCTCGTCACCCGCGCCAGCCGGCCGGTCGCGACCCGGACACGGCCCCGATCGAGGGCCCGGAACGTTGCCGCGACGACGCCCGCGGCGGTCTCGTGCGGCATCCAACGCGTCCCTGCGGACGCTCCCGACACCTGCCCGAACTCGGTCGCGGTCGGACCAGGACAGGCCGCAATCGCCCGCACCCCGGTGCCGGCGAGCTCCCTCGCGAGCGCTTCGACGAAGAACAGCTCGAAGGCCTTGGTCGCGGCGTAGGTCGCCGTGTACGGGATGGGCTGGAACGCCGCCGCAGATGCCACGACGATGAGGGTGCCCGCTCCGCGCGTGATCATTCCGGGCAACACGTGACACGCCATGTCGACGACCGCCTCGCAGTTGAGCGCGACCATCTCGACCTGGCGTTCGCGGCCGACCGCCGCAACCGGGCCCGTCGCGCCGAACCCGGCATTCAGCACGACGGTGTCGACGACGCCGCCCACCGCGTCCACGGCCTGCCGGCAGATCGCACGCCCCTCGGCCGATGCGAGGTCCGCAACCACAAACCCCACCTCCACCCCGTGTTCGTGGCCAAGCCTGCCGGTGATCTCGCGCAGGCGATCCTCGCGACGTGCGACGAGCAGCAGCGGATGCCCATCGGCTGCGAGCCGCTCGGCGAACGCCAAGCCGATCCCGGACGACGCACCGGTGACAAGCGCCAGGCCACGCGGGTTCGTGCGCCCATCGGGGATCGTCACCCGGTCGGCTCCCCGTAGAGCCGGTCCCCGGCATCGCCCAGACCCGGCACGATGAACCCCTGGTCGTTGAGGCGGTCGTCGAGCGCACCGACGGTGATCGCGACGCCGGGGTGGGCCGCGTGGACGCTGGCGACGCCTTCGGGTGCGGCCACAAGACACGCCAGGCGAATACGGGTGGCGCCGGCCGCGACGACCGCGTCGATCGCGGCGACGGCCGATCCGCCCGTCGCGAGCATCACGTCGAGCACCACGACCTCGTCCGCAGCCAGGTCGCTCGGCAGTCGCTCCAGGTAGAACGTGGGCTGCAACGTCACCTCGTCACGGGCCATCCCCAAGAACCCCACACGGGTCGACTCGGGCAAGAGCCGCAGGGCAGGTTCCATCAACGCCAGTCCCGCCCGCAAGACCGGCACCAGGGTCACCCGCCGGGCAGGTCGGACGGCGGGAGCATCGGTGACCGGGGTGCGCACGACCGAGTCGGCCGCCTCCAGATCGCGTAAGGCCTCGGCGAGCACCAGCGTCGAAAGCGCCGCGGCCGCCCGACGAAACCCCGCGGGTGGCGTGCACTCATCGCGGAGCCGGGCGAGGTGCTCACCCGGGAGTGCCCCGCCGAGGGTGGCGAAGTGTTCCCTCAGGAGACGCCTGCGACGTCGCGGAGCTTGGGGTACAGCGGGAATCGATCGCCGAGTGCCCGGCTGCGGTCGCGCAACACGGTCAACTCCGCTTCGGTGGCCTCGGGCGCGAGCGCGGCGACGATGATCGCGCCCACCTCGCGCATCTCGGGCACCTTGAACCCGCGGGTCGTCAGCGCCGGCGTGCCGATCCGGATGCCCGATGTGACCATCGGGGGCCGTTGATCGAACGGCACCGCGTTCTTGTTGACCGTGATGCCCGCCTTGTCCAGGCGGTCCTCCGCGTCCTGCCCGGTCAGCGGGGTGGCGGACAGGTCGACGAGCATCAAGTGGTTGTCGGTGCCACCGGTCACCAGGTCCACACCCCCCTCGGTCAGGACCTCGGCCAGCACCTGTGCGTTC
>JANMKR010000195.1:0-1890 GCA_031372145.1 Actinomycetota bacterium | reverse complement strand
TCGGGCCAACGGCACCCGCTTCTTCATCTCGAGCGCCGGGGCGAGTCCGTGGCGAGCGCTCGCCAAGTCGAACATGACGATCGGTCGGCTGCGGTTCGGCGACTTCGACGGCGATGGACGGACCGACGTGTTCAGCCTGGCCAACGGCCAGTGGTCGGTGTCAGACGGGGGCGCGACCGGGTGGCGTCGGCTCAACACGAGGCGCTCCAACGATCTCGGTGAGCTTGTCTTCGCCGACTTCACCGGCGACGGCCGGACCGACATCGCACGCAGGCACAGCGGCCGGTGGGAGATCTCGTCCGCGGGCAAGACTCCGTTCACGCGTTTGCAGACCGCGGCGAAGCCAGCGTTCGCCGGGACCCTGGTCGCAGACTTCACCGGCGACGGTCGCGCGGACGTGCTGCAGTTCGCCGTGCCTCGTCCACCGCCGACGCTCATCGCCGATTTGAGCCGCTACAACCTGTCGAGTGCGGGCACCGGCCAGCTGGTCCCGTGGTCGCTTCAGGATGTGCGGTAGCGAGACGGTTACGGCGGCAACGCAAGCACACGCATCGACGCGGTCCCGGACAGGGGTTTCTCCCGGTCCCGGTCCTCCCGGCGTCCAGGCGCCCGAGGTGAATGACGCGACGGCCTCGATGGGCACTGCCCCCGGCTATTCACGCAAGGTGCCGGGCACCGCGAGGTGAACCTCAGGGTTCGCCGCCCCAAAGCCAGGCGCGATCGGTGCCGCCGGGGTCTTCACCTCGCGTGCCTGGCACGCGGAGGTGAATTGAATTTGCCAGCAGCTGACCCGCTCTCGTCGGACCGTTGCTCGGCGTCGGTGCCGCCCTCGGCGATCCGCCGGATTTGACGTAACCTGGCTGGATGGACGCTCCCACTCAGAACGTGATCACTCGATGGTGGGCGGTCGTTGCTGCGGTTGTCGTCGCCGGGATATCTGCGCTCGCGGGGTGCGGTTCGACACCCGCCACGCCCGCGGGTGCGAAAGGCCCGGCCTCGACACCCAGCACAACAACACCAACCACCCCGCCGGTAACGACGACCCGCTCGCGGTACTAATACACGCGGGCGCAGCGGTCGCGTCCCGGGCCTCGCCCCTGTTGAGGGAGTTGCCGTGGAGGTGGGTCGCGGTTCCCTGCGTGCGCTCAGCCTGCGAGTCTGACCGAGTACACGGGCGGGAGTCGGGTCGCGGCGCTGAACCATGTGCGCCCGGCGTCGGCGGAGCCGAACACGTCGCCCGATGTGGCGCCGAAGTAGAGCTCAAGCGAGTCGCTCTCGCCACCCGAGGTAAATGCCTCGCGCAGGACGGTGAGGTAGGAGCCGGATGGGGGCAGGCCGTCGCCGCGTGGCGTCCATGTCGCCCCCGCGTCGCGCGTCTCGTAGACCCGCACCGCGCCGTCCGGGGTGACGCGGTCACTGTCTGCGGCAAGGGGGATGACGTACGCGCAGTCCGGGTCGGCCGGGTCGATCGCGATGGGAAAGCCGAAGTCCGACGGCAGACCGGCTGCAATGTCGATCCAGGACTCGCCCGCGTCGTCGGAGCGGTACACGCCGCCGTGGAACTGCAAGAACAGTCGCTCCGGCCGGCTGGGTGATCGGGCGATGCAGTGGACGCAGTGTTGGTGCTCGATGTCGCGCTGATCCTCCGGCAGGTAACGCAGCACGATGCCGGTGTTCGAGTGACGCCAGGTGCGCCCGCCATCGTCGGTATGCATCACGCCGACCGCCGAAATCCCGATCGATAGCCGCTTGGGATCGCCGGGCCACGGCACGATCGTGTGCAGGCACAGGCCGCCTCCGCCCGGTTGCCAGGTCGCTCGCGTCGGGTCGTTCCACAGGCCCTCGCTGAGCGCCCACGTCTCGCCGCCGTCGCGGCTTTCGAACAGCACC
>JANMKR010000022.1:0-6993 GCA_031372145.1 Actinomycetota bacterium | reverse complement strand
CTCGAGCGGCGTATCCGCTCCTGAGAGCACCGTGTTGACGAAAACGCTGATGTGACGTCGCATCGCGCGGCGCTCGTCCAGAATCCATCCGTGGATCGCGGGGTGCCGCTCCTCCAGGTCGATCAGGGCATCGCGCACGGTGCTTCCGGAGACCTCGTGCTCCCGCTCGCCTCCGGTCAATGACTGGAGTTGCCCACTCAGTTTGACGACCGGCATGCCGCGATCCTACGCCCCGCGATGGTGGGGCATAGGAGGTTCTGCGAGACCGAGGCGATCGCCGGGTCCGGGCGGTTGAGTGGAGGCGAACACGGTTCACCTCGGGTGCCGGGCACGCGAGGTGAAACAGAATATCCACGACGCCGGCATCGCACCCTCGATGGGAGCGGTCGGCAGCCCATACGATAACGCCATGGTCGAAGCGTTCTGGGGACGGATGCAGGTCGAACTCCTCAACCGCCGGCGCTGGCAGACCCGCGTCGAGCTCGCCACCGCGATCAGCGACTACATCGACCGGTTCCACAACACCCGCCGTCGCCACAGCGCACTCGGCATGCTCACACCCACCGAGAACAAACACCACCACACCATCAACGCCGCCTGACTCCAGAACCGCGACTCCACCAAGTGGGGTCAGATCACAGTCTCCGTCAAACCCAGCCTGGCTCAAGGTTCCGTCCATGTTGTTGTGCGAACGAGGGTGAGCTGATCGGGCGTCAGTCAGCTCAGTCGTTCAGAGCATGACGAGGCGTGCCGCGACCAGCTTGCCGGCGTTGAACGCGTCCACCCGCAGGTGCTTGGGCTTGGTCACCCCCGTCACGGTGACCGATGCGGTGCCGTCGCGAACGTCGACGGATGCTCGCGGCCGGGTGTCGACGAAGATGTCCACGCGGTCGACGTTGGTGACCTGGAGGGCGACCTCCAAGGTTCCTTTTGCCGGGCGCGTGGTCGTCACGACCAGCTTGTGGACCGGCATCTTCGCGAGCAGCTCCCCGGCCCGCGCGAGCAGATCCACGTTGCCCTCGAGCACGTCTGCGCGGGTCATCCGGTGGCGGACGTCGGGCACGACGCCAAGATCCTCGAGCGGATTGCCCGCCGCCGGCCCCACCCGCAGCGACCGGCGCATCGCGACGGACATGCTCGCCCCCTTGGGCAGCGCCCGATATGGCGAGTCCGGGTCGGGCTTCGGCTCTTCGAGCAGCGACATCAGGCGCCCGTGCGTCCAGACGTTCGCGCCGCCGGCGCCGGTGTTGTCATCGATACCCAGCACGGGCCCGATTGCGTGGTCCTGGAAACCGGCGGCGAAGATGTCGCCGGCGGAGTAGCAACGGGCATCGGTGATCAGAACCACGGGGCCGTGATAGGCCTGGCCCAGGGCGTTCGCCTCGTCCTCGGCTGTCATGGGAAACGCCTGCGAGAACGTGGCGCCGGTGGCGAGCGACTGTTCGATCGACGGAAACCAGGGGCCCAGGTCCATCACACCGGTCGGGTTGGTCCGATGCCGGCGGCAGATGACCAGGTTGAGGGGGGTGTTGATGAACTGCACGGGCTCCGGGACGATGCGGCTCGGCGTCAGCGTCTGCAGTGCCAGCTCGCCGGCCTGGATCGTCCCTCCCGGATTGCCCCGCACGTCCAGGATCAACCCGTCTTGTGGGAGTTCGGCGAGCAACCGCACGAACTCGTCGACGAACGCCATGGGGCTCGGCACGCGGAACGAAAAGATGCGCAGGTGCCCGTACGTTCCGGATGGCGTGGTGACGGCACTCGCGCGGAACACCCCCGGCATCGGTGTGTCGACCACGGTGTCGGGCGCCTGCGGCCTGGGCTGAGCCCGCCCCTCGCGCTCAGCGTCCTCCCTGGCGACCACCCCGGGCGCGAACAGCAGCTTGGTCGCCCGCGCGGTGGCGTCACCGCCGAAATCGAGGCCCAGCGATGCGTCGTCGCTCTCCTGGTCTGGGTCGGGCCCGAACGCGGGGAGGTTGTCGACCACGAGCCACGCCTGGCGAAGCTCGCGGTCCGAGCCGTCGTCGGCGGCGAAGCCCATGGTGACCCAATGCTCGTCGGGTGGAAGATCCACGTGCAGCGACCGGGCCGTCAGTGACTCCAGGCCACGCGCGTGACGCGCCGCGGCGTTGCTGCCCGCAAAGCGCGCCGCGTTCAGGTCCACCGCGCGGCCGATCGGAATCCCGTTCCAGGACGTCACCTCCGCTCCCGGCCCGAGCCCGGGAGCCGAGTACCCCTCGGCCAGTCGCGCAATGACGAAGTGGGAAACCCCGTCCGCAAAGAACTCCTCGACCTGGAAGGGCAGGTACGCGATCTTGCCCGCAAAGGGCTCGGGGAGGATGTAGTTGGTGTGAAGGTCGTGGAGCGAATGGAAGATGGCCGACAGCTCGGCGTGGAACGTCCACTCAGGGTCCATGGTCGATGCGGACTGCCCCTCGAGCTGCGCGCCCAAGAGGCGCAGGCGCTGCAGCGGGTTGATGCCATGCATCGCGATCTTGAGCGGCAGGTGGACGTAGTTCTGCTCCAGCAGCACGAGCGCCTGCTCGACCAGAAGCCGTCGCTCCGCCAGCGTGAGCGAGCCCGCGTCGCGCAGGAACTCCGCCAGCTCGACCGACGTCGCCAGATGCGCGCGGACGGGCTCGGCCGAGTTGCGCAAGAACGCGTCGTTGCGCGCCGCCTCGCCGGCGCGTGTCTGCGTCGTTCCCATCTGCGAGGCGACTCTACGACAGCCCGGACGAGACCGTCAACGACCCGCCGGCGCGCTTGACGGTTGACCCAGCCTGAGGGACACTTGCGGTGCGCGGACGGAGGCGACGTCGCGATCGCCTCCTCCTTCATCCGACCGAAGTGGAGGCGTCATGGGTTCCGCAGGTCCGCCAACATCCGCATTCGGCGTCGACGATGCGTTCGACATCAAGAAGCTGCTCGACGCCGCCGAGGAACAAGGCCCGTTCGAGTGTTCAATCCCCGACGAGTTCCAGGGCGACCCCGACGGGGAGGGGGCAGCTCCGCGACCGATTCAGCCACTCACGGCCAGCTGCCTGCGCGACTTTCGCGCGGTGCGCACGAGCGGGACGCGCCAGCTGACGGTCATCCGGTGGATCGTCCTGCACAGCACCGAGGGCGATAGTGCCCGCGGGTCGGCGTCATGGCACGCGAACCCGGACGCCCAGGGCTCCGCGCATCTGCACGTCGACGACCGGGAGTGCTACCGGACCCTGACCGACGATGTCATCCCCTGGGGCGCCCCGGGTGCCAACACGATGGGGTGGCACATCGAGCATGCCGGTCACGCGAACGACGGCAAGCACGGCATCCCGCCGCGCTGGACCCGCGAGAAGTGGCTGAGCCACAAGGAGACGCTGCGCCGTGGCGCGTTCAAGAGCGCGCGCCACGCGGTCAAGTTCGGCATCCCGATCAAGCTCCTGACCACCGACGAGCTGGCGGCGGGCAAGAAGGGCTTCATCACCCACGCGATGTGCACCAAGGTGTTCGGCGGGGATCACACCGACCCCGGGAGCAATTTCCCGCTCGACGTGTACATGGAGTTTGCGAAGCAGTTCGCCGCCGAGGTGTAGTCGCTGCCGACGCTTGCCTACTGGATGCGCGAGAGCGCATCGAGTTCGGCGTCCGTGACGGTGCCCTGCCGGTACACGTTGAACCGCAGGGTTGGGACCTCGCCCACGCTCTGGACAAGGCGGGAGACGCCAAGCCGGGGATGTCCGTGCTCCTCGAAGCAGCCGAGGGTCGGGCGCAGGATGCCCCTCACGAAAAAGCGCGCCCAATCCTCGACGCACTGGCGCGGGGTCAGGCTCTGGGCGTTGAGGTTCTCGTATGCCTGCGGCATCCCATGGAAGCCCGCCTCAGCCCAGACCGCCCAGTCGAGGGACGGATGGAACGTCGGGCGCCCGAACGACGAGAGGTACGACGGGAACTGCGGTTTGAGCCGGCGGTACTCCCGGACGAACTGCTTCGACACGGGCGCCGCCGCCTGCTCGTACTGGATCTCGGCGTTGACGATCGCGAAGTCCGCTTCGGCGATCCGTATCGCCTCGACGATCGCCCTGGCCTCGGCGACCGGGCTGGGTGACGGGCGACCGACAAAGCCATGCACTGCCAGGCGAAGACCGCGCTCCCGCGTCGCGCGCCGCATGTCGCCCAGCCATTGGGCATCGAGCACCTCGGCCCCCTCGATGGCCTGGGCCGTGAGCCAGCGCATGCCGGCGCGCTGGGCGCGCGCTGCCACGGCATCCGGGTCCGGAAGCGACCCGAGCGTCTGATACACCCAGAGTCCTACGACGCGTCCCATCCACACCCGTTCGTCGAGGCTCTGAACATATGCGGCCCTCGTACAGCGTGTCAACGCGTTCCCCTCGACGCGGCCGGGGCCTCGCCGGGAGTGGGATCGCACTATGCGTCAGTACTCCTTGTGCTCTACCGTCTCGAGGATGCGCGCTGCGGCGCTCCGACGAGGGCTGGTGTCGCTGGCCCTGATCCTCACACGGGGGTGTGGACCTGCAGTGGGGTGTGGCGGGCGAGGGTGTCGAAGTCGGTGTCGGCGTGGAGGATCTGGGCGCCAGATTGGATGGTGACGGCCGCAATCAGGCAGTCGATGAGCTTTCGTACCGTTTCACCGTTTCGGCGGCAGGTGCGGTACAGGGCCGCGGCGAGGTCGTAGTCGGCGGGGGTGGTTGCGAGTACGGTCGCGCGTGCGAGCAGGCCGCGCAGTTGGGTGAGGTGGTGTTCGTCTCGGGCGCCGGCCAGGATTTCCATGCTGATCGCGTCGGTGATGGCGATGTCATCACCCAAGAGGTCATCGACTGTGTTGCAGATCGCCGAGTTGGTGTTTCGAAGGAACTCGATCCACGCTGAGGTGTCGATCACGATCACTTGACGCGAGTGGCGCGAAGCTCTTCGAGATCGCCCTCCCAGCCTGCGCCTCGTAGCTTGCGGGCTTCGGTGATCGCGAGGGGCTCGGCGGCGAGGCGTCGCAGCGCAAGGTTGACGGCGTCGCGTTTGGAGTGCAGGTCGTAGCGCTCCATGACCGCGGCGCACGCCGCGTCGTCAATATTGATGTTGGTGCGTGACATACACCTAGGATACACCATTCGCTCGGACGGGTCATTCGTACGACGATGAGGAACGCGTTGCGCGTCAGTATTCCTCGCTCGCCACCGTCTCGAGGATTCGTGCCTGCGGCGCCCCGACCAGGGCTGGTGCTGCTCGTCCTGATCTCCACAGGCCCTCGAGCGCGGCGCGAAAGGTCTGCGCTTCGTCGGAGGTCTCGAACTCGAGGTCGAGAATGATGTAGTTGGGATCGTCGGCCGGCCGGAAGACGCGGTAGCGGCGCACGCCGGATTGCTCACGTTGGACAGGATCGCTGTCGAACGCCCGCTTCCAGACGTCGTAGTCGCCGATGGCATGCTCGACGTGCAAGATGGTCATGGCGGTTCTCTCCTCGATTCGGATACATCATAGGTGTAATGAATTTATCGGTAGATTACCGAAATGGCTGAGCCTGTCAATTCGCGACGGCGCTACCACTCGCCACGGCGGGTCGAGCAAGCCGCCGCGACCCGTCGCGGGATCCTCGAGACAGCACAACGTCTCTTTGAGCAGCAGGGGTACGCGACGACCTCGATGGCGGCCATCGCATTCGGGGCGAGCGTCTCGCTCAAGACCGTCTACGTGACGTTCGAGACCAAGAGCGGCCTCCTGCGCGCGCTCTGGCACCTGCTGTTGCGAGGCGACGACGACCTCGTTCCCGTGGGCGAGCGACCCTGGTTTCGTGCTGTTTTGGATGAGCCGGACCCCGAGCGTCAGCTCCGCCTCAACGTCCGGAACGCGAAGATGGTGAGGGGCCGGATCGGTCCGCTGCTGCATGTCGTGCGCCGCGCGGCCTCGGTGGACCCAGAGGTCGACGAACTCTGGAGCCGCATTCAGACCGAGTTCTATGACAACCAGCGTTCGATTGTCGAGGTCCTCCACGAGAAGAACGCGTTGCGGCCGAGCCTCGATGTCGCCAGCGCCACCGACATCCTCTGGACGCTCAACCACCCAGATCTGTATTGGCTTCTGGTCAACGACCGTGGATGGACACCCGAGCAGCACGAAGAGTGGCTGGCGGACCTCCTCTGCGACCGGCTGCTTCAAGACACCGCGGGCTCGGCGCGTCGCAGGAAGCGCTGATTGAGGAGGCCAGGTGAGACAGCACGGCTGAGCGGCTCGACTCAGTCCGTCGTCGAGGCCGTCGTCCGCCTGTCGTGCCGTGAGGCAAGGAGTCGCCACAGCCGGCCGACCAGGATCGTGCCTCCGATCAGAAGGATCCAAGCGAGAGGTTGTGTCACCCAGTCGCCGCCGACGGAGCTGCCGGTTCCGTTGGTGAACGTGTAGGTGACGCTGTGTTGCAGGTAGCTGATGCCATGCCAGGTGTAGGCGCCCGTGGCGTTCGGGTTTGCGGCGATGATGCCGTCGCCGTATGCGTTCGCAGCTTCGGCGAGCAGTGCGGTGAGAACGAGCGGAACGCTCACGAAGAAGTACGCCGCCGCGACCCACGAGTGCCGGGGCCCGCTCCCGTACTCGGCGCTGAGGTATTCGCTGGCGAGCTGGCGACTGCCGCCGAGACGGCGGAGTGCTTCGGTCGTGCCGATGTCGTGAGCGGCGACGAAGAGGTTCTCGCGGACCTCTCGGCGTTTCGCGATTCGGGAGGCACGAGGGAGGTCGTAGAGTTGCTGGTCAAGCGCCCAGACGACACGTTCGATGCGCAGCCTGTCCATCCAGGTGACTGGAGCTTTCACGGTTTCGCGGTGAAGGGCGGACTCGTAGCTGGCACGCGGAGGTGGATGGGATTCGCTGATCCGCGTCGCCAACGCTTGTCGCCTCAGGTCGATGGGGTACCGTGACGTGACCGAGCGGGGCCGTGTCCACGACATATGGAGGGGCTTCGCGACGGACGTGCCAGATTGGATCGCGGGGCGCAGGGGCTCGGATCAT
>JANMKR010000225.1:0-11407 GCA_031372145.1 Actinomycetota bacterium | reverse complement strand
CTGATCGCCATCAACGCAGCGGCTGCCATCTTGGTCTCAGGACGGGCGACGCGCCTTGAGGACGCGATCGTCGCCGCACGTGAGAGCATCACGAGCGGCGGCGCGCGTGAACGGCTTGCGCAGTTCGTCGCGGTGACCAACGAGTTGGCGCTGGAGCGCCAGGAAACCGGGTAGGCGTGGGGTTCTTGGAGGACATCGTCGAGACGACACGGGCGGGCGTCGAGCGCCGGCGAACGGCGCTCCCGCTCGACGCGCTGATGGCCCAGCTCGAGCCCCCCGGTCGGGGCTGGCCGTTCTCGGAAGCGCTCATCGCACCGGGTGTGTCGCTCATCGCCGAGATGAAGCGGGCGAGCCCGTCCAGGGGACCGATCCGCCCGGATGCCGACGTGACCGAGATCGTCAGGATGTACGAGGCGGCAGGCGCGTCGGCGTGTTCGATCCTGACCGAGCCGGAGTTTTTCGGCGGCAGCCTGGATGACCTGCGTCAAGCCCGGGCGGCATGTTCAATCCCGCTGCTTCGCAAGGACTTCATCGTCGACGAGTATCAGCTCGTCGAGGCCCGGCTCGCCGGGGCGGACGCTGCTCTGCTCATCGTCGCGGCCACCGGCGACGAGGTGCTGCGTGAGTTGATCACGTTCGGTCACGAGATCGGCCTGGACCTGCTCGTCGAGGTCCACGACGAGGACGATGTTGAGATCGCCGTTGCCGCCGGGGCCGAGATCGTCGGCATCAACAACCGCAACCTCAAGACGCTCGACGTCGACCCGGACACCGTGCTGCGCTTGCTCCCGGACATCCCGGCGGGGACGACCGTGGTGGCCGAGTCCGGTATCACCGATCCGGGCGAAGTGCGCCGCTTGGAGGAGGCCGGTGTCGACGCGATCTTGGTTGGCGAGGCCTTGATGAGCGCCCCTGACCCGGCCGAGGCCGTCCGGGTGCTGCTCAACCGCTGACGCGGTGTCCGACGTGTCGAACGTCGTCGGCTGATCCTCCATGTCCCCGGTGGTTGGGCGTGGCGCTACATTGCGGGAGTGGACGGGGATCACGTATCGGTCGACGGTGAGGCCACAGGCTGGAGTCGCGGCCGCAGGTTCGGGGTGGGTTTGGGAATCACGCTCGCGGTGGCGCTGGTGTCGCTCCTGGTCGTCGGGCTGCTAAAGGGCGATCCCAAGCAGATCATCGACCAGCAGATCGCCCGCGGCGAGGCACCGCCGGCGCCCGACTTCGCGCTGCCCGTGCTCGTCGCCGGCGGTACGGTTGGTCCAGAGGGCGCGACCGTGTCGTTGAGCTCCCTTCGGGGCAGGCCGGTCATCGTCAACCTGTGGGCGTCCTGGTGTGACCCGTGCAAGGAGGAGGCGCCCATCCTGCAGCGCATCTGGGAGCGTTACCGGTCGAGCGGTGTCGTCGTCCTCGGTGTCGACACCCAGGACGGCTCCGACGACGCTCGCCGGTTCATCACGGAGTTCGGGGTGACGTACCCCTCGGTTCGGGACGGCACGGACGGGACACAGAAGAAGTTCGAGACGAGTCAACTGCCCGAGACATTCGTCGTCGACGCCACGGGGCGACTGCGCCAGACGATCCGCGGCGGCCTCACGACCGCGTCCGAGCGGGCGATTCGGGCCTACCTGGACTCGGTGGTAGGCCCGTGACCCGGTTCGTCGCGATCATGCTCGCCGTCTGTGCGCTGGCGGTCCCGATGCCCGCCGTCGGGCTGTCGGCCGGGGAGGTGGCCGCGGAGCTTCGGTGTGTCACCTGTGGAACCCCGCTCGACGTGTCGAACGCCCCCGCGGCGCTGCGGATGAAGGCGCGCATCGATCTGCGCATCAGCCAGGGCGCCACCAAGCAGCAGATCCTCGATGAGTTCGTCGCCGACTTCGGGCGGCAGGTGTTGGCGACACCACCAAAGCGGGGGTTCGATCTCGTTGCGTGGCTGCTGCCAAGCCTCGCCGTGGTGGCTGGACTCTGCACGATTCCGTTCGTGACGCGGGCGTGGGCCAAGCGCCGTCCCACCGTCGCCTCACCGGTTGCGCCGCTGTCGGACGAGGACGCCGCCCGCCTGCAGCGCGAACTCGACGCGTTCGGCGACGGGTAGCGGCAATGGGGCGCGGCGTCCTGGTGGGGACCGCCTCGTGGACCGATCCTGAGTTCATCAAGGCCGGGTGGTATCCGCCCGACGTCAAGAACGACGCCGAAGGCCGATTGCGCTACTACGCCGCGCAGTTTTCCATGGTCGAGGTCAACGCGACCTTCTACGCACTGCCGACCGTCGAGACCGTCGCCGCCTGGGCCGAGCGCACACCGGCGGAGTTTCGCTTCCACGTCAAGGCTCACCAGGTCATCTCGGGGCATCCGAGCGACCCGTCGCGTCTGCCGGCGCCACTGCGAACGTTGCCCGCCGAACTCGATGCCAAGGGTCGGATCCGCAAACCCAGCCGCGAGCTGCGCGATGCCGTCATCGATACGCTGCTCGAAGCGTGCGGCCCTCTCGGGGACAAGCTCGGGGCGATCCTGGTGCAGCTGCCGCCGTTTGTGACGTCTGGCGAGCGGCAACGAGACGAGCTGGCGCGGATCCTGTCGCGTCTCAAGCCGTATCGAGCGGCTGTCGAGTTCCGCCACCGCTCATGGGTCGAACCGGGCGAGCGCGAGCGGGCGGTGGACCTGCTGGGCCGGCACGACGCCGCGTGGGTCTGCGTCGATGCCCCGAAGTCCGACGCCAAGAGCGCGATGCCGCCGATCGTGGAAGTGACGTCACATGCCCTCGCATATGTCCGAATGCACGGCCGCAACGCGACCATGTGGACCCGAGGCCGCACTGTGGCCGAGCGCTTCGACTATGAGTACCGGCAGGACGAACTCGAGGAGTGGGTTGCTCCGGTCCTCGACATGGCCGAGCGTGCGCAAGAGGTCGCCGTGGTCATGAACAACAACGCCAAGGACTACGCCCTGGTCGCCGCGGATCAGTTCCGCAAGCTCGTGGCGAGACCGCCCGGGGAGGTCGATCGTTGACCCCCGTCCGCACTCAGCAACGTCCGAGTCCACTGACAGCGTGTTCCCAGCTTGCGCCTGCAGAATCCGACGAGACAACGGTCGGAAACGATCGACCGCGGCGAATGATGAGGAGTTGCCATGGCCACCCAGCGCACACAGCAGGTATTCGAGGACGACCCGCACGACCATGATCGCGGCCTGTCGTTCGATGTGTCCACCCTGATGAATCGCCGCAGGGCGCTACAGCTCGTGGCATTGGGCGGGTTGACGACGCTCGTGGGATGCGGCTCGTCGTCGGGGAGCCGAACGGCGGGTGCCTCGTCCACGACGGCGGCCGCGACGACTGCCGCAACGTCATCGGATGTCGCCGGGGTCCCACAGGAGACTGGAGGCCCATATCCGGCCGACGGGTCGAATGGGCCGAACGTGTTGACCGAGAGCGGCATCGTGCGTCGGGACATCACCACGAGTTTCGGGTCCGTCTCCGGTTCGGCGCAGGGCGTTCCGCTGACGATCAATCTGAAGATCCTCGATGTCTCCGCCGGGGGAACGCCGCTCGCCGGGGCGGCGGTGTATCTGTGGCACTGCGATCGGGAGGGCCGCTACTCCCTGTACTCGCAAGGCGCTACGGATCAGAACTACCTACGCGGGGTTCAGGAGTCGGCCTCCGACGGGACGTTGACGTTCGAAAGCATCTTTCCTGCCGCGTACCCGGGCCGCTGGCCGCATATCCATTTCGAGGTGTACCCGACTCTCGCCGCCGCCACCTCGGCCGGATCCAAGTTGGTCACCTCGCAAATCGCGCTTCCGGAGGACGCCTGCAACCTCGTCTATGCAGGCACAGGCTACGAGCAGAGCATCCAGAACATGAGCCAAACCTCGCTCGAGACCGACAACGTCTTCAGCGATGGGTTCTCGACCCAGTTGGCCACCGCCACCGGTACGCCGGCCACAACGATGGCGATTGCGCTCAACGTCGGCGTGTGACGTCGGGTGTCGAGACGTCCATCGCGGCTGGACCGCGCTACCATTCTGGATGCAGCCCCGCGAAAGGAACGATCGCATGGTCACGTTGACCCCCACAGCAAGCGAGAAGCTCAAGGTGCTCTTGGCCGACGAGGCCGACGAAGGGGATGGCCTGCGCGTCCAGGTGGTGCCGGGTGGCTGCTCGGGCTTCGAGTACCAACTGACGTTCGGCAAGGCGGAGGCCGAGGACGAGGTCGTCGAGCAACACGGCGTCACGGTCATCATCGACCGGTTCAGCGCCCCGTACCTGTTCGGCGCAGAGTTCGACTACGAGGAGAGCTTCCAGGGCGCCGGGTTCGTGATCAACAACCCGAACTCGAACTCCAGCTGCGGCTGCGGCAAGTCTTTCCAGGCCTAAACCGGTCGGCTACCCGCCGAAGTCGGTGGTGTAGACCGTGTTCGAGCAGTCCGAGGCGGCGACGACCGCCAGGCCGACGACCTTGAAGCGCTTGGACAGCAGGTTCGCCCGGTGGCCGGGGCTTGCGAGCCACAGTCGAACCATCGTCTTGGCCAGGGCCGTCTCGCAGCCTGACGACATCCCCAGGTTCTCGCCGACTGCCTTCCGCCTGGAGTATCCCGCCCTGTAAAGGCGTACGTAGAAGGGCTTGCCGTCTGCGCCGTCGTGATCGAGCTTGCCCGTGCGGGCCAGGTAGGCGCCCTGGCTGCGGGCGGGACGTGCCAACACGCGCGACAGGCTGAGCGGTGGAAGTCCGTGGTCTGCCCGTGCAGCGTTCATCTCGACCAACAACACGGACTGGCCGAACAACTCCTGTTGCGTCGCCCCACTCGCAGGAACCCCGGCCAGTGCCACGACCGCGCCAAGCATCGTCGCCATTGACCACGCCTGCCGATGGGACCTCGCCATTCTTCGGACCTCCATGTCCGGTGTGCCGTCAACCGGGCGCGAACCTTCTCCGTACGAGATATCGGCATGCGCACCCAAAACTTGAGTGGCGCCGAGAACATTCGTCGAGGCCGTGGTCGGCGTGGCGGCGATCCACCGGCCGACCGCATTCCGAGGATGAGCGGCGGATGTGGATTCAAACGTCGCAACGACGTCGCGACGAGGATGACGAATCGTCGACATTCGGACCTCCATGTCCGGTGGGCGCTGCCCAAGCACGCGTGGGTGCGTGTACGTGAGCCCTGCGGGAACGGGAACCTCACCGGGAGTCGGTGGACCGTATGCCACGATCGCGCGGGGCGAAAGACCTTCCTGGCGATCTGCAACAGTTCTTTCAGAGGAAACGCAGCCGTTTCATCGAACTGAACTTGTTCAATTTCGGGGAGTTGATGGGTGGTTACTGCACCTCCTACACCGGTTGTCATGACCTCAGGCACGGCGATGGGGCACGCCGTCGTCCAGGTCGGCCGCGACACGACGTCAGTGGGCGTCTGGATCGATGGGCGGTTCGTGCGGCGGATTCGCGTCGTGCGCGCGCCCCGGAATCTGGCCGTTCCGCTCCCGATCGGCCTGCACACCTTGCGACTGCTTGCACGTGGCACTGGGGGCACGCAGTGGTCGCGGGCACGTTCGCTCTGGGTGCTCCCAATGTCGGCGCGTTTGGCCAGAGGCATCGGCGGGCGAACCGACCCGGGGCTCCAAGGCGACCTCGTGCGGCTGACCGGACGGTTGCCGGCGATCAGCGGGATCTACGTCCAGCACCTGGTGAGCGGCTGCGGTGCGGCCGTCAACGCGGGAGCTCGGTTTCCCGCGGCGAGCACCCTCAAGGCGGCGATCCTGCTCGACGTCCAACGTCGGTCGAACGGTCAACCTTCGGCCACGATGAACCGCCTGCTCGATCAGATGATCATCGAATCGAGCGATCGCGCGGCCAATCAGGTGCTCGCGATACAGGGCGGTGGCTCGGCGCTTGCAGGTGCCGCGCGTGTCACCGAAACGCTCCGAGCGATCGGTCTTCGCGATTCATTGGTCAGACGTCCGTACATCATTGAGATGGCGGTGCGACGGGCTGGCCGTCCGATCGCCGTGCGCACGACCGCGCAGCCGGCGTTGTTCACCAACTTCATCTCCAGTCCGTATGAGCTTGCGCGGGTGATGGTGGCGATCCAGCGAGGGATGCGCGGCGGCGGTCCGCTTCCACGGATCGGGGTGCGGTCACGCGTGATCCGGACGGGCGTCCTCCCGCGTCTCTTGTCGGTGCGCGACCGAACAAAGCTCGTCGCCGGCGCGCCCGCGGGCGTCCTCGTGGCCCACAAGAGTGGATACAACACCAACGTCAAGCACGACGCCGGGATCTTGTACCTGCGAAGCGGTCCGGTTGTGGTGGTCGCCATGAGTTGGAGCGCGTCGGGGGTCAACGACGCGGTGGGGGATCCGTTCGTGGCGGATGTCGCGCGCACTGCTGCGGCGCGCCTGCGCACAGGAGGCCGGTGTCGGTGAGAAACCCGCTCCCAGCGAAAAGAAAGGGTGAGGTCGTGCGACGTCTCATGCCTCATGCGTGTACGGTGGCAACACTGGGTGGTGTGCGACATTGGTTGTGAAAGGGAACGGATGAACGAGTCTGACGAGACAAGGCGCACGAGCGATCCGAGAGGTCCGCTCGAGGGTGTTGTGCTGGTGAGCATCGGAAAGACACGTGACGAGACGTTGCTTCTGGGTACGGTCCATGCCCATGTCGCCCGTCTCCACGACCTCCCGTCGCTCATCCACGCCTGCGTGCCCGGAGACCAATAGCCCGTCCAGGTGCCGTGCTGAATGCGGTGTTGAGCCTCACCTTCGCCCTTGGCCGAAGTGTTGCCCTTCGGGGGCGGCGGCGCGAAGGCGGTGGGTGTCCTCGGCATGCTGAGGGGTGGGCGTGGGGACCGTGGCGCGTTCGAGGCGTGTCGCGAGGACATTGATGTTGCGGCCCTTGCGTTCGAGCCGGCCGAACGCGACGAGGAGCGGTTCGGAGCGTAGGAGCGCTCGGTGGTGTTCGTAGATCTGCGGGCGGATGATCACGTTGACCATCCCGGTCTCGTCCTCCAACAGCAGGAACACGATGCCGTGTGCGGTCCCCGGTCGTTGGCGTGCGACAACGAGCCCGGCAACCGACAGGTCCGTGCCGTCCGGGGTGTCGCGAAGCTCCGCGGCGGTGCGTGTGCCGGGCGGCAGTCCGGGGCGCACCAGTGCGACCAGGTGCCAGCCGGTGGAGAGCCCCATCGTCTCGTAGTCGGTGACGACACGCTCGAAGCGGGTCTCCTGTGGGAGCGGCGGCGCGGGTGATGCCGGTATGGGCAGCGGCAGTTGCCGGCCGGACTTGGTCGATGTGGATCGGGCGAGCGTGCCGAGTTCCCACAACATGGCGCGACGGGGCCGATCGAAGCTGTCGCACGCACCGGCACGGACCAGCGCGGTGAGCTGTTCGCGGCTCAGGTCCGACCGCGCCACCATGTCGGTCAGGTCCGCATACGGTCCGTTGTGGTCGCGCTCCTGCTCCAGGCGGTCGGCCCCGTCACCGACACCCCGGATGTAGCCCAGGCCGATGCGCACACCGCCATCGGCTTCGACGGTACATCGTGAATCGGAGCGCAGGATGCACGGTGGGTGGGTGCGCACGCCGCGACGGGCGGCGTCACGCACGAGGCTGGCGGGCGGGTAGAAGCCCATCGGCTGGGCGTTGAGGAGCGATGCCAGGAACTCCGCCGGGTGGTGCCGGCGAAGCCACGCGCTCTGGTAGGCCAGCACCGCGAACGCCGAGGCATGTGCTTTGGGGAACCCGAAGTTGGAGAATCCGATGAGCTTGGTGAACACCGTACGGATCGTCACGTCGTCCACACCGCGATCCCGGGCGCCGTCGCGGAACTCACGCCACAGTCGCAGCATGGCGTCGCGACTGCGTTTGCGGCTCATTGCACGGCGCAAGGCCTCGGCCTGGCCGGGGCTGAACCCCGCGAGTGCCATGGCGACCTCGAGCACCTGCTCCTGGAACACCACGACCCCGAGCGTCTCGCGCAGGCAGTCGGCCAGCAGCGGATGGTCGTAGGGCGGCTCAAAATCGGGATCACGGCGCTTGGCGTTGCGGTGTTTGACGTACGGATGGACCGCACCGCCGCTGACCGGGCCGGGGCGGATCAGCGCGACCTGGATCGTCAGGTCGTCCAGGGTCTCGGGCTGGGTTTGCAGGATGCTCTGGATCTGCGCACGGCTTTCGATTTGGAACACCCCGACGGTGTCGCCGTCGCGGATCTCCTGATAGACGGCGGGGTCGTGCACGTCGATGCGCGCCAAATCGACAGGGGTGCCGCGTCGCCGGGCGACCAGGTCGATGCATTCCTCGACGGCCGACAACATCCCCAGGCCCAGCAGGTCGATCTTGACGAACCCGGCGTCGGCGCAGGAGTCCTTGTCCCACTGGACCATCTGACGTCCAGCGAACGCCGCGGGGACGATCGGCACCAGCTCCACCAACGGGCGGGCCGACACGATCATGCCGCCGGAGTGCTGCGACAGGTGCCGTGGCAATCCCGCGGCCTCGCGTGCCAGGAACGCCAGCGCGCGCCAGCGTGGTGAGCGCAACTTGCGTTCGCCATCAGGCAGTCGCAACAGCTCCTCCTCAAGGGCGGTCGGGGACGACCACCCGTCGGCCTGGCGGGACAATCGCTCGATGTCGGCAGGTGGCAGCGCAAGAACCTTGCCGAGTTCGCGGATCGCCATGCGTGTGCGAAACGTCGGGAACGCGGCGACGAGTGCGGCGTGATCGGTGCCGTAACGGCGGATGATCTCGGCGATCAGGCCCTTGCGGATGTCGCGAGGGAAGTCCAGGTCGATGTCGGGCGCCGTGACCATGTCGCGGTTGAGGAACCGTCCTAAAAACAATTTGTTGCGCACCGGGTCGATGTGCGAGAGGCCGGTCAGGTAACACACGATCGATCCCACCGACGATCCGCGGCCGCGGCCCGGTGGCAGGGCTCGCCGCGCCGATCCGGCGGGTCTGCAGGTCAAGGCGACCTCGCGCGCGATCTCAAGGATCTCGCGGTGCAGCAAGAAGAATCCGGCCAGGCCGTGGTGGGTGATGAGCGCGAGCTCCTGCTCCAACCGAACGAGCGCCTCGCGACGGCGTTCGGCGTTGGGGTACCGGGCGCCAAGATGGGAGCGGCAGATGCGCGACAGGCTGGCGTCTGCGGACTCATCGGGGCTGGTGAAGTCGGGGTAGGTGTAGCCCAGGTCGCGGGTCAGATCGAACTGCAATCGCTCGGCCAGGCGGACGGTCTCGGCAACTGCGGTGGGGTTGTCGACAAAACGCGCGGCGGCCTCGGACGGTGGTCGCAACACGGCATCGCGGTTGCCGCGCCGCTCACCGTCGGAACCGTCAAGGGTCAGGTGGTGGCGGATCGCGACGAACGCGTCCTGCAGGAACGCGCGGCGCGGGTGGTGAGCGTGGACGTCACCGGTCGCAACGGTGGGCAGGCCCAGGACCTCGGCCAGCTGGGTCAGGTGACGCAGCAGCATTCGATCACCGCGAGTGCGGGGTCGCTGCAGCTCGACGTAGACGTTGCCCGGACCGAATGTCTGGACCAGATGACGAGCGGCGGTCTCGGCATCACTGGTACGGTCGGCGGCGACGAGCCGTGAGATCACGCCGCATCGGGAACATCCGGTCAGGCAGACAAGGCCGGTGG
Source organism: Actinomycetota bacterium (assembly GCA_031372145.1). Classification (GTDB taxonomy): domain Bacteria; phylum Actinomycetota; class Thermoleophilia; order Miltoncostaeales; family Miltoncostaeaceae; genus CALMEC01. The sequence continues at coordinate 1,768 of JANMKR010000225.1, read as the reverse complement.
CGTGGGCCTCCAGGTGCACGGGATCGAGCGCAGGCGGGATCGCGCGCCGATCGGGCGGGGGGCGGGTGGCGGCGTGGGCGAGCGTGATGAGCCGGCAGAGGTTGGCGTACCCGACGTCGGTCTCGACCAGCAGCGTCAGGTGTGCCCCACAGGTCAAGGTCAGCTCAGCCCCGGTGATCGGACGAACCCCGGCCTCCTTGGCGGCATGCGCGAACGCGAGTGATCCAGAGAGCCCATCGTGATCGGTCAGCGCCATCGCCGGGTACCCGAATGCCGCCGCCTGCTCCGCGAGCTCCTCAGGCGCCGACGCCCCGTCCAGAAAGCTGAACGCCGAGTGGGTGTGCAGCTCGATGTAGGGGACGTCGTGCAAGGCGAACATATGTTCGCGTATTGATCGCCGGGTCTCAACCCTCGATCGTCTGGATTGTTTCTCCGATCCTGGAGCGCCAGTCGCCACCATCGTTGCGAGTGGCGCAGCGCCGGCTCGCTCGGTTCGGGTGCTGCTGGGCCGCTGAAACCTGCGATGAAGCTGCAATAATCCGGTGGTGAGTAGCCGCCCGGTTCGTAACCTGCTCAGCCTGCAGGACGTCTGGAAGGGCTACGGCAGCCGCTCGGTGCTGGAAGGTGTGTCGCTCGGTATCTCCGCCGGCGAACGTATCGGTGTGGTGGGGAGGAACGGCGACGGCAAGTCGACGTTGCTGCAGATCATCGCCGGGACGATCTCACCGGATACCGGCCTTGTCACCCACACCGGCGGCCTCGATCTGAAGTCGATTGCTCAAACCGACGACCTGGACGACTCCGCAACGATCCGTCAGGAACTCGTCGGCGGGCGCGCAGACCACGAGTGGGCAGCCGATTCACGTTTTCGGGAGGTGCTCGACGGTCTTCTGGGCGGGGTGGAGATGAGGCGCTTCCCCGAGGGGCTCGACTCCGCGATTGCGCCGCTGTCGGGTGGCGAGCGGCGTCGTATCGCGCTCGCCAAGCTGCTGCTCGGCAATCCCGAGTTGCTGTTGCTCGACGAGCCCACCAACCACCTGGATGTCGAGGGCGTCGCATGGCTTGCCCATCATTTGGCGGGTCGGCGTGGGACGCTTGTGGTCGTGACCCACGATCGCTGGTTTCTCGATGCGGTGTGCACCGCGACGTGGGAGGTCAGCGACGGCCGGGTCTACCAGTACGACGGTGGTTATGCGGCCTTCGTGTTGGCCCGGGCCGAACGCGACCGCCAGGCGGCGGCCACCGATGCGCGCCGCCGCAACCTGTTGCGTAAGGAGCTCGCGTGGTTGCGGCGCGGACCCCCGGCCCGTACCTCCAAACCCAAGTTTCGGATCGATGCCGCCAACGCCCTGATCGCTGACGAGCCCGAGGTTCGCGATCGGGCCGAGCTGCTGCGGTTCTCGAGTGCGCGCCTGGGCAAGAAGGTGCTCGACGCGGACGACGTGTCGCTCACGTTCGTTGACCGAGCCCTGCTGCGCAACCTCACCTGGCGGCTGGGGCCCGGCGACCGCGTCGCGTTGGTCGGCGTCAACGGGTCGGGTAAGACCACCCTGGTCAGGCTGCTTGCCGGCGAGCTGGAACCCACTGCGGGCCAGGTCACCCGCGGCGCGACTGTGCGCCTTGCGTATCTGTCACAGAACACCACCGAGGCCCCGGGGCATCTGCGGGTGCTGGAGGCGGTCGAGAGCGTGCGGCTGCGCACCACGCTCGGCGACGGGCGCGAGATGACCGCCGGGATGATGTGCGAGCGCTTTGGCTTCAAGGGTGC
>JANMKR010000205.1:0-11632 GCA_031372145.1 Actinomycetota bacterium | reverse complement strand
ATGGGCCGTCTGGGACTCGAACCCAGGACCTTGGGATTAAAAGTCCCCTGCTCTACCAGCTGAGCTAACGGCCCCCGCAGGTAGGTTACCCGGGATCGACAACCACCCGACCGGGGGTGTGGCATGGGTCTCTTGACCAGTGACGAGATTACGCAGGCGCTCGCCGGGATGCCCGGGTGGGACCGCGTGGGCGACGCGATCGTCCGTCAGTTCAGCTTGGACGGCGGGTTCATGGGGTCCGTCGGGTTCGTCAATCGGCTCGCCGGCGCGGCGGAGGCGGCCGACCACCATCCCGACCTCGCGATCGCGTGGAACCGTGTGACCGTCACGCTCTCCACGCACTCGGCGGGCGGCATCACCGACAAGGACATCGCGCTCGCCCGCGAAGCCGATCGGCTCATCGCCGGGTGATCCACCGCCGACTCTTGCGGCCGGTGTTGTTTCGGCTCGATCCTGAGCGCGCTCACACCGTCGCGATGGGAGGTCTCGCCGCGTTGGCGCACCTGGCCCCGGTCGGGGGGCTGATCGAGCGCAGGCTGCGCGTCGACGACCCCCGTCTGCGGCAGGACCTGTTCGGCCTCGCGTTTGGCAACCCGGTCGGCCTGGCCGCGGGCTTCGACAAGCAGGCGCATGCCGTGCCGGTCTGGGCAAACCTGGGTTTTGGGTTCACCGAAGTCGGTACCGTCACCGCCCAGCCGCAGCCGGGCAACCCCAAACCGCGGGTCTTCCGTCTGCCCGAGGACCGGGCGGTGATCAACCGGTTGGGGTTCAACAGCGACGGGGCGCAGGTTGTCGCCAACAGGCTCGCCGCCTGGGAGGAGACCGGCCGCGCTCACCGCATCCCGCTTGGCGTCAACATCGGCAAGACGAAGGTGGCCGAGGATGCCGGCGCCGACTACGTCTCGACGTTCACACAACTCGCCCGGTACGCCGATTACGTCGCCGTCAACGTCAGCTCTCCCAACACTCCGGGTTTACGCGACCTTCAGGAGCGCGACGCGCTCGAGCGGCTCATCACGCGGCTGGCCGCCGCCAACCGCGTCGGAGGCTTGGACAAACCGATCCTCGTCAAGATCGCCCCCGATCTGGATCCCGGCGCGCTCGAAGCGATCGTCGGCATCGCGCGTGACCATGGCGTCAACGGATTGATCGTGTCGAACACCACGGTCGGTCGTTCTGGGGCGACATCACCGCTCGCAGGGGAAGCGGGAGGGATGTCCGGAGTCCCGTTGCGAGAGCTTGCCGACGACGTACTGCGTCGCGCGCACGCCGTCGCAGGCGGGCTGCCGATCATCGGCGTCGGCGGTATCTTCTCGGCAGAGGACGCCTGGCGAAAGATCCTGGTGGGAGCCTCGCTCGTGCAGGTCTACACGGGCTTCGTCTACGAGGGTCTGGGTCTTGCGCGGCGTATCAACGAGGACCTCTTGCTGCTGATGGAGCAGGCAGGAGTGACATCACTCGCCCAGGTGATCGGACAAGGTTAGCCCTCGCTGTCGCGACCTTCGAGCGATGACCAGTCGACCACGTACACGACGTCGCCATTGACACGTTCCGTCTCGGCCGCGAGCCGCAACAGGTGCTTGCGCTTGGCGGCTTGGAACGCGTCCCAACCACCGCGTGGTTCGTTTTCCCAGATACGTCCGTACGGCTCGACGCCGGGGTCGCTGTGGGTCTGCATGTGGTGCCTCCGATCATTCGACTGATCGCAGTTTCGACGTCATCGTCGCACCTGTGCAGGGACCCAAGGTGTGGGATCGGCACACCTCGATTGGCCGATTGGCCGATGGACACGGCGGGTCAGCCCGCGGCGCGCCATCCGGTGACGAAGCTGACCTCATGCGCGCGGGCGTTCATCGCGCGGGCCTGCTCACGTGACATCGCTCCCAGGCGCACGAGCATCGCGTACTCGGCGCGCAGGCGGGTGCCGATCATCTCCGGACCGTCGGTCGCGATCACAAGCTGCACACCGGCGTTTCGCAACGCGTACACGATCTCCGCGATCTGTTCCTCGTTGCGCACCGCGCCGGTCTTGACGTTGGACGTGGGACAGACCTCGAGGACGACGCCGCCGTCTGCGATGCGTTCTGCCAGGGGCGGGTCATAGGCGGCGATAATGCCGTGACCGATGCGATCGACGCCAAGGTCGACCACCTGGCCGAGCTCCGCCAAGTACGGCGACGGGTCCGGGGCGTTGACCCCCTCCTCGCCCGCGTGGAACGTCACGCCCAGGCCCGCATCCCGTGCGCGTGCGATCAACGGGGCCAGCCACGAGTAGTCGAAGGGGAGCGCCGATCCAGGCGGTCGGGGACCACCGATATCGATCGCGACGACGCCTCGGCCGGCGAAGCGCACGGCCTTGTCGACGATCGCAGCGTTGAGCTCGGGTGTGAAACACCGATCCATCATCAGCGTGATGCTCGCCTGGATCGGGTACTCCAACATCGCTCGATCCGCTGCGTGGACGGCTGCCATGACGATCGCGTCCAGATCGCGTTCGCCGCCACGGTTGCGCTTGGCCGGGTTGAACCGGACCTCGTGCGTCGTGATGCGCTGCGAACGGTACGCACCGGCCAACATCTTGTGGACCGACCGAAACACGCCCTCCGGGCTTGACTGGATCAGCTCGGTCAGGTGGTAGATCGCGTCCAGGCCGTCAAGGCCCGAGACGCCCCCGCCGACGCGCGCCGCGCGGGCAAACGCCCAGTAGTCGTCGAACGGGAGCTTGATGCCTTGCTCGTGCGCAAGCTCCCACATCGTGGCGGCGTCAACACCGCCGCCCAGGTGCGCGTGAAGCTCGGCGAGGGGTTCGTCGAATGCGAAGACCCCCGTCACCGGTTCGACTACGTGCTGCTCCCAAGCAGTTCCTGCAGTTCGCCGCTCTGGTACATCTCGGTGGTGATGTCGCAGCCGCCGACAAGCTTGCCGTCGACGAACAGCTGCGGGATGGTCGGCCAGTCCGAATGCTCCGCCAAGACCTCGCGGATGCGAGGGTCGGTCAAGACGTCGCGCGAGCCGAACTCCGCGCCGGTGATGTTGAGGATCTGCACGACCTGATTGCTAAAGCCGCAGCGTGGCGCGTCAGGTGTGCCCTTGAGATAGAGGAACACGCGGTTGTCCGCGGTCTCGGCCTTGATCTGGTCGAGGATCTCGGCGTCGGTCATGGTGAGGGTGTCGCTCATCAGTCCTCCGGTGTGCGTGTCTTCAGGGCGAGCGCGTGAATCGTTCCGTCATCCAAGTACGGCTTGACGGCGGCATAGACCAGGCGGTGCTGCTCGATCCGTGACATGCCGTCGAACTGTGGCGCGACGACCTCTGCGAACAGATGGTCACCGCCACCCTGGTCCATCACCGTTGCCGTGGCACCGGGCAGCGCCGTCTCGATCATCGTTGCGTACTCGGACACGTCGGGCATGCAGCAAGGATAGCCCCGGTTGGCCACATGCGCCCAGGTCAGACGCAATCGCCTGGAACGCCCTGGTCCGGACCGCCGATCCGTCGCACGGTCCGGTCACCGGCGGTCCGCGCCGGCGTCGCGGCGATGTTCCTGGTTACGACACGAGCTCGTCCGCGCCGGTGGGTGCTGTTGTCGCGTCGGCAGGCGCGAGCAGTCCGCCCCGGATCGGACCCGGTACGGGCGACAGCCCGGGGCCGCGGCGCTGGAACGCAAATCGTCCATTCCCGACGAGCAAGTCGAAGTGCGGGACCAACTCGCCGTCGCCGAGTGCGTGACGGACCGCTTCGGCGATCTCGCGCCGACGTGCGTTGCGCAGGTCGCCGTTCTGGTCGTTCGTGCGCCGCTCGAGCCGTTGCAGCTCGTGCTCGGCGGCCGCCAGGCGCGCCTCGAGCCAGTCGCGGTCGCCGGCCGGCGGCACGGCGAGTTCCGCAGAGGCGGCGGGCTCGGTGGGGTGCGCGTCGCCGGACACCACGATCCGCACGGTCCGACCGCCGTTGCCCGGAATTTCGAGGACGATGGGAGTTGCCTCGCCGTCCGCCGATGGCTCCGTTCGTTGACCTTCCGTCGCGTCCAGTGCGGCTGCGACCTCGGCCGAGAAGAACCGTGTCTCGACGACTCGCGGCGCAGTCCACACGTCGGGCTCCGAGCTACTCAGCTCCCACGCGGCAGCCAGGTGGTCCAGACGTTCGTTGGCGGCGGTGCGTGCGTCCGCGGCGTTGCCCTGGCGTCGTGCATCGCGTTCGGAGATTTGCCGGTACGGGCGGAACCCCTCAGATTCGGCGGACGGGTCGGGCTCGGACCACGTGGCCTCGTCGACACGTCCGACGATCAAGAATTCTCCCGGGGAGGGCCACCCCGGTGCGGCGATGGAGTCAGCGCCTTCATCAGGCCGCGCTTGCAGCTCGGGAGCCGTCGCGGTCGGCGCGACCTGTGCTGCGATGGTGTCGAGCGGCGTCGGGTCGACCGGTGGCGCCGCGGCCGGGGCGGGGGTCGCCTGCGTCGCGACGCGGTCGGGCACGCTCGGCGTGGCCACGGTTGGTGGCGGGGTCGGTGCGGGCTGCGATGCCGCGCGCTTGCGTCGCTGTGGTGGCGCAGAGGGAGGGGTTTGTGGGCTCGGCGCGGCGTCGATCGGTGTCTTCGCGGTCGGTGCGGCGGCGGCAGGGGTGCGGACCGGTGCCGGGCGGCTTCGTCGCGCCGGCGTTCGCGGCGTTGCGGGGGCCGCAGCGGGCGCTGGAGGTGTGGTATCGGTCGCCTCGGGGGCAACCGCCGCCGGAATTTCGCGGGGCGTCTCGACCGGTGGTGTCGGAGTGGTCGGCGCGGGCCCTGTCGCACGCTTCGCCCGTGTGGGTCGCTGTTGCGATGGCGGCACGGGGGCAGGCACCGCCGCCACGATCTCCGCGGACGCCTCGGCGGTCACGGGGATGGGGGACGCGGCGGCGGGGGTCTGCGCGCGGACCGCGGTCGGGCGGGTGCGCTGCGGCGCAGGACGCGGTGTCGCCATGTCGGGCAATGGCGGTGTGGGGCTCAGATCGAGTGCGATCTCGAGGCGTGGTGGCTCGGTTGCCTCGGAGGGAAGGGTGGGGCCCAGGTCCAGCGCGATCTCGATGCCGTGTGGCTCGGTTGCCTCGGTGGGTGGTGTGGGGCTCAGGTCGAGTGGGATCTCGAGGCGCGACGGTTCGGTGGTTTCGGAGGGCGGCGTGGGGTTCAGGTCGATGGGAATATCGAGATGTGGGGGCTCGAGCGCAAAGCCGGGTGACGCGGAGCTTGGCTTGGGTGCGACCTTGAGGCGTGGTGGCTTTGGCGCCGGGGGTGTCTTGGGGGGTGTCGAGTCCGCCCGGACCTTGACGGTCGGGGTCTCGGCCGCGGGTGCCGCGGCGGGCGGCGCCGGGGCGGGCTCGCGTTGCGCCGTGCGGGGCTTGGTCGCCGGATTCGGGGTGGGCGGCGCGGTCGCGCGCTTGCGTGGGGCCGTCGGTTGTTGCGGCTCGTGCGCCGCGGCGGGTGACGGCCACGACAGGTCAACCTGCGGCGCGTCGGCGATCGCCGTGTCGTCGACAGTCGGCGCCGGCCAGATCGGTGACGACTCGGTCGCGTCGAGCGCCGTCTCCTCGGTGGAGTCGAGCGTCACCTCGGCGGCGGGGGTCGTGTCCTGCGGGGCGGGTGATGGCCAGGTCAGGTCGATCTGGGCCTCTGGGAACGGCGCAGCGGACGGCGCCGTCGACGCGTCATGCTCCGCGGTCAGCTCGGTGAGCAACGGATCCTCGAACAGCGGTCGCTCCGGATTTGGCACCCCGAGCACGGTCACCGACAGGCGTTGCCTCGCACGGGGCTGGCGCGGCGCAGGTGGCGGGGGCTTGGCTTTGAGTCCAAAGCGCTTCTTCGACGACTCGCCCTTCTTGGCCGCCGCCGCCGCCGTCTTTTTCGCGGACTCACCGTTCTTCATTCCAGTTCCCCTCGTCGCCGATCATCCAGGCCCCGCGGCATTCGACGTTCGCCCGCTCGGTGTCCACCGCCGGGGTGCAGCCGCTTGCCGACACTCAGGCATCGTTGCCTGCGGCGTGCGGGGCACGGCAGTGTTGAACGGCTTCATTGGCACAATTCCCAACCCTCCCCATGTCCAGGTGAGAGCAGCGGTGCGGCGGCGAACGTCGCGGTGCATCTATCGGCACAAAGCCGGTGTCGCGAGAGCCTTGAGGGCCCTACTCACTCATGATGAGTGAGGTGGCTACGGGCGTGGTCCGTCTGAGCGATGGCCCGTCCGTCCTGCGCCGGTCCCGCGCCGGGGACGCGTCGCAACGGAGATGCGTGTGTTTCAGCCGTCCATTCGTTCGGGCGAGCTGACGCCAAGCAGTGGACCCTGGCCGATCTCGGTCAAACGTGCGACCAGCCCATCGAAGTCGTCCGGCGCACGTCGCGGGACGTTGTGCACCCTGAAGACGTCGGCGACACGGCGCTGGGCCTCGGCGGTGGCGTAGTCGGCCAGCGTGCTCGACAGCAGGCTCGCGCGGAGCGGCCCCTCGAGGGCCGCCAGCAGGTTCGCGCCTGCAGCGGTCTCGGGATCGATCGGCACCGACATGGTCTCGGCGGCGTTTGCACGAGGCCGCTCCTGCCCGCAGCGCTCGAACGTGAGTCGTCCTTTGCCGATGCGGATCGTGAAGTGACGCGCCGTCTCGGGATCTGCGAGCACCTTTCGAACGTGTTTTGCGATCGACTTCTTGCCGGCGTTGCGCAGGTCCCCTTTCTTGCCGGTGGTGCGCCTGGCGATGCTCTCGAGTGCCGCCTCGGCCGCGGCCAGCCGCTTTTCGAGGCGCCTTGTGCGCTTGTGGTCCTGGGGCCGCGGGTGCGAGACGAGCGGCGCGACCTGCGTGGTCACGATCTCGGCAACGGCGGGAGCGTCGGGGGTCGGGATCGGCCATTCAACAGGGGCTTCTGCGAACGCCGGCTCCTCGGGCGCCTCCGTGGCCGCGGGGGTCTCCTCGATTGGAGCTTCTTCGGCGTCGACCTCGTCGTCTCCGGTCGGCGATGGCCAGTCCGGCTCGCCCCAGTTGTCCACGACGTCGCCATCAACGGGCGTCGCATCCCACTCGTCTGATTCCCAGCTCGGCGTCGCAGCCGCGCCGGCCGCGCCGGTCAGTGTGTGTGCCACGAGGGCGACCTGTGTGGTCCAATCGGCAGGCAGGGCATCGGGAATTTCGTTCGCCACAACCTCATCATCGGCCCAGCCCATCGCCGGGTCGAACTGCTCGTCGTTCCATCCGCTTGCCGGCTCGGGCAACGTCACGCCGTCTGCAAACGCGTGGTCGGTGTCGTCGTCGTCACCGGCCGCTCCAGTGAGCTCGGTTGGAACGGCGTCGTCACGAGTGACAGCGGAATAGGGCTGCGAATCGACCGCGTGGACGTCGGAATCGTGCGGAGGCGGATAGGCCATCTCTCTGGGCTGCGGCCATCCTGGCGCGTCGATGAACGCCGCGGGGTCGAGCACCCCGTCGCCGGTCCATGCTGCGTTCACGGGTGCGCTGGGCAGGGGGACCGGTGTCACCAAGGCAATGCTCGGCGTGTCACCCGACGCGGCCGGGGACGTCACGGCATCCACGGGTTCACGAGATGATGTCGATGGGGACCAATCGGTGTCGGGCACAACGTCGCTCGTGACCTGTTCGGCATCGCGGACCTCGGAAGCCGTGCTCGTCTTCGTCTGCGCTTGGGCGACCGCAGTGGTGGTCTCGGTCTGATCGACCATTCCCTGCAGCGCCGGAAGCCCCGCGACGGACAGGCCGAGCTTTGGTCGGTGGCGACGCTTGCGTGGGGGGTCAGGTGCCTGGGAGTGAGGCCGACGTCCCAAACCAGCGAGCCGGCGTTGTGCCTTGGCTGTCGCAGTGCCGGCGATGACCTCGGGCTTCGCGCCCTGCTTGGCGCGCCGCGCGACCAGCGCAATGATCAGCAGCAGGATGAGGGATCCAGTGAGAAGGATGTTCATTGGCGGCTCTGAGTAGCTGTTGTGGCTGGGAGGCCGAAGCGGCGGCTACGCGCATGCTTTTGTACCTGGGCTTGCTATCGGCATTGCGCCGAAAACCATTAACCCCAAGTCGCTGGATCCGGCGCCCGGAAACACGCGGCCGTATGCCCCGATCGGTCGCCGGCGACGGTCATCGCGCCAGCGCGGCCGCAAGGGCATCCGGATCGGTGACGGGCGCGTCGCACGTGAAGTTCCGGCAGACGTAGGCCGCCGGGGCTCCGTCGACGAGTGGCCGGCCGGCGAGGATCGGGGCGGCGTCGACGCCGGCCGCGTCAGTGGGGTCGCCCGCCGCGATCGTTGTGCAAGGACCGGCCGTGGCGCGGGTGGCGACGATCAGCGCTTTGGTCTGCGGGTCGTCAGCTGCCCCGACGATCGCGACCTCCACGCGGTTGGGGAAGGTCGCGTGGTCCAGGGCGACCAAGGCCGTCCCGAACGCCTGCGGATAGCGGGCGAGCTCCTCGCCCACCAATCGCAGCGCGCCGCTCGCGCGCGCGCCCAGATCGCCGTCGCCGGTCAACGCCGCGATGCGCAGCAAGACGAGCGCGGCCTGCGAGTTGCCGCCCGGGGTCGGGTGGTCCTCGATGTCACGCGTCCGGGCGATCAACGCCTCACCGTCGGAGCCGGCGTAGTAAAACCCCGCACCATCCCGGTCCGCGAACAGCGCGATCATCTGGTCGGCCAGGGCACGTGCCTCAGCCAACCAACGTGACTCGAACGTCGCCGAATACAACGCGAGCAGCCCATGCGCGAGGTCCGCAAAGTCGTCCAGGCATCCCAGGTGCCGGGCACCTCCTGCGGCCCACACGCGATGCAGTCGGCCGTCGACGCGAAGGTTGTCCAGCACGAACGCCGCGGTTCGGCGGGCGACGTCAACGTAGTCCGGCCGGTCCAGCCAGACGCCCGCGTCCGCGAATGCACCGATGGCAAGGCCGTTCCACGAGGCCACCACCTTCTCGTCGCGTGCGGGTGCGGGGCGCGCGGAACGGGCGGCGTAGAGTTTGCCAAGCGCCGAGGCCACCAGCAGGCCCGCGTCGGGACCGACGCGTTGGGCCACCATTTCCATGGGACCGGCGACGCACAGGATGTTGGCGCCCTCAAAGTTGCCTTCGGGTCGCATGCCGTAGCGCAGCACGATGGCCTGAGCCTCGTCGCGGGTCAGGACGTCGGTCAACTGCTCCACGGTCCAGACGAAGAACGCTCCTTCGCCACCCGGCGAGTCGGCATCCTGAGCTGCCGCGAACCCACCGTCCGGCGCCTGCATTTCGCGCATCAGGTAGTCGAGGGTGCGTTCGGCGACCTCACGCCAGCGCACCTCGCCGGTGACATGGTGGGCCATCGCGTAGACCCGTGCCAGCAGCGCGTTGTCGTAGAGCATCTTCTCGAAGTGCGGGACCAGCCAGATCCCGTCAACGCTGTAGCGATGGAACCCGCCGCCGACCTGGTCGTGGATCCCGCCGTCGGCCATGCGGTGCAGCGTGGTTTCGACCATCTGGCGGGCGTTGTGGTCCTGGGGGTCGGCCCACAGGCGCCGCAGCAGGAACTCCAGGGCCAGGTGCGGCGGGAACTTGGGTGCGCCGCCGAAGCCGCCGTGCGCGGGATCGAACGACATCGCGAGTCCGGTCACCGCGTCGTCGACGATGCGCCGCGGAAGGTCGTCGCGAGCGGGAGCGCGCGCTGCGGACGCGGCAAGCCGCTCCTCCAGCTGGCCGGCGGTGTGCAGCACCTCGTCCTTGCGGGAGCGATATGCCTCGGCGACATGGCGAAGCAGCTCTGGGAAGCCGGGCATCCCGTGTCGTGGCTCGGGCGGAAAGTACGTGCCGGCGTAGTACGGCTTGGCATCGGGTGTCAGGAACACCGTCATGGGCCACCCACCCGAGCCGGTCAAACCGAGCGTCGCCTGCATGTAGAGCGCGTCGACGTCCGGACGCTCTTCGCGGTCGACCTTGATGCAGACGAACAGGTCGTTCATGACCGCGGCGATCTCGGGGTTCTCAAACGATTCGTGTGCCATCACGTGGCACCAGTGGCACGCCGAGTATCCAACCGACAGCAGGACCGGCTTGTCCTCGGCGATCGCGCGGGCGAAGGCCTCGTCACTCCACGCGTACCAATCCACCGGATTGTCGGCATGTTGGCGCAGGTAGAGGCTGGCTTCGGTCGCGAGTCGATTCATCGAGTCAGCATAGTTCGGCGTTCCCCGCAGGGCCTTCGCTACCGTTTGCGGTGATGTCCGACGAATTCCTCACCCAGGCCGGTCCGGCGCCGGCGCGCGGCGACTTGGATCGGTGGCGCCAGGTGGCGCTGCTTGGCGTGTCGACAGCGGCATTCGGCGACGCGCGGGCCCGGGTCGGTCTGGCGGCGGCGCTCTTGGCCCTGGACTGTCCGAACGAGGCCGGCCCACTCTTGGCACACGTCGCGACCGATGATCCGTGGGCGCGGTGGTGGACGGTGCTTGCCGTCGGACAAGTTCCCGGATCCGACGGCCTCGCTGCGGCGCTCGCCGCTGCGCTGGCCGAGGTGCGCCCCAGCGGCCCGGACGGGCGGGAGGTCGCGCGGCGCCTCGCCGACCTCGACGCCGAGCTCGCTGAAATCGCGGGCGGGGCGCCGGGCACTGCTCGCTTCACGGTGCTCGGTCACCGCGCCCGCCCTGAGCGCCGGGCGCTCATCGGGGGGCGCTCGTCGGCGGTGTTCCTCGTGGACCCGGCGTGGGAGGCGTTACGCCTCGTGCGCCTTGCGCCGTCAGACGGTCCGTCGACCGGCAACGCAGCCCATCTGGAATTTGGCGAGGTTCTGGACGCGGTCCGCCGTGGCGACGCCGGGCCGGGTCGTCGCGTGCCTGACGACGACCCAGGCCGTCTGCACCCCGGTCCCATGCTGGACGCCTTGCGCGAGGATCCGGCCACGCGCGACGGACGCCTGCTGCGTCTGGCGACCGAGGTCCGCGACGAGCGCGAGCGCCTGGCCGACGAGCGCGTCCGGCTCGCAGCCGACCGAGCCGATCTGTCCGACGAGCGGGCCCAGTTCAAACGCATTCGCGCTGCTGCTGCCGCTTCCACTGCGAACGGCCGGCAGTCGACCGCTGCGCGTCGCCAGCCTTCCGTGGTTCCCAAGACCGCCGCCGAGGCCGCTGCGTTGTTGGGGGTCGAGGTCGATGCGTCGCGCACGACCGTGCAGCGCCACTGGCGTGACCAGGTCGCAAAGTGCCATCCGGATCTGGTGGAGGGTCTGCACCCGGCACTGCGTCAACGCGCGCAAGATCTGGCGGTTGCACTCAACGCGGCCCGCGACCTGTTGATCGGCGGCCCCACACCCCGCCGCCCCGCCCGCCGCCCCGCCCGCCGTGGCTGACCTCGCCTCGGTTGGCGCGATCATCCTGGCCGCCGGCTCGTCGCGCCGGCTCGGCCGGCCGAAGCAGTTGCTCGACCTCGACGACCGGCCACTGCTGCAGCATGTGATCGGCGCCGCCGCTGCGGCCGGTGTGGGCGAGATCGTGCTTGTGCTGGGGCACCTGGCGGATCAGGTCACGGCGGCGATCACCGTTCCGAGCAACGCCCGGATCGTCGTCAACCATGACTTCGCAACCGGGCAGGCGTCCTCCTTGCGCACCGGCCTGCGTGCACTCGGTCCCCAGATCGACCGGGCGTTGATCCTGCTGGGCGATCAAC
>JANMKR010000095.1:0-12922 GCA_031372145.1 Actinomycetota bacterium | reverse complement strand
CTGGATGGCGACCCGCTCCAGGACCTCTTCGAGGTTGCCGCCGATTTCGCCGGCGCGCACCATCGACACGAACAGGTCGTTGAAGATCTTGGGGTGCTTGCTGAGCGCGATCGACAGCGAGGTACCGACCTCGACGTCCTGACGCACCGCGATGATGGTCGCCTTGAGCTTCTTGTTGACCGTCTGGTCCTCGAGGATGTAGAGCGCACGAAGCAGCGACAGGCCGCTGGCGATCATCACCGCGAGTTGCCGCGCCAGGACGGTGACGTCCTGCGACTTGACCTTGGTGAAGCGGTCGAGGTTGATCTCGAGGCTGCCACCCTTTTTGGGGTCGATCTCAGAGACCGCCAACCCTCGGACACGCAGGGCTGCTGCGGCGGCAGTCTTGGACTCGCCCTCGATCTCGCCCTCGGTGATCGTTCCTGAACGGTCACGGGCCTTGTAGACGAACGTCGTGCTCACTGGATCACCTTCACTTGCGGCCGTGGGCCGCCGTTGCCGGGACGGGGCGCAACGCCTGCCGCACCCAGGATGCGCTTGAGTTCCTCGGGGCTGTGACAGCGCTCGAGGGCGACGTTGGGGGTGATGCGCCCGGCACGGACGAGCTCGGCGAGCGAGAAGTCCATCGTCTGCATACCGTGCGCGGAACCGGTTTGCATGACCGAGTAGATCTGGTGGGTCTTGCCCTCGCGGATCAGGTTGCGGACGGCCGGCGTCGGGTTGAGAACCTCGGTGACGACGGTACGACCGGTGCCGCCGACGGTCGGCAGAAGTTGCTGACAGCACACACCCTGCAACGAGTTGGCGAGCATCACCCGCACCTGATCCTGCTGGTGGGCGGGGAACACGTCGATGACGCGGTCAACGGTCTGCGGGGCGTCCGAGGTGTGGAGCGTGCCGAACACCAGGTGACCGGTCTCAGCCGCGGTCATCGCGATCTGGATGGTCTCGAGGTCACGCATTTCGCCGACGAGGATGACGTCGGGGTCCTGACGCAACACGGAGCGCAGCGCATTGGTGAACGAGTGCGTGTCGGCGCCGACCTCGCGCTGGTTGATCATGGCTTTCTTGTGGCGGTGCAGGAACTCGATCGGATCCTCGACCGTCATGATGTGGCACGCACGGGTCTCGTTGATCTCGTTGATCAGCGATGCGAGCGTCGTGGACTTGCCCGAGCCGGTCGGACCGGTCACCAGGACCAGGCCGCGCGGCTTGTTGACCCACTCGTTGAGGGACTTCGGCAGGTTGAGCTCACCGAGCGTCTTGATGCTCGTCGGCACCAGACGGAACGCGGCGCCCAGCGACGCGCGCTGGTAGTACGCGTTGACACGGAACCTCGCCCGTCCCGGGACCGCATACGAGAAGTCGATCTCGAGTTCGGTCTCAAGCCGTTGGCGCTGCGACTGGTTCAGGATCCCGTACACCAGCTCACGGGTGTCCGGTGGGCGCAGCACGGGCAGGTCGAGGCGCTCGAGGGCCCCGTGCACACGGATGATCGGCGGTGAGCCGACCGAGATGTGCAGGTCGCTCGCCCCGCGGTCCAAGACGGTTGTGATGATGTCTGCGAAATCGGCCAAAACCTGGTTCCTTCCTGGTTGCCATCCGGGGCCTTCGCCCCGAGAGAACACCGGCTCGACGCCGGCGAGTTGGTGCGGTCTACGCCACCGTCCGTGCAAGCTCCTCGAGCGTCGTCCGCCCTGAGAGCACCTTGATCAATCCGTCTTCGCGCAACGTGCGCATGCCTTCCTTGCGTGCCGCCGCGGCGATCTCCGCCCCTGACGCTTCTGCCAGGGCCAGCCGCCGTGTTTCGTCACTCATCGGCAGGAACTCGTAGATACCCAAGCGTCCTTTGTAACCCGAGCCGCTACAGGCACCGCAACCACCGGCCTCGTAGATCGGCGCCGGGTCGGGCAGACCGCGCGGAAGGGTCGTGGTCTCGCCGATCTCCATCAGCACCTTGTGCGTCACCGTCGTCTTGACCCGGCATTCCGGGCACAGGCGGCGTGCGAGTCGCTGAGCCAGGATGCCGACGATCGCGCTGGCGGACAGGAACGGTTCGACGCCCATCTCGGTCAGGCGCGGGATCGCGCCGGCGGCGTCGTTGGTGTGCAGCGTGCACAGCACGAGGTGACCGGTCAGCGCGGCCTCGATCGAGATCTGCGCGGTCTCTTTGTCGCGAACCTCACCGATCATCACGATGTCGGGGTCACACCGCAGGATCGACCGGAGGCCCGCGGCGAACGTCAAGCCGGCTTTGACGTTGACCTGAACCTGGTTGATGCCCTGCAGCCGGTACTCGACCGGGTCCTCGACGGTGATGATGTTCTTGCCCGGCTGGTTGAGCTGGTTGAGCGTGCCGTAGAGGCTCGTCGACTTGCCGGAACCGGTCGGGCCCGTGATGACGACCGCGCCGTACGGACGCTTGTAGGCCTTCTCGTAGGAGGCCAGGACATCGGGCTCGAACCCGACGGTCGACAGCTCGAGCATGACGTTGCTCTTGTCCAGGATGCGGATGACGATCTTCTCGCCGAATACGGTCGGGAGTGTCGCGATCCGCAGGTCCAGCGACTTGCCACCGACGGTGATGCTGACGCGACCGTCTTGCGGCAGGCGCCGCTCGGAGATGTCGAGGTCGGCCATGATCTTGATGCGGCTGGCGACGCCGTTGGCGAGCTGACGGGGCACGGCCGTGATCTCGCGCAGCACACCGTCGATGCGAAACCGGACGGCGAGCTGATTGGCCTGCGGCTCGATGTGCACGTCGGAGGTTCCGTGGTCGACGGCCTGGGAGATGATCCAGTTGACGAGCTTGACGACCGGGGCGTTGTCGACATCATCGCGCAGGTCGTCGCTCGCTCCGCCATAGTCCTCGTCGTCGACGATGCCCACGATGTCGTCGATGCGCGACGTGCTGGCCAGCAGCTGCTGAACCTCTTCGGAGGTCGCGCGTGCCGGACGGATGGTGTGGCCGGTGACGATCTGCAGGTCGTCGACGGCGTGCAGGTTGGTCGGGTCGACCATCGCGACCACGAGCATCCCGTCGGCGTCGAAGCGCACCGGAATCGCCTGGTAGCGGCGTGCGGTCTTCTCGTCGATGAGCGTGGCGACCGACGGATCGACGCCGTCCTGGGCGTTGAACACACCCATGCCCATCTGCAGGGCCATGGCGCGGTCGATCTGATCCTTCGTGACCTTGCCGGCGGCCACCAAGATCTCGCCGAGCTTGCGGCGGTCCGTGGTCTGACGGGCAAGCGCTTGTTCGACGTCTTCAGGCTTGACGAACCCCAGGCGGATGAGCGCCTCACCCAGCGGCACACCACGGACCGGCGCACGTCCTTGGGGGACGCTCGGCTGCAGCGGCACAGGGCGCTGCGGCAGTTTGCCGGCAGGAGGTGTTTGACGCTGGGAGGTCGCCGGTGTGTTGCTCATCGCCGCATGGATCGGCGCGCAGGGGACAAACCTTTATGGCATGGGCCAATCGTTCTCGAAGCTTTAACGACTTCCTGACAGGGGTATGGGGCTCGTGAGCGTCGTCATTCCACACCCCGTGGACGGGCGGCCACGCCCGACTCCACTGATGCCGATCAGGCCGGGTCGGTGTGTCCCTCCACCACCAGCCGGCGACGTACCGCGCACACGCGGCCGCAACGTCCGCCGGCCGCCCTGACGAGGACGAATCGCATCAAAACCGGCCAATGCCCTCAAGTGCCGACGCGCGCGGCCGATGAATTGTGGGCGAAGCAGTTTCCACGGGTGTGTCTGGGAGAGGACGCTACACATGCAGGTCATTCAGGATCTCACGCTGATTCACAAGGCCGCGATCGGCGTCACGGTCGCGTTGATCATGGTGCTGCTGCTCGTCTCGCGCCGCCGCCGGGCGGGAGCAGGCGGAGCGGTCGAAGCCGCACCGCCCGTGGCCGCCAAGACACGTCGGCGCGATCGCAAGAAGAACTCCGCGCTGCCGGGTCGCAAGCGCCGCAAGCTCGCCGCCGAGGCCGCCCACGCCATGGGCGTCGACCCCACCCCGGTCGCAGCGCCCCAGGTGCCTGAGGTTCCCGCGGTCACCATCCCCGAAGTCACCGTCGCGAGCGCTCCGCTGCCGCAAAGCCCGATCGACCAGGTCTTCGAAGACATCCCGGTCGCCGAGCCCGTGGCACCCGCAGTTGCCGTCGAGCCGGTCACCGTACCGGTGATGGACGATCCCTACCTGCACGAGGCTCAGGCGAACGCCGACGGCGTCTTCGTCGCACAGCCCGGTTGGCCGACGCCTGGCGAGCTCGCGTCGAGCTTCGATCCCGACGCGTTCGACCCGCTGCCAGATGCATACGGCCCGCTCAAAGACGGCGTGGACGACGACCCGTACGCCGAAATCGACGCCGAATCCGACGACACCAGCGCGATCGAGCTGCCCGCGTTTTCGACCGCCGGCGAGGTCGCAGCCCTCGAGGAGATCGAGGAGTGGACAGACACGTACGACGCCAACGACAACTGGAACGACGAGACCGCGGACGACGACGCGACCGAGAGCACCTGGACGCTCTCGCAGCAGGAGCCGCAACCTGAGGTCGCCGCCATGGCAGCCCCCCCGGCGATCGACATGCAGAACCTCTGGAGCGAGCCCGACGACGAGCCCCTGTGGGACGTCGCAGAGGTCGCCGAAGCGCCTGGCGCAGACATCCCCGCCGTCGCAGTCATGGACGAGGGCCTCGCGTTCGACGCTCCCGAGCAGGCATGGGCGGATGATTCGCAAGATTCCTGGCAGGCCGACGCGTTCGAGACGCAGGCCGCACACGAGATCGCGGCTGCGATCCCCGAGATGCCGGCATTCCAGCCTGCGAGCCCGGCCGCGTGGGGTGGATCGATCGGCGGCCCCAACAGCCCGGTCGTGCTGGACTTGGCCGGGCTTGCCGCATCCGGCCACTCGCTGGAACTCGTAATCGAGCCCAACGCCGACGGACACGGCGTGCGCCTGCGCTTTGGTGCGCCCGGTGCCGGCCCCGTCGAGGTTCCGGTCGTACTGGACCAGATGCCCCAGACCGAGCTGCCGATGTCCCCGGACGATGGCGTTGAAGCGACCGGCATGGACGATTCGTTCGAGGCCGCTCTTGCGGACATGAGCGAGCCCGCAGACCCGGTCATCGACATGTCGTTCCTGACCGGCGTCGCTCCGGGCGACGAACCCGAGGCCCCGGTCGCGTTGCCTGAGCCGACGACGGTGACCGCCTCGGCCGAGGTTCCATTCGTGGCTCCACACGTGACCGTCGACGACGTCCAAGCGGCCGACGCGTTCGCGGATGATCCCGAGCCGGCCGGCGAGGACTTCGCCATGCAAGCCGCACCCGTTGCCGCGACCACCGTGGCCGTCATGGACGCCGACGACGATCCGGCCAGGATCCTCGCCGACATCCGCGCACGACTCGCCGCGCTCGACGCTCGGCGCTAAGCAGCTCACCGGCCATCAGGTCGGGTGCATCGCTGCTCCTGACCTCATCACGCGAGTGGTCCGACACCGAAATAGCACGGGGTTTCGCGCGGCTGCGAGCGTCGCGATACGGCTTCCTCGGCATGGCAGGTACTCCCGGCATTCGCCACGGCCTGCGTCCACCGTCTCGCTCGCTCTCGCTCACGCGAAACAGCCGGTCATTTGCGTGTCGAACCACTAGGTTTCGGCGTCGTGGCCCCACTCGACGCAACGACACGGTTCACCGGGATCATCGGATGGCCCGTGTCCCACTCCCTTTCACCGGCAATGCACAATGCGGCGTTCGCCGCGTGTGGGCTCAACTGGGCATACCTGGCCTTTGCGGTCGAGGATGCGCGCGTCCAACAAGCCATCGCAGGCTTGGCGGCTGCCGGATGCAGCGGGCTCAACGTGACGATCCCGCACAAGCAGACGGTGATGGCGCATTGCTCGTCGGTTTCGGACGCCGCGACCGCCATCGGCGCCGCGAATACCCTGATTCCAGATGGTGCGGGTGGGTTCCGGGCGGACAACACCGACGCGGAAGGCTTTCAACGTGCCCTGGACGAGGCGATCCCCGAGGATGTCGCGGCGGGCGTGGTCCTGTTGATCGGCGGGGGCGGTGCCGCGCGCGCCGTGGCCCACGCCGTCACGTCGCGTGGCGGACGCCTGCTCGTGTCCAACCGCAGCCCCCAGAAGGCCGCCGACTTGGGCTGGGTGGTGCCGTTCGACCCCGTCGCGCTCAACGCCGCTGCGTCCGAAGCCACCCTCGTGGTCAACGCGACGAGCCTGGGGATGGGCTCGGACGAGGTCCCTCTCGAGCTGCCGCTCGCCGGAATCGGCCCCAACCAGGTGGTCTACGACCTGGTGTACCGCCCCGCAGGAACGCCGTGGTCGGCGGCGGCCGCAGCGCGAGGCGCACGCACCGTGGATGGACTTGCAATGCTGCTGCACCAGGGCGCGGCGGCGTTCGAGCGTTGGACGGGGCACACCGCCCCGGTGGACGTCATGGGCGACGCACTGAGACGTCAAAGGTAAACGTGCGACCAATGCCACGAGAACGTTGACTTACAGGGCGTTTCGGCCGATATCACCTGATGTGATGCCCGTGCACGCAACCCCCGCTGCGACCCCCAAAACGCCGACCACAGGGCCGGTGGAATCGCTGCCGTCGACATCCGCCCCCCAGACCGATGCGGACGTGGCGCCTGGAATCGAGGAGATCCTCGTCGTCGACGATTCGCCCACCATGGCGCGGTTGCTCGAGATGGGGTTGACCTCGGCGGGCCTGAACGTCCGGATCGCCCACGACGGCCGTGTCGCCCTGGCAATGGCCTTGGAGCGCTGCCCCGACCTGGTGCTGGCAGACGTCGTGATGCCCGGGATCGACGGTGTGCAGCTGACGCGGCACCTGCGTGAGGACCCCCGAACCGCCAGTTCGACGATCATTCTCGTGACGGCCAAGAACGACTCCGCCGCCAAGCTCGAGGGCTTCGACGCCGGTGCGGACGACTACATCGTCAAGCCCTTCGACATCGAGGAGCTCCTGGCACGCGTCAAAGGCGCGCTGCGGCGTGCGACGGTCTTGCGTGCGCAATCACCGCTGACGCGGCTGCCCGGAAACGTCCGCATCCAGGAGGAGATCGAGCGACGCGTACGGCGCCAGACACACTTCTCGCTGCTGTACGTCGACTTGGACAACTTCAAGGCCTACAACGACAAATACGGCTTCCTGCAGGGTGATCGCGTCATCCAGATGACCGCAGGCGTCCTGCAGGACGTGGCGATGGAGCTTGGCGGCCCCGAGACGTTCGTCGGGCACGTCGGCGGCGACGACTTCGTCGTCATCGGCGCGCTCGGACAAGAGCAGCAGCTGGCCGAGGCGGTGATCGCCCGGTTCGACGCAGCCATCCCCTCCGCCTACGACGAGATCGATCGTGGCCGGGGTTTCATCGAGACCCTCAACCGTCGCGGTGAGCTGCAGCGGTTCCCGCTCGTGTCGGTGTCGATCGGCGTCACGACCACCGAGCGACGCACGTATTCCCACTACGCCGAGGCCGTGACCATCGCGACCGAGATGAAGACCTTCACCAAGCAGACCGCCGGCTCGTCCTGGGCCATCGACGTCCGCACCTCGTGAGCTGAACCGGCTCCTGGCTAGGGGTGTGCCGCCGCGTTCGCCCGGGCACGCGTCTTGAGGATCTCGAACTCGTCCAGGGTCCTGGCGAAGTAGTGGCGGTTGGTCCCGTCCTCACGTGCCACGTAGTAGAGAAATGCACTCTGCTTGGGGCGGGCCGCGGCCGTGATGCTGGCCAGGCCGGGGTTTGCGATCGGCCCAGGCGGCAGACCCGGGAACTTGCGCGTGTTGTACGGAGAGTCGATCGCCAGATCCTTCGCGGTCAACGGCCGCCACGCCCCCACCGCGTACTGCACCGTCGCATCGATGTCGAGGCGCATCTTGCGCTTGAGCCGGTTGTAGATGACCCCGGCCACGATCGGACGTTCGGACGGTTCAATGACCTCTCGCTCCACCATCGAGGCGATGATCAGCACGTCGTATTGGGTGAGGTTGCGTGACTTTGCGAACGTCAGGTTGATGCCCCCCAGCTTGCCGTCGAACGCGGCCAGCTGCTGGTCGATCAGGTACGGAACCGTCGTCTCGGTGCCGATCTCGTAGGTCGCCGGGAAGAGGAACCCCTCGAGCGACGTCGCACGCGCCACGCCGGCGCGCTCGGCGCCCCGCGTGCCCGGCCCGGTTGCGTCGAGGTACTCCTGCCCTGACAGGTGTGTCTTGTCCTGCAGCAGCTTCGCCATGTCCTCGCGCCGGAGCCCTTCGGGGAACGTCAACCGGATCGGCGGGGCGATCGTCACTGTCGGGGTGGAGCTGCCCGACCTGCGGTGGTCCAGTGCGACCCACCCCGCGACCCCGATCGCCGCGAGCACCATCACCAGGCCGAGCAGGCGCACCCGTCGCCGTCGCCGCCGCCGTTCGCGCCGTCGAACGTCGCTGCGCTCCCATTCGCCGCGTCCTGCGCTCATCGACGCGCCAAGAACGCTTCGAGCAGGACACAGGCGGCCAGGCTGTCGACGCTGGTGGTGCTGCCCGACTCGGCGGCTCGCCGTCCGGCCTCAACCGTCGTCAGCCGTTCATCGACCAGCTCAACCGGCACCGTCACACGACGGCGCAGGGTCTCGGCGAATGCCGACGCGGCTTGGGCCTGCTCGCCCCGCTCGCCCGACAGGTGGCGCGGCTCGCCGACGACGATGATCTGGGGCTGGGTCTCGGCGATGACGCGGTCGAGATCGGCGCGGCCCGCCTTGCTCTCCACCTTGCGGATGGGCGGCAGCGGGCGCGCGATCGTACCCGTGGGATCACTCACCGCGACGCCGGTGCGCGCGCGGCCGTGATCGAGTGCGAGGACCTTCAGGCGCCCCGCTCCGCGATGAGCGTTCGCGCCGTCTCCAGCGCCGCGTCGAGCCCGTTCGGGTTCTTGCCGCCGGCCCGCGCCATGCCATCGCGCCCACCACCCCCGCCGTCGACGAGCGGTGCGATCTGCTTGATGATGGCACCGGCGTTGAGGCCCGCCGCGATCGCCCCCGGTGCGAGGTTTGCGACCAACATCGCCTTGCCGTCGCTGCGCGCACCCAACACGATCGCGGCGACGTCACCCAGGCGGGCTTTGATCTGATCGCTGACGGCCAGCAGATCGTCCATCTCGTCGGCATCGACCTCGTGCACCAAGACCGTCAGCCCACCGACCTCGGCGGCCTGCGCGGCGATCGCACCGGCATCGATGCGGCCACTGCGTGCACGTTTGAGCTCGCCTTCGAGTTGGTGGATCTTGTCGTCGCGATCTGCCAGTCGCGCCTCGAGTTCGCGTTCGCGCTCCCGATACCAGGCGACCACGCCGTCGCCGGTCAACGCCTCGATCCGACGCGTGCCCGAACCGATGCCGCCCTCGGACACGATCTTGAACGCGCCGATCTCGCCCGTGCGCGAGACGTGGGTGCCCCCGCAGAGTTCCTTGGAGAAGTCGCCCGCCGACACGACGCGCACCTGGTCGCCGTATTTCTCGCCGAACAGCCCGATCGCTCCGAGTTGGTCCGCAGCGGCCCGGGGCATGACCTGCCACCCGACCGGGGTGTCGTCGGCGACGCGGGCGTTGACCATCTGCTCGATCTGGGCGCGTTGCTCCTCGCTCATCCGCTCGCGCAGCGAGAAGTCGAAGCGCAGCTTGTCCGGCCCGACGTAAGAGCCGGCCTGCCGGGTGGTCGTGCCGAACACCTCGCGAAGCGCCCAGTGCAAGACATGGGTGGCCGTGTGGTTGGCCTGGCTCGCGCGGCGCGTGGGCGCGTGGACCGTGGCCTGCACCTGGTCCCCGACCGCGATCTGACCGTCCATGCGCAGCTTCAGCACGTGGTCGTCGCCGATGCGGTAGATCTCGACGATCTCACCGCTGCCGTCGGGACCGGTGACCGTGCCCCGGTCCGAGACCTGTCCCCCGCCCTGGGCATAGAACGGTGAGCAGGCGAGCTTGAGGACGACCTCGCCGCCACCCACGTCGGCGACCGCGGTGACCGTCGTCGTCGTCGACCACTCGTCGTAGCCGACAAACAGCGAGGGCTCACCGGAGACGGCGAGCGCGGCTGCCGTGGCGGCAGCCATATCGTGCTCGCGCACCTGCGCGTCGCGTGCCCGTTCACGTTGATCGGTCATCAACCGCTGGAAGCCGTCGGTGTCGACCCCCAGCCCGGCGAGCTCGGCGGCGTCGAGCGTCAGGTCGAGCGGAAAACCAAACGTGTCGTGCAGCCGGAACGCATCGTCACCCGAAACCCGCCCCTTGGAGCGTCCGATGACCTCGTCCAGCAGGCGTTTGCCCTGGGTCAGGGTGCGGGCGAACTGCTCGGCCTCGGTCCCGATGATGTCCGCAACCTCGGAGGCGCGTTCTCTGAGTTCGGGGTAGGCATCGCCCCACAGGTCCGCCACCTGCCCCGCGAGCTGCGGCATGGCCTCGGGGGTCAGCCCGATGCTCGAGCCCTCGGCCATCGCCCGCCGGATGATGCGACGCAGGATGTAGTCGCGACCTTCGTTGCCGGGACGTACCCCGTCGGTCGCCAGGAACGTCATCCCGCGACCGTGGTCGGCAAGCACCCGCAGGGCCCGGTCATCACGGGGCGAGCGACCGTATGGGCGACCACTCTCCCGCCCGGCCCACTCGATGAGCGGTGAGAATGCGTCGGTGTCGAACACGGATTGCTTGTCCTGCAGGAGCGCCGCGATGCGCTCCAGCCCGGCGCCGGTGTCGACGTTCTGCGCGGGCAGGTCCGCCAGCGTGCCGTCGGCGGCCCGGTCGTACTGCATGAACACGAGGTTCCAGTACTCCAGAAATCGGTCCGTGCCGGTCGCGGGTCCCCCATCGGGACCGAACTCGGGTCCACGATCCAGGTACAGCTCGGTGTTGGGCCCGCACGGACCGGTCGGTCCGAGCTTCCAGAAGTTCTCGGACTCGCCCAGGGCCTGGATGCGTTCACGCGGGATGCCCATGTCGACCCAATAGTCGATCGCCTCGTCGTCCGCGGGGACGCCGGGCATGCCCTCGAACACCGTGATCCAGATCTGCTCGGGATCGAACCCGAAGACCTCGGTGGAGAGCTCGTACCCGAACCTGACGGCCTCGCGCTTGAAGTAGTCGCCGAACGAGAAGTTACCGAGCATCTCGAAGAACGTCAGATGCCGTGCGGTCCGGCCGACCTGGTCGATGTCGAGCGTGCGAAAGCACTTCTGGCAGCTCGTCGCGCGCGGCGCGGGTGGCTTGGCCGTCCCCAGGAAGTACTGCTTGAGCGGCTGCATGCCGGCGATCGTCAGCAGCACCGTCGGGTCGTCGTCGTACGGGATGAGCGGGGCGGACGGCACCGCCAGGTGACCGCGCTCCTCAAAAAACTCCCGGAAGCGCCGGCGGATGTCGTGGGTCGTCATCGGGGTCGAAAGTCTACCAGCGCCCCGCTACTGGCCGGGTTTGACCCGGCGCAGATCATCCTCGAAATCGGCGGTTTGGCGAGCTGCTG
Organism: Actinomycetota bacterium; assembly: GCA_031372145.1. Taxonomy (GTDB): domain Bacteria; phylum Actinomycetota; class Thermoleophilia; order Miltoncostaeales; family Miltoncostaeaceae; genus CALMEC01. The sequence goes on along the minus strand of JANMKR010000095.1, from coordinate 1,395 downwards.
CACGGCGGCCTGCGGCGAATGCGTCATCCAGGTCATCCCACAGTGCGGCGACCTCTTTGGGCAGACGCTTTGGCCATTCGCGGGGATCGCGGGCGCCGCGCGACCAGAGCCACGCACCCGTCAGACCCAGGACGCCCAGGACGAAGCGCTTCACGCTCGTCGCTTGGGCAGCGCCCACGAGATCTGCGAGATGCTGGGTCCGCGATCACGGCTGCGCAGTTCGGGCGGCAGCTCGTCGGGAACCGAGCCGTTTGTGGCTGCGTGTTCCTGGACCCTGATCCCGTCCTTTGGCTGCGCAGGTTCGGGGGCCGCCGCCTGCGCAGGGGGGGTGGCCGCCTCGGACGTGGCGTCCGTTGTGGGTTTGGTGTGGACGCCTTCGGCCCGCTTGGCGCGGAACGTGGCCATCGCCTCCTTGGCCGCCGCGGCGAATCCCGAGGCTTTCTTGACCGGTGCGGTGACGGCGTTGGACAGCGACGTCACGGTCTTCTCGGCACCCTTGGTGGCGTTGACGGCGCTGACCATGATCTCGTCGACCCGTTGGAGTTCCAGGTTGATGCCGTCCACCGTGGTCTGGGCACGCGAGAGGATCGGCACGACCTCGTCGGTCACCCGCACCACCGTCATCGACATGCGACGCAGCATCCCGCCCAGGCGGAAACAGACGTAGGCGATCCCGATCCCGACGATGATCAGGAAGAACGACAGCGCCGCTCGAAGTACGTCAGCCCACGCGATGTCCACTACACGTCCTTTCCGATGATCACTCCCGCGCCGACCAGCCGGCCGTCCCGGTACAGGGCTGCGGTCTGGCCCGGGGCGACGCCATCCGCTGGATCCAGGAGCGTGACCCGAAGCCCATCGGCCGCCGGGTGTGCCTGGCCGCGAAGGGCTCTGCCACGGTATCGCACGCGCACCTCCAGGTGGGCGCCCTCGACCGATTCGTTGAGCGTGAACGGGCGCAGCTCGATCTCGGTCGTCGCGAGGAGTTCGCGGGGGCCGACCGTGACGGTGTTTGTGGCCGCGTCGGTTCCAAGGACATACCGCGGCCCGTCGGCTGAGACGCCGAGACCGCGCCGTTGGCCGACCGTGTAGCGCCAGTAGCCCTCGTGGGTGCCGATCCGGGTGCCGCCGTCGTCGATGATCGGCCCCGGGATGGCGCTCATGCCCGCCACCCGCTCGAGGAACGGCACGTAGCCGCCGACGCCGACGAAGCAGACCTCCTGGCTTTCGACCGCGTCTGCTGCGGGCAGGGCAGCGTCCCGGGCCAGGTCACGCACCTGATGCTTGGTCAGCTCGCCCAGCGGGAACTCGAGGCGCGCGATGGTCTGCCGGTCGAGCATGGCGAGCATGTAGCTCTGGTCCTTGTCGGCATCCGCGGCGCGGGCGATCGCGCCA
>JANMKR010000189.1:0-2865 GCA_031372145.1 Actinomycetota bacterium | reverse complement strand
CGCACCACGTCGAAGAGGCCCTCGTGAATGGCGAGCAGCGCGATGATCAGCTCGGGCGCGTTGCCGAACGTCGCGTTGAGGAACCCCCCGATGCCGGGGCCCGTGTGGTGCGCCGCGTGCTCGGTTGCCTCGCCGATCAGCCATGCCAGCGGCACGAGCGCCGCTGCGGCGAGCGCGAACAGCGTCATGTCGCCCGCGCCCAGTTGAGCGACCACCACGGTGACCGGACCCAGGACGAGCAGGATGGCGAGGATCTTGCGGACCACGGCGCGGGACGATAGCCGCTCTTGTGACGCTCATGTCGGTCGGTGGGTCTGCCGATGGTGATGGGGAGACGAGCGTTCAGGGAGGCAGGGATGTCCGACCGCGAGGGAAATGGATTCGACCGCATCGAACTCGATGCGCTGTGGGCGGCGCTGTTCATGGGCTCGGGCATGGTCGCGGCGGCGGACGTGCTCGGCCGCGCAGGCCTGTGGGCGCACGTGTTGTGGCGTCGTCGCTCCGGGGCGCTCGCCGTATTGCCTGCTTGAGTCTGGACGCGTTTCACTCGCCTCGCGTGTGAATGTCACAGAAGCTGTGACGGTTCGATGGCACAGTTGGCACAGTTGTCGCGTTTCGCGACACACTCTTGATGCCAGGCTGGCGCGATGCGCGTCGCACAACGGATCCTGGACCTGCTGGATCTCCTCGCCCCTCCGGCGTGCGCTGCGTGCCACCTGCCCGGTTCGGAGATCTGTGCGGAATGCTCGGGTGCGATCGCAGCCCCCGGATCGGTTGGATGCGCGCGCTGCGGACACCCGTGGGCGGTGTCGACCGCCCGGTGCGCGGAGTGTCCCTCGGCTGTTGATCACATGCAGTTCGCGGCCGCCTATGTCGATCCCGTTCCGGTCGTCATCACGGCGCTCAAGGATCGTGGACGACGCGACCTGGCGGGCCAATTTGCGAGGCTGATCGTGACGCGCTGCGCGCCGCCCGGAGGCGACGTGTGCCTGGTTCCGGTGCCGCTCACCCGGGAGCGCGAACGCGAGCGGGGGTTCAACCAGGCCGGTCTCATCGCCGCCGAGATCGCGCAGTCGTGGCATCGTCCGGTCGTCGACCTGCTGCAACGGGTTCGTGACGACCCACCCCAGCGCGGCTCCTCGGCGACCGATCGCACCGTGAACGTGCGCGGTGCGTTCGCCGTCCGGTCGGGTCTCGCAATCCCACCCGAGGCATGGCTCGTCGACGATGTGTGCACCACCGGAGCCACCCTGGCGGCGTGCGCACGGGCGCTGCGTCGCGGTGGCGTCAGACGCGTCGGCGCGGTGTGTGTCGCCCGGGTGCTCCGTCAGCCATGAGGAGTACAATCCGGGTACTGCAGCAACGCGAGGGGAGGGTCTTCATGGATCTTCACGTCAAGGGGAAGAACATCCCGGTGACCGACGCGTTGTTTGAACACGCCGAACGCAAACTGGCGAAGCTCACCAGGTTCTTGCCGCCGTGGGACGAGCCGCCGGTCGTCGAGTTGGAGCTCTCCGTCGAGCGCAACCCCAGCATCGAACGCAACCAGGTGGCAGAGGTCACGGTGCGCACGAAGGGCCCGGTTTTGCGCGTCCGCGAAACCGATCGTGACATGTACCTGGCAATCGACCACGCCGTCAACAAGATGCAGCGGCAGGCCACGCGGTACCGCGATCGTCGCCGCCGGCACCGCCTTCCCCACGGGCAACACCCGCCGCCGCTCGACGAGCAGATGCCGGCCATGGTTCCGGCCGCGGACGAGGAGCCGGATCCGCAGCTGGTCAAGACCAAGCGCTTCGAGATGAAGCCACTCAGCGTCGAGGATGCCGTCATGCAGTTCGAACTCGTCAACCACGACTTCTACGTGTTCCGCAACGCCGACGAGGACGGCGCCGTCAGCGTGATCTACCGGCGGCGCGACGGTGACCTGGGGCTGATCGCAGCGGGGTAGGGCCCCCACCGTGTCCCCGCGGCGCGCGGGGGCACGGAACCGGTGTTGCTACCATTCCCCGGCTGTCGAACCCGAGAAAGTGCCCGCACACCGTGAGTGATCTCCTCAATAAGTTCTTCCGCCTCGGCGAAGGCCGCCATATGAAGCGGCGTTTTGCGCTCGTCGAGCAGATCAACGCGCTCGAACCCGAGATGCAGAAACACAGCGACGCCGAGTTGCGCGCCAAGACCGATGCGCTTCGCGAGCGCGCCGATCCGGACGACGCGGCCAGTCTGGACGCGTTGATGCCCGAGGCGTTCGCGATCGTGCGCGAGGCATCGGTGCGCACGCTGGGCCTGCGTCACTACGACGTCCAGATGGTCGGGGCGAGCGTCTTGCACGAGGGTGCCGTGGCCGAGATGAAGACCGGTGAGGGCAAGACGCTCACCGCGGTGCCCGCCGTGTACCTCAACGCGCTGCTCGGACGCGGTGTCCACATGGTCACGGTCAACGATTACCTGGCCCAGCGTGACGCCGACTGGATGCGGCCGATCTACGACTTCCTGGGCATCACCGTCGGCGTCATCCAACCGATGATGCCCGAGCTCTCACGCCGTGAGCAGTACGCATGTGACGTCACGTTCGGCACCAACAGTGAGTTCGGCTTCGACTACCTGCGCGACAACATGGCGGTCCGGCTGGACGATTGCGTGCAGCGTGGCCACTACTTCTGCATCGTGGACGAGGTCGACTCGATCCTGATCGACGAAGCGCGCACACCGCTCATCATCTCAGGCATCCCCGAGGCCGCTGCCGACACGTACTACCGCTTCGCCCGTGTCATCCCCACGCTCAAGAAGGGCGACGACTACGAGGTCGACGAGAAGCAGCGCACCGTCTCACCGACCGAGAGCGGCGTCGACAAGGTCGAGAAG
>JANMKR010000178.1:0-5816 GCA_031372145.1 Actinomycetota bacterium | reverse complement strand
CTGAAGGGCCACAAACGGAGGGGGAGGGATTTGAACCCTCGAGGGGCGTGAACCCCTGACGGTTTTCAAGACCGTTGCATTCGACCGCTCTGCCACCCCTCCGGGGTCAACTGAACGCGGCTCCGCGCCGATACGGGCGGGGAGTCGGTACGATAGTGACATACACGGAGAGGTGGCTGAGAGGCTGAAAGCGCCCGCCTGCTAAGTGGGTATCCGGGTTTAACCGGATCGAGGGTTCGAATCCCTCCCTCTCCGCTCGACCCCGGCCAGGACGGCCGCACGAAACGCGCTCCACCCCGACGATGAGCGACTTCCCGGCCGACACCCCACGCTGCACGTTCCACCCGAACGTGCCCACACTCCTCTCGTGCACCAGGTGCGAGCGGCCCGCCTGCCCTGACTGTCTGGTGCAGGCGTCGGTGGGACGCCACTGCGTCGGGTGCGTCAAAGGGCAGGCCAAAGCACCGTCCGGAGTGGCGCGCGAGCTGACCGCACATCAGCGCAATCTGCGCCGACCCGGGTGGCTTTTTTGGGTCATCACGGGATTCTTCGTCGCGATGTGTGTCGTCGTCGCCCAACTGCGACTGACCACGGTCGCCGAAGGGGGCGTGCTCCTGGTCGACGCCGACAGTCGCCTCAAGATCGCATCGTTCCTGCTCGTCGTCTCCGGATGGGTGGTGTCGTTGTGCATCCACGAATGGGCGCACGCGATCGTGGCGTACAAGAGCGGCGACTACTCCGTCCTGAGTCGGGGTTACCTGACGCTCGATCCACGTAAGTACGCCGACCCGATCTTCTCGGTTGCGATTCCCATCGCGTTCCTGATCCTCGGCGGGATCGGCCTCCCGGGCGGCGCGGTGTGGATTGACCACGGCAACATCCGGTCACACCACCGGCGCTCACTCGTGTCGCTGGCAGGCCCCGTGGTCAACCTCGTGTTCGGCGTCGTCTGCATCGGTTTGGTGGGGGCCGGCGTGTTCGACGGGTCACCCGGGCTCGAAGCATCGTTCGCCTACCTGGGATGGCTCGAATTCGCGACCGCCGCACTCAACCTGCTTCCGGTTCCCGGGCTCGACGGTTACGGGATCGTCGAGCCGTACCTGCCCTACGGGGTGCGGGCGGCGGTCGCCCCCGTCGCGAGGTATGCGGTCATCATCCTCTTGGTGCTGATGGTCAGCACCGGCTTCGGTCAGTTCCTGTTCCAGATCGCCGACGCAGGAGTGTCCGCAATGGGGGTCGATCCGAACCTCGCCGATCTCGGCCGGTTCATCGGCAACGTCCGCCTGATCTAGTCGTCGTGGTTCGCTCGGCTACGAGCGGTGGCTGCGCTCGACAAGTGCCGAGGTCGCTGCCTGCACGCACAGGAACACGGTCGCCAGAATCATGTACCCGGCGATGAGCGACCAACCCGCGAACTGGGCGACGGTTGCGGCGAGCGCGAACGTGGCGGCGATGATGCCGGCGCGGTGTCGCTGATCGGCCGTCTGGAGAGGAATTCGTCGGGTGCGTTCGGGCCGCTCGGACTGACGGTTGCGCCGCCAGCGGCGAAGGGGGAACGCCACGGACGCTGCGAGAGCCGATCCGAACGCAACCCCGACGATGACTGCAAGTACTGCTTCCACGCTCTCTCTCCAAAGGGTGTGGTCCTTCTTCTTCGGCAGGTTGACCCTCCCACATGACCCTTTCGGCGAAGTTCGTGTGAAGGAAGCGTGAAGGACGCCTCTGGTAGGCTCCCTCAGTTGCGCCAGTAGCTCAGTCGGATAGAGCGTCGGTCTACGAAACCGAAGGTCACAGGTTCGAATCCTGTCTGGCGCGTTCGAGCGACGACACGCCGTACGTCGTGTCTCGCAGGCCAAGCGAGCCTGCAGAATGCTCAAGCCCGCAACGGCGTGCGCCGATGTTAGTGAGGATGGCACCCGGATGGGATGTCCTTCGCGCACGACGATGAACCAGATGCCATCACAGATCCGGGCCGACCGGCCGGCTCCCACGAACACCACGGCCTCGCGCCTGTGGACGCTTGCCCCGTGGGTGACGATCGCCGTCTTCGTATTGCTCGGGATCGTCGACGCCGTGGCCCCACGGAGCGCGTTCTCCAGCGGCATCGAGATCGCCGCGGCCTCCCTCGTCGCATTCGGGTGCTTCGTCCGGGCGCTTCGTTCGAGGAGAACCACTCGGATCGTCTGGGCGCTGTTCGGTACCGGCATGGCGCTCAACGCCGTTGGCGACATCCTCTATATCGCACTTGGCGAGCCGACCGTCGTTTCGCTCGCCGATGCCTTCTACCTTCCGACCTACCCGTTCCTGCTCGGCGCCGCGGCGGTGCTGATCGTCGCGTGCTCCGGCCGCGGTTCCCGCGAATTGCTCTTCGACGCAGCCATCGTCGCGGTCGTCAGCGGCCTCGCGATCTGGCAGTTCCTCGTGGTCAACCCGGGGGTCTCGAGCGAAGGACCCTTGTTGCAGCGGGTCGTGTTTTCGGCCTACCCGATGTGTGGATCGCTACTCGTGGCCGACATGGTCGGGTTGCTGCTCGTACCGGGGCGGCGTCGCGCGTCGCTCGGACTCGTCACCGCCTTCGCCATGGCATTTCTCGCAAGCGACACCGGGTACAACATCTCCGCGGTCATCGAGAGCGACCGTATCCTGAGATGGAGCAACGGCGGATACATCGTTTGCTACGGCATCCTGCTGGCCGCGAGCATGCACAGGAGCGCCGACAGCGTCTGCGACCCGGCCCGCCGGAACGACCGGACGACCAGCCGCAGCCGGTTGGCGCTGCTGAGCGTCGCGATGGTCGGGGCGCCGTCTCTGGCCGTGCTGACTCCGGCCCTGGGTTTCCGGTTCCAGGCGCCGGCCTATGCGACCGCCGCCGGGCTGGTGAGCCTGCTCGCGGTCGCTCGGATCGGACTGCTCGTGCGAGATCTCGAATACGAGCGCGCGAGCCTCAAGGTCGTGCAGTCCGAGCTCTCCCATCAGGCGTGGCACGACGGCCTGACGGGGTTGCCGAACCGGTCTCAGCTGATCGAGCGGCTTGACCTCGAGATCGCGCTCAGCCGGACGCTCGACGAACAGCTCGCCATCCTGTTCTTGGATCTCGATCAGTTCAAGGTGGTCAACGACAGCCTCGGCCATCCGATTGGCGATCGTCTGCTGGTGGCCACGGCGGAGCGTCTGCGCTCAGCAGTGCGCGACCAGGACCAGGTCGCGCGCATCGGAGGAGACGAGTTCGTCGTGATGTGCCCGCGGTTGGCGTCGCCCGACGATGCTCGGGAGGTCGCCGAGCGGGTGCTCGCCGCGATGCGCCTGCCGCTTGAGCTCGACGGGCGCACCATGTTCGCCGGTGCCAGCCTCGGAATCGCGATCGCCGACGGGCATGCCGACGCGGCCGCTCTGATCCGCGACGCGGACGTCGCGCTGTACCGCGCCAAGGAGTCGGGACGGGACTCCTACGTCGTGTTCAAGCCGATCATGGGATCGTGGGCGGTCGAACGGCTGGAGCTCGAGACGGCGCTTCGCGGGGCGATCGAGCGTGACGAGTTGTCGGTCGTCTACCAGCCCAGGGTGCATCTGCCGGGCGGTGAGTTGCAGGGTTTCGAAGCGTTGTTGCGCTGGCGTCACGCCGGTCGTGCCGTTCCGGTTGCGCAGCTGATCGAGCTGGCCGAGATTACCGGGTTGATCATCCCGATCGGGGAGTGGGTCCTGCGTCGGGCCTGCGAGGATCTTGCGATGCTCGAAGCTGGCCGGGGCGGCACGCCGATCGGTATGGCCGTCAACGTCTCGGTCCGCCAGCTGATCCATCCGGGCTTCGTCGCGCAGGTCGACGCTCTTCTGGCCGGGCGGGGGATCGATCCGAGCCGGCTGACGTTGGAGCTGACCGAGACGTCCTTGGCCGAGAACCCCGAGCTCGCGACCAGCGTGCTCGAAGGGCTCCGCGCGCTCGGTGTGCGCATCGAGATCGACGACTTCGGCAAGGGGTATTCCTCGCTCGTGCGCCTGAGCACCCTGCCGCTCGACGGAATGAAGGTGGACCGCCGGTTCGTGAGCGAAATCGGGGAGTCGCAATCGGCCCGATCGGTCGTCGAGGCAGTCCTCGCGCTCGGCCGCGCGCTGAGCCTCGAGGTCACCGCCGAGGGCGTCGAGACGCGCCAGCAAGCCGAATGGCTGACGGCGATGGGCTGCACGCTGGTTCAGGGCTTCTACTTCTCCCGACCGCTCCCACTGATCGAGGCGCGGGAGTTCGGCCGGGGCGTGCGCTCAGCCGTCTGAACCAGGCGCCGGCCGTCGGTTCGGGACTTGCAAAGCGCGCTCGCGGGCGGATGAGAGCGCCGTCGTCAAACGCCTCGAACGCGTGTGCAACCCAACCCGCGGACCTCACCCCCGGTGGGGGAATTGGCATGCGCGTCAAGGCCAAGGATGCGCGCTGCGCAGACCAGATCGCCGAGCAAATACGTCGATCTGCGCGCAGTGACCCGAACGATCCGCGAGCCTTGATATGATCGTCATCCTCCGTCGCGCCGTGCACGCCGACGTTTCCGACCGCACGATGTCTGGGCGGCTTGGATCCATCGCTTCGAACGACAGGAGAGCGTACGAGATGAGCGCGGACAGCCACAGCACCCCCCGGCCCGGCGGCGGCGCCTGGCCCGCGTTGCGGGTCGATTCGTGGACGGAAACGCGCGAGACGCTGCACATGTGGCTGCAGATCGTCGGCAAGCTGCGGCTGGCCGGTGCACCGATGCTCAACCACTGGTGGCAGGTGACCTTCTACGTCACGCCGCGTGGGCTGACGACCGGCTCGATCCCCGACGGAACCCGGACCTTCTCCGCGGACTTCGACTTCCACGACCACGAGCTGCGGATCGACACGGACTCCGGAGCCCGGGCGCGGGTGGCCTTGGAGCCCAAGACCGTGGCCCGCTTCTACGCGGAGGTCATGTCCGCGCTGGGCAAACTGGGCATCGGCGTGAGGATCACGGCGTCACCCAACGAGGTCGACCCGGCGATCCCGTTCGCCGAGGACGAGCAGCACGCCTCGTATGACGCCGAGGCGGTGCACCTGTTCTGGCGCCAGCTTGTGCAGGTCGACCGCGTCATGCAGCAGTTCCGCGGCCGCTACGCCGGCAAGGTCAGCCCGGTGCACTTCTTCTGGGGCGCCATGGACATGGCGTGCACCCGCTTCTCCGGCCGTCGCGCGCCGCAGCACCCCGGCGGCGCGCCGAACTGCGGCGACTGGGTCATGGTCGAGGGCTACTCCCACGAGCTGTCCAGTTGCGGCTTCTGGCCCGGCGGCGGCGAGGAGGGCGCCTTCTATGCCTACGCCTACCCCGAACCCGACGGCTTCCAGGAGCACCCCGTCACCCCCGAGGCGGCGTTCTACACCGCCGAGTTCGGCCAATACCTGCTGCCCTACGAGGCCGTGCGCGCGGCCAAGAACCCCGACGAGACACTACTCGGCTTCCTGCAGAGCACATACGATGCCGCCGCCGACCACGGTGACTGGGACCGCGACGCGCTGGAGTACCAGCCCGTGGCGGGCGCGCGGCCCAGCTGACCGGCACCCGAGCATGAGAACAATCCAACCGATCGTACGTGTGCTCGCGTTGCCGAGGGCGGCCTTCGTCGCGGAAACGCGCCTCGTAGCGGCGCTCGCGCTGGCCGTCTCGTGATGGAGGCGCGTCGGTGCCCTGATGAGGCGGCGAAGCTAGTGGTCTGTCTCAGGAATGCGTTGACAGTCTGGCGAGTGAAAAGCCCGCAGGGCGAGGACGCAGCCTTCGTTCATATCGGACCATATGGGCGAAGGCGAGGACAACGCTCCA
>JANMKR010000152.1:0-12581 GCA_031372145.1 Actinomycetota bacterium | reverse complement strand
CCACGCACGAGGTGCAGCGAGGCGACCTCGAAGACCTCGAGGGATCCAAACTCCTCGAGTTCTACGACCCGGATGGCAACAAGCTCATCGCGATGCAGTCGATCTAGTCACCCACGTCGGGGGCACGTCCACGTTCCCGGGCGATCGCGTCGACGAAGCCGTCGACGTCCTCGACCGCGATGATGATCTGCGTTGCGCGCCATTTCATGGGCGCCTTCGCATCGATCGGTTCGGCGAGCTCGATCACGGCGACGTCCCCCCAGGCGAGCGTATAGGCGACCATCTTGCGGCCAAGGCGCGCACCAAGGCCACCCCACCATGGCCAGTGCATGCGTGACAGACGGGCAATCGTGGTGACGTCGATGTCGACGCGGCCGAGCAACCCCAACCGGACGCGGACCCTGCCGTCGCCCACCTCGGCGACGACCTCACCCCTCACCATCGGCCACAGCAGTCGCGTCGCCTTGCAGCGGCGCAGCGGAAAGCGCGTGATCATGGATTCACGTTACCGCGACGCCGGCGCGCGCACGGGCGATGCGCGATCCACCGGCCCTGCCAATTGGCCGTCGCACGTGCGGCCAATTGGCCGCTGTGGGATGGTCCCGGGATGAACGATGAGGTCTTCTTGATCACCGGGGCATCCAGCGGGATCGGCCAGGCGACCGCACGGCAGGCGGCGGAGGCCGGCTATCGCATTGCGCTGCTCGCCCGTTCGACCGGCAAGTTGGACCAACTCGCCGCTGAGTTGGGAGGCCCCGAACGTGCGCTCGCGCTCACATGCGACGTGACCGAATGGGAGCAGGTCGAGCACGCGGTCGAGACCACGCTCAGGACGTTCGGCCGAATCGATGTGGCGTTCGCGAATGCCGGCTTTGGTGCGGCACGGGGGTTGCTGAACGAATCGCCCGAGCACTGGCGATCGATGATCCTGACCAACGTGTACGGCGCCGCGCTGACGATCCGGGCGACGGTGTCCGCACTTGAGGCGACGCACGGGCACCTGCTCATCACCGGCTCCGTCGCGGGGCACGTCGCGATCGAGGGCTCCGTCTACTCGGCCACCAAGCACGCCGTCGTCGCACTGGCCGAGTCCGCGCGCAAGGAACTCCACGAACGCGACATCCGCGTCACATTGATCTCACCCGGCAATGTGGACACGGCGTTCTTCGAGAACACGCCGCAGGTCCATCTGACCGGTGACGACGTCGCGCGCGCGGTCATGTTCGCGGTGTCCCAACCCCCCGGTGTCGGGATCAACGAGATCCTGATGCGCCACCCGAAACAAGCGATTTGACGGATCGCTCCACAGCGATTCCGCAACCGCGCTCGCACTATCAGTAACGCTGCGGTCTGTCAAGATTTGGGTGCCGGGCACCGGAGGATTGACAATCGGCCGCGGGCATGGTAAGCGTGGCAAGGGGCGCCCTTGGCTGCTTCGGGCGTTCTGCGAACCCTGCTCGCGCTCGGGCAAGGACGGCGCCCCTCGAAGGTCAGGCGCCGAGTTGTTCGAATCGGGTTCGGTCGCCCTGGGAGAGATGGACCGAAAGCGCGTCGTACTGTTGTTGCAACGCGTCGCCGTAGACGGTCCGGTACAGCTCGTCGAACACGACGCGCATGACACCGGCCTGGACCGCCTCCTTGAGGCAACCGAAGCACGGACTCAGCGTGGTGTAGAGCGTCGTGCCCTCGACGCGGGTCCCAAAGCGGGCCGCCGTCAGAAATGCATTCTGCTCGGCATGGACGCAGATACACCGGTCCAGACCGCGACCCGGCGTGTGTTCCGGATCGGCCACCTCTGCGCCGCGGCCCTTCGTGTGCAGATCGCTGTCACTGCAGCGCACGCACCCGCCGTCGGTGCAGTTTGGAAACCCCGACGGGGTGCCGTTGAACCCCGTCGAGACCACCCGGTTGTCGCGCACCAGGACGGCGCCGACCTTACTGCCCAGGCAGTCGGCGCCCTCGCGCACAGCACGGGCGAGACCCATGTAAAAGCGGTCCCGCTCGAGTTCCTTCGACCGATCGACCTGGGTGGTCAATCCGGGATCAGGCCCTCCTGGGAGAGCAACTGACGCGCTTCGTCGAGCGTCGTGTCCGGGTCCGGGACGACGGCGTCCGACGCGACGAGTTCGTCGTCAGCCAACGCCGCTCCCTTGGAACGCACCACGGCGACGAGTGCGGCGAGTTCGCTGGCGAACGCGTCTTCGTTGCCGGCCTCCACCGCAACCTCGAGCCGGTCGTCGATCTCGTTGAGGTCGTTGGCTGCGGAGTCCGGAAGGCGGTACTGCCCCTCACCCAGGATCCGTACGATCACGAAGGCCCTCCTTCGAGTGCGGTGCCTTCCGCCGCGGGGGCCGAACCCGTGCCGAGCTCCTTTTTGAGGGCCTCGAGCTCCGCGTTGACCTCGGACTCGGACGTGACCTGCGACAGCTCGCGATCGATCGCATCCCCCGTCTGCGTCATGTCTTCGAGCGCACCGGACTCAAGCAGCTCGTCCAGGGCGCCCGCGCGGGCCTTCATCTGGTCGGTCTTGTCCTCTGCCCGTTGCAATGCGAGCCCGACGTCGGCCATCTCCTCGGAGATGCCGCTGAACGCCTCGCTGATCTTGACCTGCGCCTCGGCGGCCGTGTACTGGGCCTTGATGGTCTCCTTCTGCGTGCGAAACGACTCGACCTTGGCGGTCAGCCGCTGCTCCGCCGCCTGCAGCTTCTCGGACTCACCCTGCAGTTGCTGGCGCTGCGTGTCCAGGCCGAGTAGCTGGGCTTGAATGCCCTTCTTGCGCTCCAGCGCGACCCGGGCCAGGTCCTCACGACCTGCCTGCAGCGCCTGGCGCGCCTGGGAGTCGAGCTTGGCGACGCTCGCCTCGAGTTTTTGTGTCTGCAACTCCAGGCGCTTCTTGGAGGTGGCGACATCCACGACGCCGCGGCGCACCTGTTGCAACAACTCGAGCTGCTTCTCGTAGGAGTAGTCGAGCGTCTCGTTGGGATCCTCGGCGTGTTCCAGCATCTTGCTGATCTTCGCCTTGACGATCATGAAGAACCGCCTCATCAAACCCATCGCGTGGTCCTTTCGGGGTGACCGGGTCGGATGACGATACCAGCGTCCGGTCAGGTCCGGCGCGCCACCGCGTGGCGGATCACACTGACCGCGACACCACCTGCGGAGACCACGGTCACGCGCACCTGATAGATCCCGGCATGAAGCAGCCGCGGACTGGCGACCACGGTGCGCCGGCCCCGCCGCACGGCGACCTTCCGCAGCGGATTTGCCGGCGTCCAGGTGGGGGCGCGTCCCGTGTGGACCACACGCCGCCAGAGCCGTACCGTCACCCGTGTCGCCCCGGCGTCCAGGACGAACCGCACCTGGGTCGCACGCCCAACGCGAACGACACGCAATGAACGGGCCCGGGCCCTCAGCGCCGTCGTGGTCGCGGCCGACCCGACGCGTGTGATCGGGACGAGACGTTCGCTGACGCGGCCGGCGCCGTCCGTTGCCCGGACCGTCAGGGCCCCGGCGCCGACCGCCAGGGGAACCTCCACGTTGAAGGTATTCGCCGGGCCGAGCAACGCCGGAAACCCGTTGACCGTCAGCGCCACGACCCCCGAGACGTCATGTACATCGCCGCTCACCCCAATCGTCGCGGTTGGCACCGAGGTGCCGCCCGCGGGAGTCAGCACGTTGACCGTCGGACCGGTTGTGTCGGTCGGGGGAAGCTTCGCGACGAGGACGTCAGCGGCGCCGTCCGTGTCGGCCACGGTCAACGTCTGTGCCGGTCCACCGTCGGTGATGCCAAATGCCACCGCGCCGCCGTCAGCGCTCATTGCCGGACGATCCGACGCGTGGTTGACCCCTGTGCCGTTCCCGCGCTGACTCACGCGTTCAAGAGGACTCGCCGGCCCTCCTGCGTACACATCGGGTACGCCGTTCGTATCGCCCGCGAGGTCGGTGGGTACCGTGAACACGACGCGCCGCCCGTCGGCTGAAACCTCAGGCGAGGTCCCGTTGCCGATCATGGTCGAGGCCCCAGCCGCAAGGTCACGCCGGACGATCGCCGGGCCATCTTGGAACACACTCACGTGACCGTCGCCCGACAGGTCGGGAAACAGTCCGGGCGGCCCGATCACCGTTGTCGAGGTGGCCAGATCGCGGACGGCGATCGCCGGGGCAGCTTCAAACGCCACGATGCGGCCGTCGGCCGAGAGCGCAGGACGGCGGATCGTGCCGATCAGCGGAGCCCCCGCCCCCATCCCGTTGGCACTCGCAAGCACGCTCGTACCGGCGACCAGGTCGTTGACCACGATGTCGCTGCCGGTGGAGGCATCACCAGCCCAGAGGTTGGTCGCGCTTCCGGTCTCGTACGCCACTCGTGAGCCGTCAAACGAGATGTCCGGATCGCCGCCGACGGGGCCACTCGCAGCCACGCCATTGGGCCCGCGTGATACGAGGGTCATGGCCCCGGTGCGGAGGTCCTTGCGGAACACGTCCAGAGCGGCAGCGTCCGGGTCCCCAGTCACGAGGTTGGTCGCCCCGGTCGCGAACACGACGTAGCGACCGTCACCGGAGATCGCGTAGGCGCGATGATCGGCCGGGTCGTCGACATCGGCGTCCGCGGCCCCGCCGGTCGCGCCTGCGGACGCGAGGAGTGTCCCCCCTTCGACCGTGTCGCGGACGTAGAGCTGTTTCACCCCGGCCGTGGGCGTCGCTGTCAGTGCGTCGGTCGATGTGAACGCGACCCAACGTCCATCCGCAGAGATTGCGCTGCCGTTGGCGGTCGCGGCGCCATTGCCGCCGGCGTCGCGCACACTCACGAGCTGTGGGTCGCCGATCACGGCCGTGGCGACGCTCACCGCAACGGCGGCGACCGCGAGCACACCCAACGCTGAAATCGTCCCCCGCACGGCCGACACGGTAGCGACCCGGACGACGGCGACGAAACGCGAACGGCCCACTGCGCCGATCCGGCGCGGTGTCGACGTGAAGTAGCCTGACGCCGATGGACGAAGGACCGCTCACCGGCATTCGCGTGCTCGATGTCTCGCACAGCCTCGCGGGACCGTTGACCGGGATGCACCTGGGCGATCTTGGTGCCGACGTCATCAAGATCGAGCGCCCCACGGGAGACGAGTGGCGCTCCCACGAGATCGTGCCCGGGCATCCCGGGCGCAGCCGCCACCACCTGCAGACCAATCGCAACAAGCATGCCGTCTGCATCGACCTGACCACTCCCGACGGGCAAGGCATCGCGCATGACCTGGTCCGCCGCGCGGACGTGTTGGTGACGAACATGCGCCCCGGCACGCCCGAGCGCCTGGGCATCGATTGGCCGACCTGCGAAGCCCTCAACGAGCGCCTCGTCTATTGCCAGATCTCCGCGTACGGCGACGGCGGGCCCATGCGCGAGCACCGCGGGTACGACATCGTCACCGAGGCGATCGGCGGCTTCATGCCGCCAGGATCCGCAACGATCGAGGACCCGCCGCGCGCCAGCCCGATCCCGATCAACGACACCGGGCTGCCGCTGCTCGCGTGCACCGGCATCCTGGCCGCACTGTTCGAACGTGAACGCTCGGGCCGCGGACAGCGCGTCGAGCTGTCGCTCCTCGGGATGGCGGTGACGCTCAATGCCCACTCGCTTGTGCGTCTGCACGATCAGCCGCGGCAGGTCGTGGCATTCTCCCGTGCGTTCTACCGGGTCTACCAGACCGCCGACGGGTGGATCGCCGTCGCCGCTTTGGCAGAACGCCTGGCCCACAGATTCTGCGCCGCAGTCGGGATGCCGGACCTGTTGCTCGAGGAACGGTTCTCCTCACGCGCAGATCGGGCGGAGCGCAACGACGAGCTCGTCGGCTTGTTCGCGCCGCGACTGCGGACCGCCTCCACCGCCCACTGGACCGGTGTGTTCGAGACAGCCGGCGTCCCGAGTGGACCGGTGCGCGAACGCGACGAACTCTTGGATGACCCGCAGGTGCGTGCGATGCAGATGCTGACCGAGGTCATGGATCCGGAACTCGGTCGGGTCACGATGATGGCCCCGTCGGTCCGGCTGTCACGGACACCGGGCGCGATCAGATTTCCCGGCCGGCATTTGGGCGCCGACACGCGCGCGGTGCTCGAGGAGCTGGGCCACACCCCGGAACGCATCGCGGCCTGGGAGGCAAGCGGAGTTGTCGTGACGAGGTCCGAGGCAATCCCCGAACGCCGTGGCGGGCAGTGAGTTCCAGCTGACCCAGCGGTACCGGTGCGCCAACCGCACGGCCGCGCGGCCGGCACGTCGATCAGGCCAGGACGGAAGCGGGATCGTCCTTGAAGCGGCGTTTCAGCTCGTCTTGCAGAACGTCCAACACGCGAATGACCTCGGCGCGGTCTGCAGACACTGCCCGCTCCTCGATCTTGAGGTTCGCGACCGCCTCGTCGATCTCGGCATCCGCAAGCGATGCCGGGTCCGTCACACCCGACTCGGCGATCAACTTCTCGACCCGGCGACGCGCAAGGAGCATCTCGTCATCAGGCACGTGCAGACGCATCGCACCGCCGCGCGAGGTGCTGGGATGATCATCCGCCGTGAGGATCTCGGCCAGGTTGTCGAGTAGCGAACCGGCACTGTCGCCGTGGCGCCGGCTGAGTTCACCTTTGAGGATCTCAGCGCGACTCTGCACGTAGCGGCGCAGCATCGAAAGGTGTTCAAGTTCTTCGCGACACTCGTCGCGACGCTCACGAAGATCGGCGAGGTCGAGGTCATCGATCCCTTCGACGAACTCGGGTCGGTTGATGCGATCGATTCGCCGCTTGCCTTCGGACACGCCGGTCACGCTCCCGTTCGGTGGTCGAGCCCACAGTCTAGTCGACCATGCCCGACTCTCCACGTGGGCATCCGGGCACGCCGGCACAGCGATCTGCCCCAACCAGTCGCGTCCTGAGCGCGGTCGGTCTACGCAGCGGCGAGGAGGTCGGCGGAGATCAGCGCCGTTTGGACGCGACACCACGCGGCGTGCTCGGCTTGCTCGTCTCGCAGATCCCTGCTCGGCTCATAGGCGCGTCGAGAGGCATCGATCCAATCGGTCAGCGCCTGCTCCAACTCGAGGCCGAGATCGGTCCGGGGGGTGACGTGTGATCGTTTCATGGTCTACCAATACGACGCATGAGCCCGGTGTTCCTTACGTCAGTGCTCACAGAAAATTTTTGTGCTGTTTGCGGGTAACGCAAAGCCTACCTCATTCTCGCTCAGCCGCCAGGCTCGAGTCGGTACACGGCACCGGCGGCCAGGAGGTTCGGGCGCCGCTCGACGCGAGCGGGCGCGCGCCCTCCTGCGATGTTGAGCGGAACCCTCGCCGTCGTCCGAAGGCCCTCGCTCCTGATCAGCTCCTCGAAGTCGCGGATCGTGCACATATGGATGTTGGGCGTCTCGTGCCACGCGAAGGGAAGGAGGCGCGACGATGGCATCCGCCCACGCACCAGAAGCCCCAACCGGATATGCCAGTGACCGAAGTTGGGAAACGACACGATTCCCGCGGGCGCGACGCGCATCATCTCCTGCAGGACGAACGCCGGACGGCGCGTCGCCTGAAGCGTCTGAGACAGCACGACGACATCGAACGACCCACTCTCGAAATCGCCCAGCCCATCGTCGATGTCCCCCTGTACGACCGGCACCCCACGATCGATGCATGCATGAAACCCATCGGTGGAGATTTCGACGCCGTGTCCGTCGCAGCCGTCGGCGCGAATCAGGTACTCCAGGAGCGCCCCGTCGCCGCATCCCAGGTCCAGTACACGCGCGCCGGCCGGCACCATGCCGGCGACCAGGGCCAGGTCAGGCCGCAACGTCCTCCCCTGGGGTCCGGGCGTGGCGCGCGCCGTTGACGGCTTCTTGCTCCATGCGACCCAGGAACGCAGCGACGGTGCGGTGGTACTCGGGGACCACCAGCAGAAACGAGTCGTGGCCCCACGGCGACTCGATCTCGCGGAACGTCACCGGAACGCGACTGGCCTGGAGGGTCCGCACGACTTCGCGTGAATGGGCCGTGTCAAAGCGCCAGTCCGTATCGAACGACAAGACCAGAAACCGCGTCGTCACATGCCTGAGACGCTCGGCAGCCGCCACCGGATCGGCAAACGGATCGAAGTAGTCCATGACCCGTGTCAGGTAGAGGTAGCTGTTGGCGTCGAACCGTTTGAGGAAGCTCTCGCCTTGATACTGGAGGTAACTCTCGACCTGAAAGTCGACGCCGAAGTTGTGTCGCGGCTCGTCGGCGTCCTGGATCCGACGGCCGAACTTGTGCCGCATCGACTCCTCGCTCAGGTAGGTGATGTGCGCGATCATGCGCGCGAGCGAGAGCCCCATGTCTGGATGCTTGGGAGTGTCGTAGTAGTCGCCGCCGTTGAAGTCGGGATCCCGCAGGATGGCCTCGCGCGCAACCGCCGAGAACGCGATGTTCTGCGCCGACAGACGTCCGGTCGCGCAGACCATCATCCCGGCGTGCAGGTCCTCCGGATGGTCCAGCGCCCATTGCAAGACCTGCATCCCGCCGACGGACCCTCCGATCGCCGCCATGAGCCGCGTCACGCCCAGGTGGCGCAATAGCGCCCGGTGGACCGTCACCAGGTCCGAGATCGTGAAGATCGGGAAGCGCAGCCCGTACGGGGTTCCCGTGGTCGGATCGGTGCTCGACGGACCGGTCGTGCCCTGACACCCTCCGAGCAGGTTTGCGCAGATCACGAAGAATCGATCGGTGTCGACCGGCTTGCCGGGGCCGATCAGCGTGTCCCACCAGCCCGGCCGTGAGGGATCACCGGTGTGGCCGGCCGCATGGGCGTCCCCGGTCAGCGCATGGCAGATGAAGACGCCGTTGGACGCCTCGGCGTTGAGTGTGCCGTATGTCTCGTACGCGACCTCGACCGGCCCCAGCGTCGCCCCGGACTGCAGCACGAGCGGGTCATCCTGGGTGAACAGGACGACCCGCTGCGTTTCCGCAAGGCCGACCGACCCAGCTGCCGGCGCGGTCGGCACGTCGGGTGCTACGCCGTCACGGCGTCGCGCGAATTGGCGAGCGCCTGGTTGAGGGCGGCGAGTGTGTCATCGATGCGCTCGATGCCGACCGAGCCTGTCATGGGACCCTGAACCTGACGGCCGTGCGGTGCGGTGGTCTCGGCGCGGTGTTCGCTCATTCTCGGGGCCTCGTGTCGGCGCTGTCTGCAGCGGGCCCTCGACAACCCCCACTGCAGTACCTGAGCAGGGGTTTATACCTGATTGCCTCACGACCAGCCTGTGTTGACCGGTGGTACCGGGACGATCGGTCAGGCGCAGGCGAGAAGATCGCCGAGCAGAAACGGCGGTGGCTCGACAGCGGTCGCCGTGCGGTACGTGCGAACCTTGGGCCAGAACACGCGCGTGTCCGCAATGGCCCCTTGATCGTCCACGATCATCACCGTGACACGCGACGCCGTGGCCGCGATCTGCTCGGCGACTGCTCGGGCCGTTTCGATCGACGCGCCGCCCGCCAGGACAAGCACGTCCGGGTCGAGTCGTCGCACCGCGTCGCCGACGCGGTCGTCGAGTTCGGCGATCGCGACGACGTGGACGTAGTCGCTGGACAGAACGCTCGCGAGACGGGCAGCCGAGCCCCCGTGAGCCGCGACCAGAACGCGGATCGGTTCGTCACATTTTGATGTTCCCGGAGTGTTCATCGAGGCTGACGTTACTCCGCCTGAGACACCCCACCTGGTGTTTGTGACAGCTCTCTCATCAAGTCTCGACCATCGGTCAGGGTGCCGTTTCGCCGGATCGCGGCGGACCTAGCCGAACGGGGAGGAGCGGGCCCCCCGATCCGCCATGTCGGGACCGCCGCCCACGTATCGCGAGCCCATGTTCGTTGACTCACCTGGATCCCGTGGCATCCACACCGGACGACGTCACTGCGGGCGACGGTTCGACCGACGTCGTGTCGGGGATGGAACGTGATCGGAGCCGCCCGGCGTCCCCTGACGAACCTCGCGGCCCATCAGCTTGGATGCCCACGCCCGAAGCTCCGCCATCGCCGGCTCCAGCTCCGCACCCAGGTCGCTCAATGAATAGGTGACCGTGATGGGCGGCCCCGTGCTGACGGTGCGCTCCACCACTCCGGCCTCCTCGAGCTCGCGCAGGCGCTCACCCAGCACACGCTCCGAAAGCCCAGGCACCGCGCGGGCCAGCTCGCTGAACCGCGCAGGCCGCTGCAGGAGCAAGTCCACGACGAGCCCGCTCCAGCGTTTGCCGAGCAGCCCGAAGATGCATGCGGCACGTTCGCAGAGTTCAAGGGGCATGGGGGGGCTTGACTGTTCCATTACTTCTGTTACGGTAGCTGCAGACTAAAAGTAAGTCACTTGCTTTTCGCTTGCCACATACTAGTCCAGATCAGGAGAACCAGCAATGTCCAGCACCACCCTCACCCCCACCTCCGCCATCGTGCCAGCCGGTACGTGGAACATCGACGCCTCCCATTCCACCATCGGCTTCTCGGTCAAACACATGATGATCGCCACCGTGCGTGGACGGTTCACCCAGTTCTCGGGGTCGCTCAGCGCAGACGAGCACGGCGCTGCGCGGATCGACGGAGTCGTCCAGGCCGCGAGCATCGACACCAACGAAGCACAACGCGACGAGCACCTGCGCTCGGCCGACTTCTTCGACGCCGCCAACCACCCCGAGATCCGCTTCGCCTCGACGGGCCTCGTTGCCGCCGCCGGCGAGTACCGCATCACGGGCGATCTGACGATCAAGGGGACCACACGTCAGGTGACCCTCGACGCCACCGTCAACGGTGCGGGCACCGACCCGTGGGGCAACGAGCGGATCGCGCTTGAGGCACGTGGCACGATCAGCCGCAAGGACTTTGGCCTCAACTGGAACCAGGTGCTCGAGGCCGGCGGCGTGCTCGTGGGTGACAAGATCACAATCACCTTGGACCTGTCCACCGTCAAGAGCAACGACCAATAGGAGCAGTCGTGATGCCCGCGAGCACCCCACCACCTGTGATCGACAGGTTCACCCGGATGGGTGCCGTGCATCTGACGGTCGCCGATCTGCGCCGATCGATCGAGTATTACCGGGAGGCAGTCGGCCTCGGGGTGCTGGACCACAGCGACGGCCGTGCATCGCTCGGCGCCGGCGGCGAGGAGCTCGTGCACCTCGTCGAGGTGCCGGGAGCAGCTCCGTCGCGTGGCCGTACCGGGTTGTTCCACCTGGCGCTGCGAGTGCCTGCGCGGGCCGATCTGGCGCGGTGGCTGACGCACGCCGCGCACACGCAGGTGCCGCTGGCCGGCCTGTCAGATCACTTCGTCAGCGAGGCGATCTACCTGCAGGACCCCGACGACCACGGCATCGAGATCTACCACGACCGGCCCCGGGAGCTGTGGGAGGATCGTGTCGACGAGATCACGACCATTGCGCTCGACGTCGACAATCTGCTGACCGAACTCGCCGATCCCCGGACCGAGACGTTCGAGGGCCTGCCCGCCGGCACCGATATGGGCCACGTGCACCTGCGCGTGCGGGACGTACCGGAAACCATCGACTTCTACCGCGACGTGTTGGGTCTCGACCTGATGGCGACGTACGGACCACATGCCGCGTTCCTCGCAGCGGGCGGCTACCACCACCACATCGGCGCGAACGTCTGGCAGAGCATGGGTGCACCTCCGCCGTCACCCGGCACGGCATCGCTTCGACACGCGACGGTGATCCTGCCGACAGTGGACGAGCGCGACCGGGTGGCAGGCCGTGTCGCCTCATCCGGGCAGGCCCCCACCGCGACCGACGACGGCGTCCTGGTGCGAGACCCTTCGGGAAACGCCCTGCTCTTGGCAACGACCGGTTGACACCCGCGCGGCGCGGGGTCAGAGTCGAGCCATCCGGTGTTCGAGCGAGGAGGACCCATGCAACCCTCTGCGATGGTCGAACTCGCGGCCGACGTCGCCCGTCGCGTCGCGCCCGAGATCACGTCGCCGTCTCTGATTCCCCTGCCCTCCATTCCGGTCTCAGCGGAGGTGTGGGAAGCCGAGCGTCACGTCCGGTTCGTCGGCGATGCGATCTATGCCGCGCATTGGGGTGATCGCGCGCAATGGGCCGTGATCGTGCGCGAATCGTCCCTGCTCGCCGCCGGCAGCGTTCACTTGGTCGACCTGAGCGAGATCTGCGTCATGACCCGTGGGGGTCGCCACGGCGGGTGAGGTTCATATCGGACCATATGGGCGAAGGCGAGGACAACGCTCCAAAGGCGAAACGTCTGTCTGAACGGTATGCGCCCCTGCGGAGCTTTGCAGCCGCCAGACTGCAAAGCTATTCCTGAGACAGGCCACTAGCGAGCCGCGCGCTCATCGCGACCGCTTGGCCGTCCGGTGTCCGCGTCGGCGAGCCCTGTCTGGTACGCGAGCACGACTGCCTGGACGCGGTCGCGGAGGTTGAGCTTCTGGAGTAGATGCGTGATGTGTGTCTTGACAGTAGTGTCGCTGATGTGGAGTTCTTGGCCGATCTCCGCGTTCGAGAGGCCGCGAGCGATCAGGCGAAACACGTCTCGCTCGCGTTCGGTCAGATCGTCGAGCTGTCGTGG
>JANMKR010000147.1:0-8635 GCA_031372145.1 Actinomycetota bacterium | reverse complement strand
TGCGGTAACCAACCCGCGGATATCAGTCTGACCGCGACCGTCGACGCGAAGCCCCGACGTGCTCTGCCCACCCAAACGGCCCGCCCACGCGGGCCATCTCGGCATGCCCCTTGACAAACACACCTCCATATCAGTGTCCTGTCACGGGAGTGCTTTGATGGTTTGGCGAGTGAAAAGCCCGCCGGATCGGGATATTGGACTCGGGGAGTCCGATATCCCTACGCCGGGGACCGGTGGTCACACCGGTCCACCTGTCAAGGACGCAGCCCCAGGGGCGATTGTTCCTTCTCCCAGCGGATCGAATCCGGCGGAGCTTTGCAGCCGCCAAACCGCAAAGCACTGCCGTGACAGGGCACTGGCCTCACCACGCGGGCAGCGCCGCGGCCCTGGTGTTGGGCGAACTGCGGGTGCGGGACTATCGTTTGCCGGAACGGGCGAGCATCCCGCGACCCGTCGAAAGGAGCGTCATGACAGACGGCCGGGAACACACCCACGAGGAGCCGCACAGTCACGAGCACACGCACGGCGATCTGACCCACGCGCACCCGCACGGGACGCACGAGCACGACCACGTCGAGCATGAGCACGACCACAGCCATGGCGACGTGGTTCACACGCACGCCCACGTGCATGAGAAGGGTCGGGACGCCGATCACACCCACCGCCACTGACGTGCAGGGAGAAGGGTGAGGTCAGCGCTCCGACGATCGGGGTGACGCCGGCTGGACGTGGGCCGTCCACTTCTCCTCGATTCGCCCGAAGCGCCACGCGGCCAGGGCCACGATCCAGGTCACCACGAACAAGCCGGCGAGGAGGAAGCCGACGGTGTTCAGGTTGAGGTTGGACACCCAGTCCCAGACCCCGCCGGTCAGGCTCAGCTTGTCGGCGACGACGGAGAGCATCTCGACCGAGCCGATGACGAAGGCAACGATGACCGAGAGCCCGGTGATGGTGATGTTGTAGTAGACCTTCCTGACGGGCTTCGAGAAGGCCCAGCCGTAGGCGACGTTCATGAACGCCCCGTCGATCGTGTCGAGGAGCGACATGCCGGCGGCGAAGAGAATCGGCAGGCAGAGGATCGCGTACCAGGGGAGGCCGGCCAGCCCGGCGCCTGCCGCAAGGACCAGCAGTGCGACCTCGGTCGCGGTGTCGAAGCCGACGCCGAAGAGCACGCCCAGCGGGTACATGTGCCACGGCTTCTTGACGGCTCGGGTCGCCCGATTGTAGAAGCGGTTCATGAATCCCCGCTGGTCGAGCTGCCGCTCCAGCTCCTGCTCGTCGTACTGGCCGGTGCGCATCCGCCTGAACACCTTGATGATGCTGACGAGGACGACCAGGTTCATCGCCGCGATGAGCAGGAGGAACGTTCCCGAAACGGAGGTGCCGACCAGGCTGGTCACATCGTGGAGGGTGGAGCCGTCGTTTGCCACCGGAGGGCCCAGGGAGCGCACGCCGATGGCAAGCAGGAAGGTCAGGCCGAACACGATGGTCGAGTGGCCGAGCGAGAAGAAGAAGCCCACGCTCAACGGGCGTTGACCCTCGGCCATGAGCTTGCGGGTGGTGTTGTCGATGGCTGCGATGTGATCGGCGTCGAAGGCGTGCCGCAGCCCGAGCGTGTAGGCCGTGATCCCGATCCCGATGCCGAAGCCGCCCTCCGCGCCCAGGTGGAAGTGCTCCGGGACGACCACCGCGAGCAGGATGACGAACCCGATCACGTGCAGGCCGAGGATGACCGCCCCGAGCAGCGCGGCGCGGCGCCACTCTTGGGGCGAGAGCGCCCCCCGGATCCGCGTCCAGCGCGAGAGGGCCGCAACCGTCATGGGCGCGCTCGCCGACCCTTGGAGGCTGATGACGGGATGGCCGTGGGTGGCGGTGCCTGAGGCCGCGGGTCGCGGGAATGGCGGCGGGTACGCCCGCGGTCCGCGTGGTCGGGCGGGATCGTGCGTGAGCAGTCGGCGCAGAGGCCGACGATCGGGGAGTGGGTGAACGTCACCGTCCAACCAAAGCGGCTGACGAGCGCCCGACGAACGCCGTCCAGCTGCTTGGACGGTACCCCACGCACCGCACCGCAGCGCTCGCAGACGAGGTATTCGCGATCCCCGGCGCCCGCGAGCACGTAGCGGCTCGGCCCGTGTCCCAGGTGCAGGTGCCGGACGAGCCCAACCTGCTCGAGCGTCTCGAGGTTGCGGTAGACCGATGCCAGGTCGTTCGGCGTCACGTGACCTTCGAGTCCGCGGGCGATGCTCTCGGCCGTGACCGGTCCGCCTGCGACGAACAGGGCCTCAAGCACGAGACGTCGGGACGCCGAGAGGCGCATGCCCCGCTCCTTGAGCACCGCCAGGGCCGCATCGACGTCTGCGGCGTCGACGGGTGGGCCAGTGTACGGAACGGTCACGGCGAACCTCGGCCGGGTACGTGAGACAGGTTCGTTATTGCATCATGCATGCAATAACGAGCGACACTAGCGCCGCCGGACGCCGAGCGCCACCCCCGTTTCACCGACCGCGGACTGGTACTTGTCAAGCGGCTCGTCCATGGATATGGTGGAGAACGTTCGGTATCACACGGATTGAGCGTGTGTTCATGCGCTCGAGATTGAGGCCTTCGATATGTGCCTGGCAATTCCTGGCCAAGTAGTCGAGGTTGTCGACGAGGCGAACCGCCTCGCCCGGGTGGATGTCGCCGGCGTGCAGCGCAACGTCAACATCGGGCTCCTCGACGGGGAGGATGGCGGCGTCGTCTCCGGTGACTGGGTGCTGATCCACGTCGGGTTCGCGCTCGCCAAGGTTGACGAGGAAGAGGCCCTCGCCACGCGCCGCCTGCTTGAGGGGATGGGCGAGGAGTACGAGCAGGAGCTCATGGAGCTCCGAGCGAGCCTGATCGAATGAGCGCGCCGTCGCTGCACGGGGTCCCCGACACCGGGGTCGTCTGCGCCGACGAAGGACACTGCGTGACGTGCTCAGACGCGGCCGATCCGATGCGCGTCGTCGCGATCGACCCCGCCGACATCGCCGTGTGCGAGGATGAGCACGGAGCGCGATGGGATGTCATGGTCGACCTTGTCGCCCCGGTCGCGCACGGGGAGATGCTCCTCGTCCACGCCGGCGTGGCAATCGCGAGACTCGGCGAGGCGGGCTGATGCGATTCGTCGAGGAATTCCGCGACGCCGAGCTCGGCCGCGCCGTCGCCGCCCAGATCCTGTCCGTCGTCGAGCCGGGCCGCCACTACAAGGTGATGGAAGTGTGCGGGGGCCATACCCACTCCATCTACAAGTACGGCATCGACGATCTGTTGCCCGACAACGTCGAGCTCGTGCACGGCCCCGGCTGCCCGGTGTGCGTCATCCCGATGGGCCGCGTCGACGACGGCATCGCCATCGCGCAGGTGCCCGGCGTGATCTTCACCTGCTTCGGCGACATGATGCGCGTCCCGGGATCCGAGAGCACGTTGCTCGAGGCGAAGGCCGAGGGCGCGGATGTGCGGATGGTCTACTCGCCGCTCGACGCCCTGCGGATCGCTCGCGAGAACCCCGACCGCGACGTCGTGTTCTTCGCGATCGGGTTCGAGACCACCGCCCCGTCGACCGCGCTCACACTGATGCGCGCCCGGGCGGAGGGCATCCGCAACTTCCTCGTCATGTGCAACCACGTGACGATCGTTCCGCCGCTTCGGGCCCTGCTCGACTCCCCCGACCTGCGACTCGACGGCTTCGTCGGCCCGGGGCACGTCGCCACGGTCGTCGGCGCCCGCCCGTTCGAGTTCATCCCCGCCGACTACGGCAAGCCCGTCGTCATCGCCGGGTTCGAGCCACTCGACATCCTGCAGGCGATTCACATGATCCTCGTGCAGATCGAGGGCCGGCGCTGTGAGGTCGAGAACGCCTACACGCGGGTCGTGCCGTGGGAGGGGAACCTGCCGGCGCTCAAGGCGATGGGAGAGGTGTTCGCGCTGCGTCCCCACTTCGAATGGCGCGGGCTCGGGTTCATCTCCCAGAGCGCGCTCCGCCTCTCCGACGCCTACGCCGACTGGGACGCCGAGCTCCGCTACGCCACCCCCGGCGTGCGGATCGCCGACCCCAAGGCCTGCCTGGGCGGCGTGGTGCTGAAGGGCGTCATCAACCCCTGGGAGTGCAAGGTCTTCGGCACGGCCTGCACGCCCGAGCGGCCGATCGGCACCTGCATGGTCTCGTCCGAGGGCGCCTGCGCCGCGTACTACAACTACGGGCGCTTCGCCCGGGAACGCGAAGTCGTTTAATGCACCGTCTCAACAGTCTCGATGGCATCCGGCGGCTGCAAAGCTCGGCTGGATTTGGACAGTGTGCAGGGGGAGCCGTCGTCTCGGCGGCTGCGTCCTCGTCTGCACCCAAATACACCGATATGGGCGCAGACTGCGTCCTTGTCAGGCGGACGGACGTGGCCGCCCGTCCTCGGCGTACGGACGGGGGACTCCGAGAGTCCCACGTCGCTATCCACCCGGCTTTCCGCTCGCCGGATATCCACCGAACTGCTGAGACGGTGCATTAATGCGCGACACCGCCGTCTCCGACCGTGAGCAGCGGGTCCTCGGGATCATCGCGACGGCACGCGCCAAGCCGCAGCGGTTCCGGGACGAGCGGATCACGATGGCGCACGGCGCCGGCGGCAAGGCGAGCCGCAACCTTGTGGAGGGGCTGATCGTTCCGGCGCTCGCCGGAGCGGCGCTCTCGGAGCTCGACGACGCCGGGCGGGTCGAGATCGACGGGTGCGAGCTGGCCCTGACCACCGACAGCTACGTCGTGTCGCCCCTGCGGTTCCCTGGCGGATCCATCGGCGAGCTCGCCGTGAACGGCACGGTCAACGACCTGGCGGTCTCCGGCGCGCGGCCCCTCGCGATCACGCTTGGTCTCATACTGGAGGAGGGCCTGACCTCCGAGGTCCTGACCGGAGAGATCGAGGCGATCGCCGCAGCCGCCCGCGCCGCGGGCGTCGAGGTCGTCTCGGGCGACACGAAGGTCGTCGAGCGCGGCCACGCCGACGGCATGTACATCACGACCGCGGGCATCGGCCGCCGCGACCCGCGGGCCAGGCTCTCGCCGACCGCGGTCCGGCCGGGTGACCGGATCCTGCTGAGCTCCCCCGTCGGCGCCCACGGGATGGCGGTCATGCTCGCGCGGGGAGAGTTCGAGCTCGCCGCCGAGATCCGCTCCGACACCCGGTCACTGTGGCCGGCGATGGACCTGCTGCTCGACGCCTGCGGACCCTCGCTGCGCTGCGCCCGCGACGCGACCCGGGGCGGGGTCGCCTCGGTACTCAACGAGCTCGCACGCGCATCGGGCGTCGCGCTCATCGTGCGCGAGCGGGATATCCCCGTCGACCCGATGGTGATGGGCGCGGCGGAGATCCTCGGGATCGACCCGATGCACGTGGCGAACGAAGGGGTGCTCGTTGCGTTCGTCGCGCCGGAGGCGGCTGGAGCCGCGCTCGACGCGCTGCGATCGGCTCCAGGAGGGAGTCAGGCGGCCGAGATCGGAGAGGTGCGGACGGAACCGCCCGGGATGGTGCTGGTGGAGACGGCGTTCGGTGGCAGGCGGGTGATGGACCAGCTCGTCGGGGATCCCCTGCCGCGTATCTGCTGAAACACGGGACAAGGAGCGAAGATGGCGATCGAGTTCGTGCCCAATCAAGCCGCAACGGAGGCGATTACCGCCCATGTGATCTGGCTGACGACCGGCCTGAGCTGCGAAGGGGACAGCGTGGCCATGACCGGGGCGACGAACCCGAGCCTCGAGGACATCATCACCGGGGCGATCCCGGGGATGCCGCGCGTCGTCGTCCACAACACGGTCCTCGCCGTCGAGCAGGGTCAGGAGTTCATGCAGGCCTGGTACGACGCCGAGGACGGCAAGCTCGATCCGTTCGTACTCATCCTCGAGGGCTCCGTCCCCAATGAGCAGATCAACGGTGACGGGCACTGGACCGGGATGGGAGTGAACCCGTCGAACGGCCAACCGATCACGACGAACGAATGGATCGACCGCCTCTCGCCGAAGGCGGCGGCGGTCGTCGCGGTCGGGACGTGCGCGACGTACGGCGGCATCCCGGCGATGAAGAACAACCCGACCGGCGCGATGGGGCTGTGCGACTACCTCGGCTGGGGCTGGAAGTCGAAGGCCGGCATCCCAATCGTCAACATCCCCGGCTGCCCCGCCCAGGGCGACAACATCACCGAGACACTGATGTACCTGGTCTTCGCGCTCGCCGGCATGGCGCCCCTGCCTGAGCTCGACGAGGCCAACCGTCCGAAGTGGCTGTTCGAGCGGACCGCTCACGAGAGCTGCAACCGGGCGGCCTTCTACGAGTCGGGCAACTTCGCGACCGAGTACGGGTCGGACCACCGCTGCCTCGTCAAGCTGGGCTGCAAGGGCCCCGTCGTCAAATGCAACGTCCCGCTGCGCGGATGGATCAACGGGATCGGTGGATGCCCCAACGTCGGCGGCATCTGCATGGCCTGCACGATGCCGGGCTTCCCGGACAAGTACATGCCGTTCATGGACGAGTCGCGCAACGCGAAGATCTCGAGCGCGGTGGCGAGGTTCACCTACGGGCCGATCCTGAAATGGGGTCGCGCGCAGTCGATCAAACGCAACTACGACG
Source organism: Actinomycetota bacterium (assembly GCA_031372145.1). Taxonomy (GTDB): domain Bacteria; phylum Actinomycetota; class Thermoleophilia; order Miltoncostaeales; family Miltoncostaeaceae; genus CALMEC01. Next base: position 2,003 of record JANMKR010000147.1, on the reverse strand, counting down.
TTGAGCCCGTGTGGCGTCACAACCGGGCAGAGCTCACCAGCGGCTACACCAAGCGCTGGTAACCCAGACCCCGCCCGGACGATTGGAGAGACAGAATGGCCACCACGCAGACCCCCGTCGTGAAGAAGAAGGTCAACGTCAAGGAGATGTCCTGGGATCCGGTCACCCGGATCGTCGGGTCGCTCGGCATCCACACCGAGATCGACTTCGCCAACAACGAGGTCCTCAAGTGCTACAGCACGTCGATGATCTTCCGCGGGTTCGACATCTTCATGAAGGGCATCGACCCACGTGACGCGCACTTCATCACGAGCCGCATCTGCGGTATCTGCGGCGACAACCACTGCACCTGCTCGTGCCTGAACCAGAACATGGCGTACGGGGTCAAGCCGCCCCCGCTCGGCGACTACGCGTTCAACCTCGCCGAGTCGGCCGACTTCATGTTCGACCACGCGATCTACAACGACTGCATGGCGAACGTCGACTACTCCGAGCAGGTCGTGAAGGACACGAACCCGGGCCTTCTGGCGCGCGCCGAGACGACGTCCTCCCCTCACGCCGACATTCACGGGTACAAGACGATCGCCGACATCATGCGGGCGCTCAACGCGTTCACCGGGTCCTTCTACCTCGAGACCTTGCATGTCGCCCGCTACACCCGTGAGATGTACTGCCTCTTCGGCGGCCGCCACACCCACCCCTCCACGATCCTGCCCGGAGGGTGCAGCGCCGACATCACGCACCAGACGCTGACCGACTACTACGTGCGGCTGATGCGCTACGTCGACTACTGCAAGCGCACCGTGCCGATGCACGACGACCTCTACGACTTCTTCCTGGAGGCGCTTCCCGGCTACGACATGGTGGGGTACCGCGACACCGACCTCGTCTGCTGGGGCGCGTTCGACGACCCCGACCACGTCGACTACTCGTACAAGAACATGACCGACTGGGGCCGGCACCGGTTCGTCACGCCGGGCCTCGTGTTCAAGGGCGAGCTCATCACCACCGACCTGGTCGAGATCAACCTGGCGATCCGGATCCTGCTCGGCTCGTCGTACTTCGACGACTGGACGAACGAGGAGACCTTCGTCACCCACGATCCCCTGGGCAACCCCGTCGACAAACGGCACCCGTGGAACAAGGTGACGCTGCCGAAGCCGCAGGCCCGCGACTGGGCCGACAAGTACTCGTGGGTCGCATCGCCACGGATGTACGACAAGCGCAACGACACCTACGTCGCCTGTGACACCGGCGGCGGGCCGTTCGCCCGGCAGTGGGTCACCGCGAAGGCCGGGCTCGTCGACCTCGGATACCTCAAGGCGACGGGCCACAGCATCCTCATGACGCTGCCCAAGACCGGATTCATGCCCGAGATGGAGCTCGAGTGGAAGATCCCGGAGAAGTCGAACGCCATCGAGCGCCAGCGTGCCCGCACGTACCATCAGGCCTACTCGTGCCTGGTCGGCCTCTACAACCTCGAGAAGGCGCTCATCGAGGTCCGCGCGGGACGCACGAAGTCATGGAACGACTTCACGGTGCCGGACTCGGCTGTCAGCGTCGGCTTCCACGAAGCCGCGCGTGGCGTCCTGTCCCACCACATGGTGATCCGCGACGGCAAGATCGCGAACTACCAGCCCTACCCGCCGACACCGTGGAACGGCAACCCCCGCGACGTCCACGGGACGCCGGGACCCTACGAGGACGCGGTGCAGAACACGCCGATCTTCGAGGAGAACGGCCCCGAGAACTTCAAGGGCATCGACATCATGCGGGCGGTCCACAGCTTCGACCCGTGTCTGCCGTGCGGGGTCCACATGTACGGCAAGGGCCGGGTCCGCAAGGTGGTCCACACGCCAACGGGCATGTGCTGAGCGCGGTGAAAGATCTCTCGCAGTTCGGTCGCGTCCGGCCGACAGGTCGCTCGATCTTTCACCGATTGGGTTGTCGGCCTTCGGCCGGCTCACCATCAGGGCAGGCACCTGGACCGGGACGCGCATCGC
>JANMKR010000119.1:0-8896 GCA_031372145.1 Actinomycetota bacterium | reverse complement strand
CCCAGGGCCTCGACCATCGACGCGCAATCGGTGGCGGTGTCGAGCACCTCGTCGGTGGCGGTCGCGAATGCGTGGCGCAACACGTCGGCGTGGAACGCCTGCGGCGTTTGCGCCTGCCACAGGTCAGCGCGGTCGACGGTCTCGGTGACGATCATCGCGTCCTGCGCCCGCTTGAGCGTGTCGGCCACCGGGGTCGCTGCGATCGCGCCCTCGACCCCGTCGAGCGCCGCGATGAGTGCAACGCACAACTCGGCGGTCAGCAGCGGGCGTGCGGCATCGTGCACCAGGATGTGTTCGGCGTCATCTGGCACTGCGGCCAGCGCAGCCTGCACGGATCGCTGACGGCTGGCGCCACCGCTGACGACGATCAGTCCCTCGCCCCCGGCTTCGCCCACCGCCATCCGCATGGGTATCTCTTGCCCCGTCGGCGCCGCCAGCACGATGCCGTCGATGGCCTTGCACGCCGCAAGCGCAATCAAGCTCCACGCGACGAGCGGTCGCGATCCCAGCGGCATCAGCGCCTTGGGCATGCGAGACCCCATTCGCACGCCCGATCCGGCGGCGACAACGATCGCGTACGTCATGCCGACAGGATACGTTGACGGGGTGAGCCTCCATATCGGCACCTCGGGTTGGGCCTACAAGGAGTGGAAGCCCGCGTTCTATCCGGCGGATGTCCCGCAGGCGCGGTTCTTGGACCACTACGGATCCGTGCTGTCGGCCTGCGAGATCAACGCGACGTTCTACCGCCTGCAGGCGGAGTCGGTGGTTGCGCGGTGGGCGAGCGCCGTTCCGCAGGGCTTTCGCTTTGCGGTCAAGGCACACCGCAGGCTGACCCACACGCGGCAGATGGGCTGGGACAAGGAGGAACAGGAGTTCCTGCGCCGGTTCCTGGAGTCGATCGCGCCGCTCGGCGAGCGGTTCGGGGCGCTGCTCTTGCAGTACCCGCCGACGCGCCAGCGCGACGACGACGGCCTGGCGGCGGTGCTCGACGCGTTGCCGACCGACGTGGCGTTCGCCATGGAGTTCCGCCACGAGTCGTGGGTCGCCGACGACGTGTCCGCGGCGATCGCCGCGCGGGGCGGGACGGTCTGCATCTCAGAGACCTCCGGGAAGGTGCTGGACCGGCTGCCACCCGGACCGTTCGCATACATCCGGCTGCGCAGTGACCGCTACAGCGCCGAGGCCCGCGACGGTTGGTTGACGCTGCTCGGTCGCGAAGCCGCCGATCGCCCGGTGCTGGCGTTCACCAAACACGAAGGCATCCCAGCGGGCGACCCGTTCGGTGGAATCGGCCTGGCAGAGTGGCTGGTAAGCCAACCCTGATGCCGACGCAGATTGTCACAAACTTTCCGGAGGGAAGGGTCATTTCCACTCGCGCGATCCGTTTCGCGAAACGTGTTTTGGTCTAATCCGTGTTTGACACCAAATTTGTCACAAGCGAGGCCAGAGAGGCAGGTGGGGCGACCGTGATGTTCACGCTCGACGAATTGCATGCGGCCCGCGCGATCGTCGCCGAGGCCATGGCCCCCACACCTCAGTACCGCTGGCCGCTGCTCGAGGAGGCCGCCGGCTGCCCGGTGTGGGTCAAACACGAAAACCACACGCCCGTGGGGGCGTTCAAAGTGCGCGGCGGACTGGTCCATATGCGTCGGCGCCGACAGGCCGGGAAGACCGGCGGCGTCATCAGCGCGACCCGCGGCAACCACGGGCAGAGCATCGCGTTCGCCGCCGGACGCGAGGGCATCGCCGCGACGATCGTCGTGCCACACGGCAACTCCGTCGAGAAGAACGCCGCCATGCGGGCGCTGGGGGCCGAGCTGGTCGAAGCCGGCCACGACTTCGACGAAGCGCGTGGCATCGCGGACACCCTCGCCGGCGAACGGGGACTCGACTACGTCCCGTCGTTTCATCCGGACCTCGTCACCGGGGTCGCGACGTACGCGTACGAGCTGTTCACAGCCGTCCCGGACCTCGACGTCGTCTACGTGCCGATCGGCGTTGGCAGCGGAATCTGCGGCGTCATCGGTGTACGCGACCTGCTGGGCCTGGCCACCCAAGTCGTGGGTGTCGTCGCCGAAGGCGCGACGGCGTACGCACAGTCGTTCGCCGCGCGGAAGGTCGTGCAAACGGACTCGGCTCGGTCGTTCGCCGACGGCGTGACCGCCCGCACACCAGACCCGATCGCCCTGGACATCATCCTGGACGGCGCTGAGCGGGTCGTCACCGTCAGCGATCCGGCGATCGCCGAGGCCGCGCGACTCCTGTTCGCCTCCACCCACAACATCGCCGAAGGCGCGGGGGCGGCTGCGATGGCGGCATTGCTGCAGGAGCGGCCTGACGCACGTGCCGGAGTGATCCTGACGGGCGGCAACATCGACACCGCGAAGTTCGCGACCGTCCTGGGCGGCGGGACACCCGAGCCATAGCCCGCTCCCGGGTCAGGCCCTCAGCTTGAGGGTGGCCGTTCCCGTCGCATTGATCGAGAGCATCGAGCCATGAAAGTCACCGGTGGTCCCGATCAAGAACTCCGACCCGCCGTCGTCCGGCAGCGTGACCTGCTGAGTTCGCCTTCAGTCGCCAACGAGAGGGCACGGTCGAACGTCCCGCCGGTTGTTGCCGCCTGCGCGCACGGCGGGGCCGGTGGAAAGTGGAAGGTGACGGTCTCGTTTTGTTGCTCCGCCAGGTGACGCAACCGGATGATGACCTTGTAGATCGCGACCTGGACGGTGCGGTCACAACGCTGCTCGCTCTTGGTGGCCCGGCTCACAGAGAACGAACCGTCGGAGCGTTCGCCGTGACGTCGTCTACTCGTGCTCCTCGTCGATACGTCGTTCTGGGTGGCCCCTTATAATCAGCGTGACCAACATCCTGAGGATGCGCCGCCGTCATCGCAGTCCGTGGCGACGCGCAGCTCGTGAGGACCGATCACATCCGTCCGAGGCGAGACTGGACGCTTCTGCGGCGTCGCGCAGGGCATGGTTCGGCGGTCGCGTTCCTCGACGGTCTGGCGCGATCCCAACGCGTGTCCGTCACCTCAGTCACGCCGGGCAGGAGGACACGACGCTTCGATGGCTACGTCGACATGACGAACGGGAGTACTCCGTCGTCGATGTGACGGGATTCGAACGTGATGGCGGCACTGATGGTCCGGCGGGCGCTCGCGTTCGACGGCGACTTTACCGCAGCGGGCTTCGTCGACCTTCGACCGTTGCCGTGGCCCGAACGTCTGCCCACCCCCGTCATCGTCCACCCGAGACGAGGCTCCGTGCAAATGGTGCCGGGCACCTTTTGCACGGAACGGCGCCCTGGAACCTCTTCGCGGACTGCACTCAGAGCGGTTCACGGCTCCGATCGCACAACCAGATGCGCAACGCACCCCACCGAATCACCCGCCCGAGCGAGGCTCCGTGCAAAAATGGTGCCGGGCACCTTTTGCATGGGGCCAACGACCTGAGAACCTTTTCGTAGAGAGCGGTCACAGCAGTTTTGAGGCCCCGGTGGCCACGAGCCATATTCTCGTAAAAAGTGAGAAAAAAGCGGCCGAAAGTGTCGTCTGGCGCCGGGCACCGATCGTCATCTGAAACTGGCGCTTGCGTCGATCGTGGGGTGGTCGGCGGCGGCCCTGGATAAGGGGGCGCCGAGGTCGCAGGGCCGTGAGGCCCTCAGACTCGGCGGCGTGGGGGCGGGCGGCGCGAACGGTTACGCGCTGCGGTACTGCGGCCGACGCCGCCGACGAGGCGACGGGCCGTGACGCGCGGGCGCGGCGCGGCCAGCTCCAGGCGATTGCCCCATGGGTCGCTCGTGAAGAACCGGATGACGCCCTCGACACGTTCGTCGTGCTCGACCGGGTATCCCGCCGCCGCCAGCCGTACCGCCAGCACCGCGAGCTGGTCAGGCGTGACCACGAGCGCGGGATGGGCCTTGCCCGCAGGACGGAAGTTGGGGTCGACGCCGATGTGCAGCTGACCCTGCTCCAGCGCAAACCACACGCCACCCCCGCCGCGCAGCGCACCGGGTTTGGTGACCTCGCTCAGGCCCAGCAGTACCCCGTAGTACTCGCGTGCAGCCTGCTCGCACCCCTCCGGCGCTGCCAGCTGGACGTGGTCAAGCCTGATTGCGCGCCTCGGTCGGCGCCGCGGCGGCTGACGTGCCGTTGGCCGCGGCTTTCGTGAAGATCATCTTGCCCGACGACGACTGCAACACGCTCGTGACCTCGACGTCGACCTCCTGGCCGACCAGGCCCTTGCCGCCCTCGACCACGATCATCGTTCCGTCCGCCAGGTAACCGATGCCCTTCTCGTTCTCGCGCCCCTCACGAATGATCTTGACCTTCATCGCCTCGCCGGGCAGCACCGCCGGCTTGAGCGCATTGGCAAGGTCGTTGAGGTTGAGCACGACGACGCCCTGGATCGACGCGACCTTGTTGAGGTTGAAGTCGGTCGTGACGATCTCGGCGCCCATCTCCTGCGCCAGGCGCACCAGCTTGCTGTCGACCCCTTCGAGTTCCTCGTAGTCGCGCTCACGCACCGAGAAGCCGCCGTTGGCGCTGGCCTTGAGCTCCTCGACGAGCTCGAGTCCGCGGCGCCCGCGCGCGCGCTTGAGCGGATCACTCGAGTCCGCCACGCGCTGCAGTTCGTCCAACACGAACGTCGGCACCACGATCTGCCCCGACAGGAACTTGGTCTTGACGACATCCACGAGCCGCCCGTCGATGATGGCACTGGTATCGATCACCCGCGGCGGCACCGGCGGCAGCTGCTGACGGGGACGGATGCCGACGAGACGCAGGATGTCGACGTGCTTGCGCGCGCCGATCCGGCTGAACACGTACGCGATGACGAGCGCCACCACGATCGCGAGGTAGATGCCGATCCCAGGCAGCTGCGCGACGAGCAACCCCGCCAAGAGCGCCACGAGAAGGCCGATCACGAGGGCCAGCGACGCGACGACGAGCTCGGCCGCGGGCCGTCGATCGGCAGCGCGTTCCAACGCCTTCATGCGCTCCGCAAGCCACCGTCCCAACACGCCGCCGACGAGGTAGCCGATGCCCATGGCGACCACCACGACCCCGACCCACGCGCCGTAGCGTGGCAGCCCGTCCCACTCCTTGGGCAGCAGGCTGGCGCCGCCCTGCCAGGCGCCGAGGCCCAGCAGGATCGCCAACACGATGCGACTCACGAGAACCATCGACACCGGCCTGAACGCGGAGTGAACGGGAGGGGCGACACGGACATGGCCCGCGACATGCGTCTCGGTGATGCCAGCCGTGCCATCAACGTCCTAGGTTACTCTCGTCCGCCTGATTTTCCGCAACCACCCGGCAACGCCATGCAGCTGTCAGTCGATCAGGACCTCGTCGCGGTCGGGACACGCGACCCGGGTGTGCGAAACGTCGTTGAGCAGCTCTTCGAGGAATTCGGTGGCCTCGTCCTCGCCCATGTCGCGCGCGTACATCAGCTCGCTCGCCAGGATCTTCTTGGCACGGCCGAACATCTGCTTCTCGCCCGTGGACAACCCCTTGTCGAGTTCACGGATGGAGAGGTTGCGGACGACCTCGGCCAGCTCGAAGATGTCGCCGGTCTTGATCTTGTCGCGGTTGTGCTTGAACCGGCGGTTCCAGTTCTTGGGCATCGACGAACCGTCGTCGTTGAGGACGGCGATGACCTCGGCCACGGTCTCCTCGGCGATGACCTTGCGCAGCCCCGCGCGGTCGGCGCTGTCGGACGGGACTTCGACCGTCATCTCGTTGTAGAGGATCTGGATCGTCAGGTACTCACGCTGCTGCCCGAGGACCTCCTTCTTGTCCTTCTTGACGATCTTGCCGGCGCCATGGTGTGGGTAGACGACTTTGTCTCCGACTTTGTACGCGGGCAATTTTCTCCTCCAGGCAGATGGGCAGAACCACGACGTCAGAAGGCGGCATCAATGGCCGCACTGATCGCGTCAACGCCCACGATGCGACCAAGCACCGGATCGGGCATCGCACGCGCGCTATCTGGAATGATGCCACATTTCAGGCCTCTTGCCGAGGCTGCGGCGAGACGACGTTCGTCACCCGAGACCGGGCGCAGTCCTCCGGTCAGTCCCAATTCGCCGAATGCGACCGTTCCCGCGCCCAGCGGCCGGCCGCGATGAGCACTCACGATCGCGAGCGCGATGGCCAGGTCCGCGGCCGGTTCGAGTGCCCGCGCACCGCCGGCCACGCTGACGAACACGTCCTGATCGCCAAGGCGTAACCCCGCATGGCGACTGAGGATTGCGATGACCTGTGCCAGGCGCGTGCGGTCGACGCCGACCGCCACGCGACGGGGCGGGACGACCTCGGTGTGCCCCACCAGCGCCTGGATCTCGACGAGCAGCGCCCGGCTGCCTTCGAGCACGGGGAACACACACGACCCGATCCGCTCACCGGCCTCGGCGAGCCACACCGCGGCAGGATCGTCGACCGAGACGAGCCCGTCGGGGCGCATCTCGAGGATGCCGACCTCGTTGGTCGCGCCAAAGCGGTTCTTGGCGGGGCGCAAGACGCGATGCGCGCGGCCGTCTTCGCCGTCGAACGACACCACGCAGTCGACGAGATGCTCCAGGAGGCGCGGCCCGGCGAGCGCACCGTCCTTGGTGACCTGTCCCACCAGGATGACGGTGACACCGGTCGACTTGGCCGCGCGAAGAAGCTCGGCGGCGGCCTCGCGGACCTGGCCGACGGTCCCCGGCGCCCCGTCCAACACATCCGATGCCAGCGTCTGGACCGAGTCCACCGCACACACGGTGTAGGCGCCGGACTCGATCAACGCGACGACCGATTGCAGCCGGGTCTCGGCCGCGACCTCCACACCGCTGCAGTCTCCGGTCAGCCGCGCGGCGCGGGAGCGGACCTGCTTGGGCGACTCCTCGCCGGTCACCAGCAACACGCGACCGCTCTGTGACAGGTGCGCAAGCGCCTGCATGACCAGCGTGCTCTTGCCGATGCCGGGCTCGCCGCCGATGAGCACGAGCGATCCCGGAACCAACCCGCCGCCCAACACTCGGTCGAGTTCGGGAACACCCGTCGGGACCCGCTCGTCGCCGTCCTGGGAGATGTCGCCCAGGCGGACCGGCGCGGCCGACGGCGCGGCAAGGGTCACCGCCGCACGGCTCGTGGCCTCCTCGACCAGGGTGCCCCACTCTCCACAGCCGGGACAGCGTCCGACCCACCGCGCGGCCTGGGAGCCGCACGACGAGCACACGTGAACCGTGCGGGCGCGCGACGTCGCCGGGCGAGGGCCCGACGCCGGCTTAGTGCTCGCATTGGTAAGTACGGCAACGTATCTCGCGCGAAAACCGAGGCAGGCAAGGACGCAGTGTCTTGCCGCTATCGGTACCCATAACGGCGAGACCGAGGACACCGCCTGGCGACGGTTTGCAGCCGGGAGACGTGGTCGTACTTGCGAAAGCGGGCACTGAGTTCCCTTTACCGGTCGGCCGGACGGCCGACACTACGATTCGTCGGCGGCTGACTCGTCGCCACCGGCGGGCGCGGCGGTCGCTCCGACCACGTCCGGCTCCGGCTCGCGCACCGTGAACTGCATCTCGTCGCCTTCGCGATCGACCAGGATCGTCGCGCCTTCGGGCAGGTTGCCACCCAGCACCTCGTCCGCGAGGCGATCCTCGATCAGACGCTGAATCGCCCGACGCAGCGGCCGTGCTCCCATGGTGGGATCGTAGCCCTGCTCGACCAGCAGATCCTTGGCATCGTCGGTGAGCTGCAACGAGACACCACGGTCCGCAAGCTGCTTCTGCAGGCGGATCATCAGCAGGTCGACGACCTCGGTGATCTGCTCCTTGGTCAGCTTGTGGAAGACGATGACCTCGTCGATGCGGTTGATCAACTCAGGACGGAACACCCGCTTGAGCTCGCCCATGATCTTGGACTTCATGTCGTCGTAGCTGAGACCCGCGTCGTCAGACACCGAGAAGCCCAGCGGCGTGTTGCGCGAGATCGTGGCGGCCCCGATGTTGGAGGTCATGATCACGATCGCGTTGCGGAAGTCGACCGAACGGCCCTGTGAGTCGGTCAGGCGACCGTCCTCCAGGATCTGCAGGAGGATGTTGAACACCTCGGGGTGGGCCTTCTCGACTTCGTCCAGCAGGACGACCGAGTACGGCTTGCGGCGCACCATCTCGGTGAGCTGACCGCCCTCGTCATACCCGATGTAGCCGGGAGGCGAGCCGACCAGCCGCGACACGGAGTGCTTCTCCATGTACTCGGACATGTCGATCTGGATGAGCGCGCTCTCGTCACCGAACAAGAACTCGGCGAGCGTGCGGGCCAGCTCGGTCTTGCCGACTCCTGAGGGGCCGAGGAAGATGAACGAACCGGCTGGCCGCTTGGGGTCCTTGATGCCGGCGCGTGCTCGACGGATCGCGCGGGAGACCGCTGCGATGGCCGGCTGCTGGCCGATGACGCGCTTGTGCAGCTCGTCTTCCATCCGCAGGAGCTTCTGGGTCTCGGCCTCGGTCAGCTTGACGACCGGGATGCCCGTCCACATCGAGACGATCTCGGCGATCTCCTCCTCGCCGATGGCCGGACGCGGTCCGTCCTCGTCGTTGCGCCACGCCTCTTCGGCCTCGCGCTTGGAGTTGGTCAGGCGGCGTTCCTTGTCGCGCAGGTTGGCGGCCTTCTCGAACTCCTGGTTCTCGATGGCGGCTTCCTTCTCACGACGCACCGTGTCGATCTCGTCCTCGAGCTCGCGGTAGCTGGGCGGCGCGGTCATCGTCTTGATGCGCATGCGCGACGCGGCCTCGTCGATCAGGTCGATGGCCTTGTCGGGCAGGAACCGGTCGGCGATGTAGCGGTCGGCGAGGGTCGCGGCAGCGTGCAGCGCCTCGTCGGTGATGTCGACGCGGTGGTGGG